>NZ_JBFAJR010000001.1:516883-596712 GCF_040655295.1 Streptomyces sp. NPDC050448 | reverse complement strand
GTCTGATTCCGCCATGACCGATCGACCGGGCCTCGGCCGCCAGCAGCAGACGGCGCTGGCGCTCATCCAGATGTGGCAACAGCACCGTGAACTTCGCCGCCAGCGCCACCGCTATGTCTTCGATCGCTTCCATAGCACACCAACGACCACCGAACCGGGAAGCTACGGGTAAATCATCTGCAAGCCCTAATCCCCCGACCTTGCGCTTTGAGGTGAAGACCCAGGCCAGAGCAAGTTTCAGGCCAGAAGTAACCGCGAAGCCCGTGCAGGAGCCCCCTGTCCCGCCTTTCACCGGCGCGGCCGGGGGCTCTTCCGGTGGTGGCGGCTCCGCCGCAGGTCACGTTCGGATGTACGTGCTCCTCGTCGAGTTCTTCCACGTCCAGGTCGAGTGCCAGCTGCACGGGCACGGGTTTCGGCCCGTGGCGTCGGGTCAGATCGGCTCGGAGGCCGTATGCCTTCCGGAACCGCGTCGCAATGACCGGGACGCCCCTGACATTGCTGCCGACGACCATCACGCCTGCGCCCTTCCCCCCCCACGTGGTGAGAACGCCGAGCTGCCTCCTCACCACGGCGGGTCCGCCGGGTGAGGCGGGTGAGAGGGCGGCGCACATACCGCGCTCACAGGATGTCCGTGGCGCGGGGCGCCGTGGCGGGGTGCAGCAGGCGGGGCCGAGCCGGCCGGGGCGGGGGCGCGGGCGCGGGAGGGTGCAGCAGCAAGGCGCTTGGCGGGACGCGGAGTTCCTGAGCGGGCGCCGTCGGGGGTTTGGGGTCCGCGTGGTGGGGGAGGGGGCGGGGATGGGGGAGTGGGTTGCAGTGGGTGGGGCGGCGGTTCTGTTGGTCGCCGTGGTGTTGGCCGGGTGGGGGAGGGAGATCCGGAGCTTCGACCAGCGGCGGGATGCCGAGCGGGCGCGGTTGCTCGCGCAGGTGGCGGAGCCCGCGCCGGTCGCTGAGGATCCCAAGTACGCCGATGTCGGGGGGATACCGGCCGGGCGGGACGGGCACGGGGACGCCGAGTTCACCACCGTGCTCGTGGAGTACTACGCGTACGGGCTGACGCAGGCGCGCAGCAGCTTCGCCACCAGCCAGCGGTTTGCCGGGGCGGGCGCCGCCATCCTGCTGCTCGGGGTGGCGCTGGCCGTGTGGAAGGCCGAGAGCAGCGGTGATCTGTATCTCGGTGTGGTCACCAGCTCGGTCGGCGTCGTCGTCACGCTCATCGGGCAGCTGTTTCACCGGCGGGCCGACATCGCGCTCAGGCACATGGCCGATCAGACCACCTCGCTGCGCGAGGACCGGCGGGCCGCCGCAGCCATGCAGCAGGCCGTCGAGCTGCTCGACGAGGTCATGGACCCCGAGCTGCGGGCGCGGCTGCAAGCCGGTTTGATCATGAAACTGTCCGGGGCCGAGCTGCCCCGGTAGCGGGATAGTGGGGGTATGTGCCGTTCGATTAAGACCCTGCGCCCGCCCGCCATCCCCGAGAAGGCCACCGAGGAGGAGATCCGCGCCGCCGCACTGCAGTACGTACGGAAGGTGTCCGGGTTCCGGGCGCCCGCCGCGCACAATCAGGAGGTCTTCGAGGCCGCCGTGGAGGCGATTGCCGAGGCGACGCGGGACCTGCTGGACGGGCTGCAGGTCAGAGGCGCGGTGGCCACCGTTTAGGTCCCGCCGGGACCCCGTCCGCTTCCCTGGGGACCACCGCGACCGGGCGGCCGACGACGATCAGGGCCTCCGGCGGCGCAGCAGCCCGGGCCCGGGGCGGCGATCGGGGCCGGGTGAACGGGTGAGCCGCTGCGCCGCCCGAGGGAGTCGGTACGAGGGGTGATGCCGGAGAGAGAAGAGGGCCGCGGGCTACGCCGCAGGCGCCGCCGTCGGGGCGGGGCGGCGGATGACGAAGGCCGCCAGGGCCCCGGCGGCGAAGAGGGCGACCACGGAGACCGCCGTGCCGAGCCAGGTGGCGCCGAGCCACCGGGTGCCGAAGTACCCCAGGGCCACGCTGTACCCGGCCCAGGCCATGCCCGCCAGGACCGACCAGGGCAGGAACTCCATGACCTTGCGGTGGGTCTTGCCCGCGCCGAGGGACACCACGGAGCGGCCGGCCGGGGCGAAGCGGGCGATCACCACCAGGGCGCCGCCGCCGCGGGCCAGGGCCGTACCCAGGCGTTCCTGGGCCAGGGTCAGCCGGCGGGACCGGGCGATCGCGCGGTCCAGCCGGGCCCCGCCGCGCCGGGCCAGCCGAAACGCTGCCATGTCACCCAGTACCGACGAGGTCGTGGCGATCACCAGCAGGGCCAGGATGTCCGGCACCTGCGCCGGAACCGGCACCGGCCCGGCCGCCCCGGCGGCCGCCGCTGCCGCCGCAGCGGTGATCACCAGAACCCCGCTCGGCAGCACCGGCAGGAAGACATCGAGCACGACGGACAGCGCCACCACGGCGTAGATCCATGGGCTCGCGGTCAGCGACCCCAGAGTCTCAAGCAAAGCGGGACTCCCCAGTCCGATTGGCGTGCTTCGGCGTGAAGCGCCGCGACGTCGCGGGGGAGCGGCAGGGGCGGCTGACAGCCATACAGCGTACGCCTGGTGATGCTGCACCGTACGCCCGGGGCGCCTTGGGCCCACCGGGTGTCAGCACAGTGCGCCAGCCCGGTGTGTCGGTCTGGTGTGTGCGGTCTGTTGTGTCAGCCCCGTGTGTCGGCCCGGTGGGTCGGCCTGGTGTGTCGGCCCCGTGTGTCGGCCCGCTGTGTCAGTCCCGTGTGTCAGTCCCGTGTGTCAGTCCCGTGTGTCAGCCCAGCCTGCGACTCCCCGTCCTCCGTACCGGTCGCGTCGTCCGTGGCGTTCGCGTCGGTCGTCGCGCCTGCGCTGTCGGCCCGTTCGTGCCGCCCCGCACCCCGCCGTACTCAATCCACCGCCGTCAGCTCCCGGTCCAGCACCGTCACCAACCGGGCCCCCTGCTGCCCCTTCCGCCCCTTGTGCGCCTGGTCCAGCCGCAGCCGGGCCGACCGGCCCGCCAGCGCGAGCGTCATCAGCTGATTGCCGAACCACGGCCCACCCGTACGACGCCAGCTCAGCGGTGGCCGACCGGTCCGCCCGTGCCGCGAGAACCCGCGCCCCAGCCACCGCCCCGTCCGCGACCAGCCCAGCCGGAAACCCCACTTCACCGCCGTGTGGATCGAGTTGTGCACCGGCGAGCACGTCAACTGGAACACCCTCGCCGTACTGGGTATTCGGGGCTCGGCCACATACGCGTGATGCACGTCCCCCGACAGCACGCACACCGTCGCCGGCGCCCGCGGCCCCGTCCCCACCTCCTCGATCAGATCGCTGAGCGCCGCGAACGAGGCCGGGAACGCCGCCCAGTGCTCCAGATCGCTGCGCCGCCGCAGATCCTCTCCGATCCGCGCCCACCGCGGCCCCCGCTCACCGCGGCACAGTGCGGCATTCCACACCTCCGCATCATGGATCAGCGGCGGCATCAGCCACGGCAGCGAGGACCCGATCAGCAGGTGGTCGTAACCGCCGTGCCCGGACAGCGCGTTCTCCCGGAGCCACTCCTGCTCCGCCGGATCCAGCATCGCCCGCCCGTCCTCGGCCAGCACCCGCGCCGCCCGCGTGTCCACCATCAGCAGCCGCGACCGGCCGAAGTCGCGCCGGTAACTCCAGCGCACCGAGCCGGGATCGGCATCCGCCGCGGCGACGAAGGCCCGCAGCGCATCCGTACCGTCCGGGGTCTTGCGTACGGCCTCGTACAGCGCGTCGGCAGCGAGCTCGGCCGGCGAGAGATTGCCCAGGTGCTGGTACACCCAGTACGACATCAGCCCGCTGAGCACCCGCTCCTGCCACCAGGGCGTCGCCCGCATCTCCGCCAGCCACGCCGCGCTGGTGTTCCAGTCGTCCACGACATCGTGGTCGTCGAATATCTGCAGGCTGGGGACGGTGGAGAGCAGCCAGCGGATCTCCGGGTCGAGCCAGGACTCGTAGTACAGCCGCGTGTACTCCTCGTAGTCCGCGACCTGTGCGCCGGGGCCCTCCCGCAGGTCCCGACGGGCCGCGAGCCACTGTCTGGTCTCCCGGGACAGCTGATCCGCGTACACCTGGTCGCCCAGCAGGAGGAGCACATCCGGCCGCACCTCATCCGGATCGGCGGCCAGCCGCGCCGCGAGGGTGTCGAGGGCGTCCGGACCGTGCGGCCCGTGCCGGCCGGCCGGCGGCGCAGCCTGCCGGCACGACCCGAACGTCACCCGCAGCCCCGGGGCGGGCCGCCCGGGCGCCGTGACGGCAGGCGTGGTGATCGTGCTCGGCGGGAAGGCCGTGCCCGCCGGCGGCCAGACGCCCACGCCGTCGAGCAGCACCTCGTACGCCGTGGTGCTCCCCGGGGCAAGGCCGGTCACCGGAACCAGCGCGTAGTGGTGCCCGGCGACCTGGAAGGTACGTACGCTGCCGCCGGCCCCGTCGGCGCAGCGCACTTCGGCCGTGCACGGGCGGTCGGCCTCGACCCATATCGTGGCCGAACCGCCCGTGTCCCAGTCGACGTAGCGAAGCAGTGGCCCCAGACGCAATCCGGCCATGCAACTCCCCCTCCTCCGTAGCCGCTTCGATCACGGTACGACGGGGAGGGGGAGCGCGGCCTCCCCCTGGCGGGGGATAGGCCGGGTGAATGGTCGGCGGCCGGTTCGGGGCTGCTTCGCGGGTTGCTTCGGGGGCCGGTTCGGTGTCCGGTCGGCGGCTGTTTCGGCCTCCGGTTCGACTTCCGGTTTGGCCTCCGGTTTGGCCTCCGGTTTCGGCCCCCGGACCAGTCTGCGTATCAGCAGCCGTTGAGGATGTTCACCAGGGCCGTCTTCTCGCCGGAGTCCATGCTCAGACCCCAGTACTGCTTCACTTCGACCCACATCCGGGCGTACGTGCAGCGGTAGGCGGTCCGCGGCGGCAGCCACTTGCCCGGGTCGAGGTCGCCCTTGGCCTGGTTGACGTTGTCGGTGACTGCGATGAGCTGCGGGCGGGTGAGGTCGTTGGCGAACTGCTGGCGCTTGGAGGTGGTCCAAGAGCTGGCCCCGGAGCGCCAGGCCTCGGCGAGCGGGACGACGTGGTCGATGTCGAGGTCGGCGGCGGCGGTCCAGGTGGCGCCGTCGTACTCGGAGTACCAGCTGCCGCTCACGGAGGCGCAGGACGAGTCGGTGACGACGTTGACGCCGTCGCGCTTGAGGACCGTCTCGCGGGTGTTGCAGGTGCCGGAGACGGTGCTCCAGTGCGGGAAGAGGCTGCGGCTGTAGCCGCTGAGCGAGCCCTCCGTCTTCGGGGTGACCGTGGCGAGGTAGGAGCGGGCGGCCGCGGCGCTGATGGGGGTGGGCGGGGAGGCCTGGGCGACGGGCGCGTTCACGAGGGAGGTGAGGGCGGCGAGCGTGGCTGCTGACGCGAGCACGCCGATTCGACGCGCGTAGACGGCGGGTATGAGGTTCTTGAGGGCCATGAGGGGGCTCCCTGGATGCGGGGGGGTGTGGCCGGTCGGCCCCGGAGGGGCGCGGCCATGGTGGCGGCGCCAGATTGCGTGGCGGCGGGCGCAAGGTTACAGGGTTGCGACATGGGCATGTCATATGTGGGCCGCGAGTAACTCCCCGGAATTAAATGGAAGTTGAGCTTCCTGGTGGGGGTGAGGGTGACGGCGAGGTGGGGGGTGTGACTCCGGCCGGGTGTGGGGCGGGGCGCGCTGTCATGTGCTGCATGTGCCGCATGTGCCGCAAGTGCCGCAAGTGCTGCATGTGCTGCATGTGCTGCTCCGCGGGCCCGGGTGAGGGGTCGGCGGGGCGGCCGGCGAGGCGGCCGGGCGGGCTGCCGACCGTGCTGCTCGGTGCGTGCCCGGGTGAGCGGACCGGCGGGGCGAGCAGGATGGGCCCGACGGGACCAAAGGCCTATTCCGGGCGGCAGCGGGCGTCGCGTATTCTGAGGGGAGCAGAAGGGGAGTAGCTCTTCGCCGGACCGTCGACATACTGCTGGGTCACCCCAGCCGGCGCCCGGAGGCAGGTCGCACGCAGTGGCCGGCCAGCGAGACCTTCGGCCGCAGTGTCCTGTTCCTGTTCATCTGCACCCGTCCACACACCGGGTGTGTGGACGCAGTCAGGGCGCCGCCGAGCCGAAGCGACCCCTGAATCACCCCAGGTCTCTCGGTATCGATGGCGTCCCGCCCGACCGATTGAGGTTCCGCCCCCGTGTTCAGCAGCACCTTCAGCATCACCGTCACGGCGATCGCCTTCGGAGTCGTCTTCCTCGCGGAACTCCCCGACAAGACGGCCCTCGCCGGACTGATGCTCGGCACCCGCTACCGCGCCTCGTACGTCTTCGCCGGTGTTGCCGCCGCCTTCGCCGTCCACGTCGCACTCGCCATCGCCGCCGGCAGCGTGCTGGCCCTGCTCCCGCACCGGCTCGTGCAGGCCGTCGTCGGCGTTCTCTTCCTCGCGGGCGCGGCCATGCTCCTCCTGAAGAAGGGCGACGGGGACGAGGCGGTCAAGGCACCCGCCGACCAGTCCTTCTGGAAGGTCTCCGGGGCAGGATTCATGCTGATCCTCGTGGCCGAGTTCGGTGACCTGACCCAGATCATGACCGCCAACCTCGCCGCACGGTACGACAACCCCGTCTCGGTCGGCATCGGCGCCGTCCTCGCCCTGTGGGCGGTCGCGGGCATCGGGATCCTGGGCGGGAAGACCCTCATGAAGTACGTGCCGCTGCACCTGATCACGAAGGTCGCGGCGGGCGTGATGGCGGCGCTGGCCGCGTTCTCGCTGTACGAGGCGATCGCGGGCTGACAGGGGGCGGACAGGGCGCGGGATATTTCCTTGCGGGAGGCGGACGTGCGGGGCACGCTTGCGGGCGTGATCGACAGCACTGACTCCGAGTCCGCGTCCGGGCCTGCACCTGTGCCTGTGCCTGTGCCTGCTTCTGCTTCTGCGTCTGGGGCGGCGCCGACGTCCGGGCCCGGACCCGAGCGGCGCTTCGGCTGGTCCAACATGTTCGTCCACCCCGATGAGGACACCCGGACCGACGGCGGCTTCCAGGGCGAACGCGCCATCCTCGCCGGATACCTGCGCGACCAGCGGCTGACGCTGGAGCTGAAGTGCGCCGGACTCGACGCCGAGGCGATGGCACGCCGCTCGGTCGAGCCGTCGAACCTGTCCCTGCTGGGGCTCGTACGGCACTTGGCGGGGGTGGAGCAGTACTGGTTCCGGCACGTGATGGCGGGCGAGGACGTACGACGGCACTATCGCTCGGCGGAGGATCCGACAGCGGATTTCACAGAGGCGGTGGCAGACCCGGTGGTGGTCGCGGACGCGTGGGCCACGTGGCGGGCCGAGGTCGCCTTCGCGGACCAGCTGGTGGCCGACGCCGCAGACCTGGGCGTCACGGGCGACAGCGATGGACAGCCGATGGAGCTCCGCGAGGTCCTGGTCCACATGATCGAGGAATACGCCCGCCACAACGGCCATGCCGACTTGCTGAGGGAGCGGATCGACGGGCGGGTGGGGCAGTAGGGGGGCGCTGGCTGGTGGGCGGGGTCTGCGCGCTCGGCGGCGGAAGGGCCGGGCGGGGGTTCGGGGGCGGGTCCGCCGACCCCGGCCGACCGAAACCCCGCCCCGAAGTCCCGGTCTGCCGTTCCGACGCGGAGTATGCGCCCCCGGCCCCGAAGCCCCCACCGGCTTCCGCGCCGCCGAGTCAGCGGCTCGCGCCGATCCCGACCCCCGCCCCACCCCGCCCCGACCGCGCCTCAGGCTCCCGGCGTCAGCGTCAGGTGGATCGAGCCGTCCGGGGTGGTGGTCACCGCGATCGAGGTCAGGTCGGGGACGTGGGCCGTCGGGGCGTGGGCCGCGGCCCGGGGGCCTATGCCGATCACGCGCATGCCCGCAGCCCGGCCCGCGGCGATGCCCGCGGCGGAGTCCTCGAAGACGATGCAGTCGGCCGGGTCCACGCCCAGTTCGGCGGCGCCCTTGAGGAAGCCCTCGGGGTCGGGCTTGCTGGCCTGGACGGACTCGGCCGTGACCCGTACCTCGGGCATGGGCAGGGCGGCGGCGGTCATCCGGGCCGCGGCAAGGGCCGCGTCCGCGGAGGTGACCAGGGCGTGCGGCAGTCCCTCGATCGCCGCCATGAACTCCGCGGCTCCGCCGACCGGGACCACGCCATCGGTGTCGGCGGTCTCGCGGGCGAGCATCACGGTGTTCTCGGCGTAATTGAGCTCCAGGGGGCGCTCCGGCAGGAGGATCGCCATCGTGGCGTAGCCCTGCCGGCCGTGGACCACCTTGAGGGCCTCCTGCGGATCCAGCCCGTGGGACACCGCCCAGTCGCGCCAGCAGCGCTCGACCACCGCGTCCGAGTTGACGATGGTGCCGTCCATGTCCAGGAGCAGGGCCTTGGCGGTCAGGACGACGGGTGCGGTGGTGGTGCTGGCCGGCATCGGCGGTGCTCCAGACGGGCAGGAAAGAGAACAAGCGGTTCCGCCCACCGGTCAGGGAGTGCGGGCGGAACCACTTTGTTTCTACACGATACAAAACATGGGGCGGTCCGCGCCACTCCGCGAGGAATCAGCCCGTGCCCTCCAGAGCCCGCCGGGTCTCCGGACCGTAGACGCCCCAGTCCTCGTCGATGTTGTTCTGCCACTGGAAATCCGAGACAGCGTTCTCCGTG
Organism: Streptomyces sp. NPDC050448; assembly: GCF_040655295.1. NCBI lineage: Bacteria > Bacillati > Actinomycetota > Actinomycetes > Kitasatosporales > Streptomycetaceae > Streptomyces > Streptomyces sp. NPDC050448. The sequence goes on along the minus strand of NZ_JBFAJR010000001.1, from coordinate 588,054 downwards.
CGGTCGTCGAACCTGCCGCTGACCTTCCCCTTGTAGTAGCCCCGCCCGGCCAGGAGCCGCTGCATCTTCTCCACCTCCGGGCCCGAATCCCCGTACCTCAGCGTCGGGGGTGGTGCCTGGGTGCTCGGCTTGCGGCTCGAGCTGGCCGACGGGGTCGGGGGTGCCGAGGTGCGGGAGGCGCTGGGCGAGGCGGAGGGGGATGCCGATTTCGAGGCGCTCGATGACGGCGAAGCCGAGGCTGAGGCCGAGCGGGACGGGCTGCCCGTGGATGTCGGCTGCGTCGGGCCGGCCGGAGCCACGCTCACGGCGGGCGCGGACGGCTTGGCGTCCAGCAGGACGGTGTCGCTGTCACCGGAGCGCGGGAGCATCCCCAGCGCCAGGGCCGCCGTGCCGACGGCGACCACCGTGCCGGCGCCGGCCAGGATCGTCGGGAACCGCCGTCGGCCGGTTGCGCCGGACCGCTTTTCGGGGCCCCCACCCCCACCCCTCCCCCCGCCCCTGGTGCCGGCTGCCGGGTCGGCCGCCCGGAGCTGGACCGTCTCGGCCGGCCAGACCGCCTGCGGCGGTGTGTCCGGCCAGGCCACGGGTATCCCGTACGCCGGGGTGTCGTCCCCGTGCGGCGCCTCGCCGGGGCGGGCGTGCCCGCCCGCGGGGCCGGCCACCACGCCCCGCACCGGCTGCGGGGGCGGCGGGCCGTCGGACTGGCCGGGGTTGGGAAGCGTCACGTACGGACGGATGCGCAGCGGCTCGAAACCCGCCCCCGGCGCACACCCGCAGTCGACGCCCACGGCGCCGCATTCTGGACAGCGCTCAGCGCTCACTGGAATCCCTCCCTGGCCATTGCCTGCGATTATGCAGACCCTCCGGGACCCGCCCAACCCACCCGAGAGGCCATAACCGGCCACACCGCTCAGGATGGACATGTTGATCCGGCCCGAGGAGGAACGGATGGCTCAGGATGTGACCAAGGACGCCGCGGAACCCGCTCCCCCACCGCACACGTCCGGCCCAGCCGCCGAACACGCCTCCCGCGAGGTCCTCGCCTCCATCGGCGCCCTGCTGCTCGGTCTGCTGATCGCGGCCCTCGACCAGACCATCGTCTCCACGGCCCTGCCGACGATCGTCAGCGAGCTGGGCGGCATGGCGCACCTGTCCTGGGTCGTCACCGCCTACATTCTGGCCTCCACCGCCGCCACACCCCTGTGGGGCAAGCTCGGCGACCAATACGGACGCAAGAAGCTGTTCCAGTGCGCCATCGTGCTCTTCCTCATCGGATCGGCGCTGTGCGGGCTCGCCCAGGACATGCCGCAGCTCATCGGGTTCCGCGCTGTGCAGGGCTTGGGCGGCGGCGGATTGATCGTGCTGTCGATGGCGATCGTCGGAGACATCGTCCCGCCCCGCGAGCGCGGCAAGTACCAAGGCCTCTTCGGCGCCGTCTTCGGCGCGAGCAGCGTGCTCGGACCGCTGCTGGGCGGCCTGTTCGTCGACAACCTCTCCTGGCGCTGGGTCTTCTACATCAACCTCCCCATCGGTCTCGTCGCGCTCGTCGTCATCGCCGCGGCCCTGCACATCCCCGCACGCCCCTCGAAACACACCATCGACTACTTCGGCACGTTCCTCATCGCCTGCGTCGCCACCTGCCTCGTGCTCGTCGCCTCCCTCGGCGGCACCTGGGGCTGGGGCTCGACCCGGATCATCGGCCTGGCCGTCCTCGGCGCCGTGCTGCTCGCCGCCTTTCTCCTCGTCGAGCGGCGGGCCGTCGAACCCGTCCTGCCGCTGAGGCTGTTCAGGATCCGCACCTTCACCCTCTGCTCGGTGATCAGTTTCGTCGTCGGTTTCGCGATGTTCGGCGCGATGGTCTACCTGCCGACGTTCCTCCAGGTGGTCCAGGGCGTCTCGCCCACCCTGTCCGGCGTCCACATGCTGCCGATGGTGCTCGGCATGCTGATCTCCTCCACCGCCTCCGGCCAGATCGTCAGCCGCACCGGACGGTGGAAGGTCTTCCCGATCGCGGGCACGGCCGTGACCGCGATCGGGCTGCTCCTGCTGCACCAGCTGGAGCGCACCAGCGGCACCTGGGAGATGAGCCTCTGCTTCTTCGTCTTCGGTACCGGACTGGGTCTGGTCATGCAGGTGCTGGTGCTGGTCGTGCAGAACGCCGTCAGCTACGCCGACCTCGGCGTGGCCACCTCCGGTGCCACCTTCTTCCGCTCCATCGGCGCCTCCTTCGGCGTCGCGATCTTCGGCACGGTCTTCACCAACCGGCTCGACGGCAAGCTCGCCACCGCCTTCGCCGGGCTTGCGGTGCCGCCCGGTACGGCCGCGCAGGTGGAGGCCGATCCGCGGGCCATCCGACAACTGCCCGCCGAGTTGCAGCCCCGCGTGCTCGACGCGTACGCGGCCTCGATCACCGACGTCTTCCTCTATGCCGTGCCCGTCGTCCTCCTCGCCTTCGTCGTCGCCTGGTTCCTCAAGGAGGACGTGCTCCGCGGCTCGGTCACCGCGCCCGACGTCACCGAGACCCTCGCCTCCAACCCCGTCCACCGCTCTTCCCGCGACGAGGTCGCCCGCGCGCTCACGGTCCTCGGGACCCGCGAGGGCCGCCGCCACGTCTACGAGAAGATCACCGAGAAGGCCGGCCTCGACCTGTTGCCCGCGGCCAGCTGGCTGCTGCTGCGGATCAAGAAGTACGGCTCCGCCGAGCCCGCGATGCTCGCGGAACGGACCACCGTGCCGGTGAGGGTGATCACGGACGCCGCCCGCCAGATCGAGGAGCTCGGACTGGCCGTACGGGACGGACTGCCGCTGGTCCTGACCGAGCGCGGGCGGGAGTGCGCCGAGAAGCTGGCCGAGGCCCGCGAGGAGTCGCTCGCCGAACTGCTCGGCGACTGGTGGGGCCCGGACCGCCCCACCGACCTGGTCAAGCTGGTCAAGGAGATCAACGCGGAGCTCTGCGGATCCGACGCCGAGGAGCCCTATGACGCCGAGCCGCGCCGGGACCACGCCGCGCCCTGAGCCCGGCAGCCGGGCCGGCCGGCCCGGCTCAGGCCAGGGGCTTCTCGAACCAGTGCTCCGCGTACCGTCCCGCGTTGTACGCCGGTATCTCCGCATACCCGTGCCGCGTGTACAACGCGCGGGCCTCCACCAGGTCCGACCGGGTGTCGAGCCGGACCCGCTCGGCGCCGAACGCGCGGGCCTCGTCCTCCAGGGCGGCGAGCAGCGCCGCCCCGCCGCCGGTGCCGCGGGCGCGCGGGTCCACGTACACCCTGGTGAGCTCGGCGGTGACGGCGTCGAGCAGCCGTATGCCGCCGCAGGCCAGGGGCCTGCCGTCCCGTCGGCCGACGACGAACCGGCCCGTCGGCGGGACGAGCCCGTCGTCCGGGTCGTCCCGCAGGCCCTGGTCGATCTCGGCCTCGGTGGCGGGCCGTTTCCAGTACCGGCCGGCGACCTCCGCGTAGTAGGCGCGGCGCAGCGTGGTGGCGTCGGCGGTGGCGAAGTGCTCGGTGACGACGGTCCAGTTGCCCGTTGCGGGGCCGGTGGCGGCGGGGCTGCTGCCCGTGTTGACGATGTTCATGGCGTCATTGTGGAGTCCGTGCGCGTCTCGCCGCGTGGAATATCCACAGGTACGGGCCGATGATAGGAAAAAGGGTCAATCACTCATATGGAGGGCGTGAGACGACATGGCCGAGCACCCCGACGCTGCCCTGATCCGCCGCGGCTACGAGGCCTTCGGCAGGGGCGACATGGAGACGCTGGGCACGCTGATGACGGCCGACGTCATCCACCACGTGCCCGGCAGCAACCCGTTCTCCGGACACCACAAGGGCCGTGAAGCCGTCCTCGACATGTACCGGCGGCTCGGCGAGGAGACGAAGGGCACCTTCCAGGTCGATCTGCACGCGGTGCTGGTCGACGGGCGCGGCCACGTCATGGCCTTCCACACGGCGCGCGGCGACCGGGGCGACCACGGGATCGAGATCCAGGAAGGCCTCTTCTTCACGATCGTCGGCGGGAAGATCACTGACGTCGACCAGTGCACGCAGGACATCGACGAGGAGGACGCCTTCTGGGGCTGAACCGGCACCGGTTGAACCGGCACCGGTTGAACCGACACCGGCTGAACCGGCAGGCGGCTGAACCGGCAGCGGCTGAACCGGCCGATCCAGCTGATGCGGCTGCCCCAGCGGTCACCGCTGTCACGGCCGCCCCGGCCGTACCAGCCGATTCCGGCGCCGACCCCCTCGTCCCGCCCGCTCGCCCGCCCGCACCGCGCCGCGTAGCGCGGCCCCGGCTCAGCCCTGCGGCTTCGGCGCCGCCTGCTGCACGACCTCGAACGACCACACCGTCGACGCGGAGGCCGCCGGCTTCGGCCGCTCACCCGAGCCCGAGCCCGAGCCCGAACCCGCGCCGCCGCCTTGGTGTGCCGCCTTCATGGGCCCCTCCATCCACGCCTGGAAGTCCTCCTCCGACCGCCACCGCGTGTACACCAGGTACTGGTCCGTCCCCTCCACGGGACGCAGCAGCTCGAACCATTCGAACCCGTCCGAGCTCTCCACGGCGCCCGCCCGCGAGGCGAACCGCTGCTCCAGTACTTCCCGCTGCTCGGCGGGCACGGTCAGTGCGTTGATCTTTACAACACTGGGCACATGACACCTCTCAGGAGTAAGGCCGGGCCGTGCGCCTGGCCTTGACGACGTGCGTGCAGTCTCCTACATCCGCCGGTCGCGGCGGCGTGAAGACGCTTCCGAGGGTTTCCGGGCGAACGGCAGGGCGCGGGAACTCCACCGGCCATGACCACCTTCCGGGGTACCGGAAGGAGTTGTCAGGCGTGCAGTTCCCGCGGTGCTCGGACCTGTTCGCCTCCTCGGACGGACGGGTCCCTGGAAGCTCCTTCTAGGACGGGGACGGACGCTCGCCCTCGCTGCCGGGCGGGTTGCCGATCTGCTCGTTGAGCTTCTGCTGCGCCGTGTCAACCTGACTCTGGTACTTGTTCTGAGTCTTTGCGTCGAAGGCGTCCCCGGCCTTTTCGACTCCCTGGCGCGCCTGGTCCGGGTGTCCCTTGACCAGGCCTTTGAGCTTGTCGAGCATGGACATGAGCCGTCCTCTCTCCGGAATCCTGTCGCTTCCACCTTCTGCGCGAAGGCTGACGTGTGCATCCGGAAAGGCCGGCCGCCTGAGGCAAGCGCCCCCGCATCCTGCCCGCGCAGGTCGGCGGGGCCTCTTTCGCGTCCTGCGCTCCGCGGAGGCGGGGCATCTGGCCTGCGGCTCGTGCGCTGACCGTGCCGGGACGGATCACCCGCAGGTCAGGGCGTGTGTGCGTGCGCTGACAGACTTGTTGATCTTCACGATGCTCATGCCCGCCACCCTGGGGATCCCTTGGGGGATATCGTCCTCCCAGGTAATGACGTGGTGCATGAAGCGCGGCAGCCAGGCGAAGTCAAGGTTGCGGTCAACAGGGCGGGAGGCCGGCGAGGCGTGGCTAACGCGGCAGAGCACAGTGGTGCGAACGGACATGCCGGGGTCATAGGCGGTAGCGGCAGACTGGGAGCGGCACGGTTCCTCCTGTGGGCGCTGGCCGGAGTCCTCGCCCTCAGACAGGCCGCCGCCGTGCTGCGGGTGCCACCGGGCGAGTGGCTCAGCGACTTCCACCTCCCCAGCAGCTTTCCCGGCTCGCTCTACGCCGCCGGCCAGTTCACCGGGACCCCCTTCGCCGGGCTGGTCCTGCGGCCGTTCCTCCGCCTTGCGGCACCTTCGCTGGAGGTGGCGTGGACCTGTGTGACGCTGCTGTTCGTCGCCGCCGTCGGGCTGGTCGCCGCGCGCAGTCTGCCCGATCCGGTGCCGCGGCGCACCGCACTGCTCGCCGCGCCCGTGCTGGTCGGCCTGATGATGGTGTCGCTGCCCGTCCGTGAAGCCGCCTCGCCGGGCCAGACCGCCGTCCTGCCCGTGCTGCTGGTGCTGCTGGCCGTCTTCCGGGTGCCCGGCGAGCGCCCGTCCGGCTTCCTCGTCGGCCTCGCCGCCGCGCTCCAGCCGGCGCTGCTGTTCTTCGCGCCGCTGCTGTGGCTCACCGGCCGCCGCCCCACCGCCAAGACCGCCGCCGCGACGTTCGCCGGAGCCACCGTGCTGTCCTGGGCGGCCCTGCCGCGCGACTCCTGGACGTACTGGGTCCACCACCTGGCCGGCACCGGCCTCGGCGGCGCCCCCGACGGCCTCGCCAACCAGTCCGTGCACGGCGCGCTGCTGCGGCTCGGCCTGAGCGGCCCCCTCGAGATCCTGCTGTACGTGGCGCTGGCGGCCGCGATCGCCTGGGTCGGCCTGCGCCGGGCGGCCCGCTACGCCCGCGACGGCCAGCTGCTGCTCGCCGTGGCCGTCACCGGCTGCGTGGCCGTCGCCGTGGCGCCGACCGGCTGGCGCCAGCAGCTGCTGTGGGTCCTGCTCGCGGTGGCCGGCAAGGTCGGCAAGCGGGCGGCGGACCGGCCCGTGTGGCCGGTGGCCGTGGTGCTCGCCATGACGCTGCCCAGCGATGTGCTGCTGCCCAACCTGGCCGCGCTGGCCCCCGTACGGGACAACGTGCTGCTGCTCGCCGCGCTGGCGGCGGCCTGCGCGGTGCCGTTCCTGCCGCGCTCCTCGCCGTACTGGCGTGCGCCCGTCCCGACGGAGTACGGCCGGCCGGCCGCCGCCCGGTGGTCGCGGGTGCCGCTGCTGCCGTTCTGGCGGCGCGTGCTGTCGCGCCCCAACCTGCTGCTGGAGCTGCTGCTGATACGGGTGGGGTACTCGTTGTACTCGCACATCCGGGCCGCCGCGCCCAGCAGCCGCAGCCTCGCCGAGGGCCACGGGAGTCAGATCCACGCCGTCGAGCGGGCACTGGGCATCGACGTCGAGCACGCCGTCAACCACGCCGTGGTGAACGCGCCCTGGCTGGAGAAGTTCTTCAACTTCTACTACACGTCGTTCCACTTCGTGGTGCCGCTGACGATCCTGGCGGTCCTGTACTGGCGCAGGCCGGGCGACTACCGCTGGGCCCGCGCCTCCCTGGGCCTGGCCACCGTCCTCGCGCTCATCGGCTTCTGGCTCTACCCGCTGGCGCCGCCGCGGCTGATGCCCGCGCTCGGCTTCATCGACACCGTGCACGGACCGCAGGATCTGGCCAACCCGCAGTACGGGGCGATGACCGCGATCTCCAACCAGTACGCGGCGATGCCCTCGCTGCACTTCGGCTGGTCGCTGTGGTGCGGGGTCGTCATCATCGTGCTCGCGCCGAAGGGCTGGCAGAAGCTCCTGGGGGCGCTGCACCCGCTGATCACGGTGTGCGCGATCGTCGCCACCGCCAACCACTGGGTGCTGGACGCGGTCGGTGGCGCGGTCGTCGTCGGCGCCGGGTTCGGGCTCGTCTACGTACTGTCGGGGCCGCGGGGCGCCGTCCTGCCGGCCGGGCTGAGCGTGCCGCGGCCGCGCGAGCCGGAGCGGGCGGGCGCCGCGTCGCGCACCCGGGCCTGACGAAGTCGGGTACCCAGGCTTGACGAAGTCGCGTACCCGGGCCTGACGAAGGGGTGCCGATAGGGTCTCGTACCCGTCCCGGCACCCCTTCGGTGGATCGCCGCGTCCTGTCAGGATCCGCCGCGGGCGACGCCTGCGCCACTCGGGGCGATCACCGGCCCGCCGCGCCGCCCGGGGAGAGCCGGTCCACGACGAGCGCGATGGCGGCCTCGGCGGTGTCGGTCTCGGCGATGACGGTGTTCAGGCTGGGGCTGCGCACCCGGAAGCGGCCGTCGGGGGTGGGCTCGGCGGCCGGTGCCTCCACCTTGAAGGGGTGGCGGGTGCAGGAACTGAACCACAGGGTCCACTGGCGGGTGAACGGGTACAGCCGGCGCAGCTGCGGCTGCGCGGAGGCGGCCTCGATGAGCTCGATGACGCCGCGGCAGAGCGTTTCGGGCCCGCCGCGCTCCTGGATCAGCCGCCACGTCGTGGGCAGCCGCTGCCAGCGGGCATCCACCCGGTGAGCGGTGTCTGTATCGGCAGCGTGAAGGTTCATCCGCGCAGTGTGACGCCCCACCGGTCTCAGGACAATGGTCCGGAAGCCAACGATCCGGCATACGTGCGCCCCTGATGCGCCCCGCCCGCACGCCGGGTACGCCCCTGGCGCGCACCCCCGGGCATTCCAGGGGACGGCAGGGGCCGGGGCGTGGGAGGAGCGACCCCTGCCGTCGCGCAACCGGTACGGCCGCGGGCGCTCAACCGTGGCTGACCCGGAGCTCCTTGATGCCGTTGAGCCAGGCGGCGCGCAGCCGGCGCGGTTCCTCTCCGGTCAGCCGCAGGTCGGGCAGGGTGTCGGCCAGCGCGTTGAAGATCAGGTCGATCTCCATGATGGCCAGGGACTTGCCGAGGCAGAAGTGCGGGCCGCCGCCCCCGAAGCCCAGGTGCGGGTTCGGGTCGCGGGTGATGTCGAAGACGTCCGGGTTCTCGAAGACCTCGGGGTCGTGGTTGGCGGAGGAGTAGAACAGCCCCACCCGGTCGCCCGCCTTGATCTTCTGCCCGCCCAGCTCGGTGTCCTGGGTGGCGGTGCGCTGGAAGGAGACCACCGGGGTGGCCCAGCGCACGATCTCCTCGGCGGCCGTCGCCGGCCGGGTCGCCTTGTACAGCTCCCACTGGTCGGGGTGGGTCAGGAAGGCGTGCATGCCGTGGCTGATGGCGTTGCGCGTGGTCTCGTTGCCGGCGACCGCCAGCAGCAGCACGAAGAACCCGAACTCGTCGGAGCCCAGGTTGCCCTGGCCTTCGGCCGCCACCAGCTGCGTGACGATGTCCTTGGCCGGGCACTCCTTGCGGGCGGCGGACAGGTTCATGGCGTAGCCGATGAGTTCCATCGCCGCGCTGGAGCCGACCTCCTCGGTGATCGCGTACTCGGGGTCGTCGTACGCGATCATCTTGTTCGACCAGTCGAAGATGCGCAGCCGGTCCTCCTGCGGTACGCCGATCAGTTCGGCGATGGCCTGGAGCGGGAGCTCGCACGCCACCTGCGTGACGAAGTCGAAGCTGCCGTCGCCCGAGACCGCCAGGGCCTGGGCGACGATCTTCCGGGCCCGGTCGCGCAGGGCCTCCTCCAGGCCGCGGATGGCCCGCGGGGTGAAACCGCGCTGCACGATCTGGCGTACGCGGGTGTGCTCCGGCGGGTCCATGTTCAGCATGATCAGGCGCTGGGCATCTATCTGCTCGCGCTGGATGTGCTCGTTGAAGCGGATGATCGCCGTATTGGTGGTGGAGGAGAACAGCTCCGGGTGCGTGGAGACGTACTTGACGTCCGCGTGCCGGGTCACGACCCAGTAGCCCTCGTCGTCGAAGCCGGTGATGCCGCGCTGCTGGGGGCACCACCACACGGGTGCGGTCTGCCGCAGCTGTGCGAACTCGGGGAAGGGGACCCGGTCCTGGAGGAGGTCGGGGTCGGTGGCGTCGAAGCCTTCGGGCAGCGCGGGACAGGGCATCGGGCGACTCCAATGTCTGACGGCCCATCAGAAGTTGGCTTGAAGGTAGTAACGAGTTCTAGAAGTGACAAGGGCCCTCGCGCCAACTGTTGCGTGTGGAATCCGTGGAAGCCGCGTGCAAGACCCTTGCGTGCCGGGCCTTGGGGTCATAAGACTGCGAGGAGAACTAGAACGCGTACTAGTTCGGGCGGGGCGCCGGGACGGCCCGCCGCGCCGGCACAGTGCAGGAGAGGACGAGCTCATGGCCGCGGAACCCGTCATCGTCGAAGCCGTACGCACCCCCATCGGCAAGCGCGGGGGCGCGCTCGCCAACCTCCATCCCGCCTACCTGCTCGGCGAGACGTACCGTGAACTCCTCGCCCGGACCGGAATCCAGCCCGACTGCGTCGAGCAGATCGTCGGCGGCACCGTCACCCACGCCGGCGAGCAGTCCATGAACCCGGCGCGCAACGCCTGGCTCGCCATGGGCCTGCCGTACGAGACCGCCGCGACGACCGTGGACTGCCAGTGCGGCAGCTCCCAGCAGGCCAACCACATGGTCGCCAACATGATCTCCGGCGGGGTCATGGACATCGGCATCGCCTGCGGCGTCGAGGCGATGAGCCGGGTGCCGCTGGGCTCCGGCTCCAAGCACGGCCCCGGCAAGCCCTTCCCGGACGAGTGGAACGTCGACCTCCCGAACCAGTTCGAGGCCGCCGAGCGGATCGCCCGCCACCGGGGCCTGACCCGCGAGGACGTCGACCGGCTCGGGCTCCTCTCCCAGGAGCGGGCCGCCACCGCATGGGCCGAGGAGCGGTTCAAACGGGAGACCTTCGCCGTCCAGGTCCCGACGACGGAGGAGGAGCAGGCCGCCGGGCAGGGCATGTGGCGCCTCGTCGACCGGGACGAGGGGCTGCGCGACACCAGCATGGAGGCGCTGGCCCGGCTGAAGCCGGTCATGCCGACCGCCGTGCACACCGCCGGGAACTCCTCGCAGATATCGGACGGGGCCGCCGCCGTGATGTGGGCCTCACGCAAGATGGCCCGCGCGCTGAAGCTCAAGCCGCGCGCCCGGATCGTCGCCCAGACCCTGGTCGGCGCCGACCCGCACTACCACCTCGACGGGCCGATCGACGCGACGCGGGCCGTGCTCGGCAAGGCCGGCATGTCCCTCAAGGACATCGACCTGGTCGAGATCAACGAGGCCTTCGCCTCCGTCGTCCTCAGCTGGGCCCAGGTCTTCGAGCAGGACCTGGAGAAGGTCAACGTCAACGGCGGCGGCATCGCGCTCGGCCACCCCGTCGGCGCGACCGGCGCCCGGCTGATCACCACCGCGCTGCACGAGCTGGAACGCCGCGACAAGGAATTCGCGCTGATCACCATGTGCGCCGGCGGCGCGCTCGCGACCGGGACGATCATCCAGCGGCTGTAGGCGGCGCCGGCCGCAGGCCGGCCGTACGGACCCTGTGGGATGGGAAACAGAAGGCCCCGGTGGCCGGACCTGGGGAGGTCCGGCCACCGGGGCCTTCGCACTGCCGGCACGGTCGGCGCTGCCGGCACTGCTCGTACCGCTATGGGGTCACTGGCGGCTTAGTACCAGTGGTTGGCCTGCCAGAAGTTCCAGGCGCCGACCGGGCTGCCGTAGCGGGAGTTCATGTAGTCCAGGCCCCACTTGATCTGGGTGGCCGGGTTGGTCTTCCAGTCCGCACCCGCCGAGGCCATCTTCGAGCCCGGCAGGGCCTGGGCCAGGCCGTACGCACCCGAGGAGGAGTTCGTGGCGGTGTGGTCCCAGCCGCTCTCGTGGGAAATGATCTTGTCGAAGGCGGCGAACTGGGCCGGGTCCTTGATCATCTGGTGCGCGATCGCCTTGGCGTCCATCGGAGCCGCCTGAGCGGGAACCGTGGCGAGCATGGTGCCGGCGACGCCCAGGGCGACGATGGAGCCGGCGAGGGTCTTCTTGGAGGCGGCGATGCGACGGATGACAGCGTTGGACACGGATGAACCTTCCGAAGGGGACAAGGGTGGTCGCGGGCATGTCGAAGACATGCGTGAGCCACTCACGCAGAGGAGAGGGGTTCGTCGGGCGGGGGGCGAAGACCCCGGCCGCCGTAGCGACAACACCAGTTAGCCAGGCCTCCGAGGGTCTGGCAATGACCCCGGTTACTAGCCGTCCTCGCAGTCGGGGCCCCTTGGCGCCTGGCCGGGGGTGCGGGTGTTCATGCAGGTGAGGGCCCGGTTTCCGGGCGGTGGCAGGGGGCCGTGAGGCCTACTACTCCAGGCCGTATGTGACGTGGGTCCTATGGGGCGCGTCACCGGCACAGGGTCCAAATGTCACCTTCTGTGGTGGTCCGCTACACGAAATGGTGTGTGTGCGCGGCCACTTTCAACCCGAACCGAAGGAAACGGGAGCCTCGAACGCTGCTTTCCGCACCGCCCGCCGCAGCGCCTTCAGCAGCGTGCCGCCGACCGCGAGGGTCAGTACGACGGTCAGTGCGGCCCGTCCCAGGTCCCAGCCCAGCGAGGTCGCCGCGCAGTACGCGAGGAAGCGCGTCAGATTGGCGGCGACCGGATCCCCTGGGTGGAAGGAGATGCCCTGGCCCATGCCCTGCAGGAGCACCCAGCCCTGCAGGTTCATGATCGTGCCGTACGCGAACGAGCCCACGAAGCCGTACGCCGCCAGCATCAGCAGCTCCGCCTGGCCCCGGATCCTCCCCCAAGCTCTCGGCTTCGCTCGAGCAGGGGGGACCCCCATCGCCCCGGGCAGCAGCCCGGCGCCCAGCGAGAACCAGCCCATCGCCAGCATCTGGAACGGCATCCAGGGCCCGACCCCGCCCGTGAGCAGGGCGGAGGCGAACATCGTGACCGAGCCGAGGACGAAGCCGAAGCCCGGGCCGAGGACGCGGCCGCTGAGCACCATCAGGAAGAACATCGGCTCCAGGCCGGCCGTGCCCGCGCCCAGCGGCCGCAGCGCGGCCCCGACCGCGGCGAGCACCCCGAGCATCGCCACCGCCTTGGCGTCCATGCCCTGGTCGGCGATGGTCGCGACGACGACGGCCACGAGGAGGGGGAGCAGCGCCGCGAAGAGCCAGGGGGCGTCCTGGGAGTGGGCGAGGCCGGACTGGCGGCCGGCGAGGAGCGGCCAGCCGAAGGCCGCGATGCCGATGAGGGTGACGAGGAGCAGTGCGGCGGCGGCGCGGGGGCCGATGCGGAGGGGGCGGGCGGGGTGGACGGGGCGGGCGGGGTGGTTCACGGCGTGGCCTCGTCGTCGGCCAGGGCCCGTGCGACCTGGGTCACCGTGAGCCAGTGGCCCGGGGCCAGGATCTTGGCCACCTGGGGGGCGAAGGCGGGGGACGACACGACGACCTCGGCGGTCGGGCCGTCCGCGACGATCTCGCCGCCGGCCAGGATCACGACCCGGTGGGCCAGCTCGGCGGCGAGCTCCACGTCGTGGGTGGCGAGGACGATGGCGTGCCCGTCGGCGGCCAGCGCCCGCAGGATCTCGATCAGGCGGGCCTTGGCCGCGTAGTCCAGACCACGCGTGGGCTCGTCGAGCAGGAGCAGGGCGGGCCGGCCGGTGAGTACGAGGGCCAGGGCGAGGGCCAGGCGCTGGCCCTCGGAGAGGTCCCGGGGGTGGGTGTCGTCGGGTACGTCGGGCAGCAGCTCGGAGACCAGGGCCCGGCAGGTGCCGGGCGGCCGGCCGGCGTCTGCGTCGGCGGCGGAGCACTCGGCGGCCACGGTGTCGGCATAGAGGAGGTCGCGGGGCTCCTGCGGGACGAGGCCGACGCGGCGGACCATCTCCTGCGGAGCGGTGCGGTGGGGGGTGCGGCCCCCGACGGTCACCGTGCCGGTGGTGGGGGCGAGTGTGCCGATGAGGGTGGCGAGGAGGGTGGACTTGCCGGCGCCGTTGCGGCCCATGAGGGCGATGGTCTCGCCGGGCGCCACGGAGAGGTCGATGCCGTGGAGGACTTCGGCGCGGCCGCGGCGGAGGGAGAGGGCGGTGACGTGGGCCACCTGCTCCGCGGTGTCGCTGCCGCTGTGGGTGCCGGTGCCGGTGCCGGTGCCGTTGCCGGTCCCGGAGGCGGTTGCGGGGGTCGGCTCGCTCCGGCGGAGCAGGCGGGCCAGGATGCCGGGGCGGGGGGTGGGGCCGCTGCGCGGGGCCTCTTCCCCACCCCGCCCCTTCCCGAACCCGGGGCTCCGCCCCAGACCCCGCGCCTCAAACGCCGGCGGGGCTGGGTGGCGCGGCGCGGCCGGGTCGGGCAGCGGGCCCGGGGCGGCCGGGGACACCGGCGGGCCCGGCGTGGCCGACGGGCCGGGGGCGGTCGGCGGGGCCGGGGTGGGCGCCGGGCCCGGGGAGGCGGGGGACACCGGCGGGGCCGGCGTGGCCGATGAGGGCGGGGTGGCTGACGGGCCCGTGGCGGTTGGCGGGGCCGACGTGGCCGACGGGCCGGGGGCGGTTGGCGGGGCCGGCGTGGCTGACGGGCCGGGGGCGGTTGGCGGGGCCGGGGTGGGCGCCGGGCTCGGGGAGGTGGGGGACACCGGCGGGGCCGGCGTGGCCGATGAGGGCGGGGTGGCTGACGGGCCCGTGGCGGTTGGCGGGGCCGGCGTGGCCGACGGGCCGGGGGTGGTTGGCGGGGCTGGGGTGGTCGGTGGGGATGGGGTCGGGCTCGGGGAGGTGGGGAGGCGGGAGAGGAGGGAAGTGGAACGGCGGCGGGCGTCGCGGACCGAGAGGGGGAGGGGGGACCAGCCCGCGAGGCGGCCCAGGGCGACCACCGGGGGGTGGACCGGGGAGACCGCCATGATCGAGGACGGGGTGCCGAGGACCGGCGCCGCGCCCGGGGCCGGGAGGAGCAGCACCTGGTCCGCGTACTGGACCACCCGCTCCAGGCGGTGCTCCGCCATCAGCACGGTGGTGCCCAGGTCGTGGACCAGGCGCTGGAGGACCGCGAGGACCTCCTCGGCCGCCGCCGGGTCCAGCGCAGACGTGGGCTCGTCCAGGACCAGCACCTTCGGGTGCGGGGTCAGGACCGAACCGATCGCGACCCGCTGCTGCTGGCCGCCGGAGAGGGTGGCGATGGGACGGTCGCGGAGTTCGTTCAGGCCCAGCAGGTCCAGGGTCTCCTCGACCCGGCGGCGCATGACCGCCGGGGCCAGGCCGAGGGACTCCATGCCGTACGCGAGCTCGTCCTCGACCACGTCCGTCACGAAATGGGCGAGCGGGTCCTGGCCGACCGTGCCCACGACATCGGCGAGCTCGCGCGGCCTGTGGGTGCGGGTGTCGCGGCCGGCGACCGTGACGCGCCCCCGCAGCGTGCCCCCGGTGAAATGCGGGACCAGGCCGCAGACGGCACCGAGGAGGGTCGACTTGCCGACGCCCGACGGGCCGACCAGGAGCGTGAGCTCGCCCTCCGGGATCACCAGATCGGCGTCGCGGAGGGTGGGTTGCGCGGCGCCGTCGTACGTGACCGACACCTGCTCGAAGCGGATCACTGCGAGGCCTCCTTCGGAGGTACGGGCGCCACGAAGGCGGGGAGCAGGCCGATGAGGATCGCGGCCGCCGGCCACAGCGGGAGCGTGGGGGCCACGAGGGGGACGACGCCGGGGTGCAGGGCGTCCGGGTCGACGGTCCCGGCGTGGACGAGGACGGCGGCGACCGCCGCACCCGACCCGGCGACCAGCCACGCCCGCCACCCCCACCGGTCGGGCCGGTAGCGGGTCCGGATGCTGCGCCGCCCGCCGAGGCGCAGGCCCGCGAGGGCCAGGACGAGGCCGATGAGGAGAACCGGCAGCCCGTACGCGGCACCCTCCGCGGCGAGCAGCCCGTACGTGCCCGCGCACATGCCGAGCAGGCCGCCGAGGGTGAGCGCGTTGGTGGTGTGCCGGACGGTGGGCGGGACCTGCGCGGTACGGCCGTAGCCGCGGGCGTCCATCGAGGCGGCGACGGCGACGGAGCGCTCGAGGGCGCCCTCCAGGACGGGCAGGCCGATCTGGAGGACCGCCTTGACACCGCCGGTGGGGCGGCCGCGCAGGCGGCGGGCGGTCCGTAGACGGGCGACGTCGGCGACCATGTTCGGCGCGAAGGTCATGGCGACGACGACGGCGACGCCGGCCTCGTAGAGGGCGGCCGGGAGGGATTTCAGCAGCCGGGCCGGATGGGCGAGGGCGTTCGCGGCGCCGACGCAGACGAGGAGGGCGGCCAGCTTGGCGCCGTCGTAGAAGGCGAAGACGAGCTGCTCGGCGGTGACGCGGCCGCCGACGCGGATGCCCTGGGCCGCCCAGGCGGGGAGCGGGAGCTCGGGGAGGGTGAAGAGGGTGTGCGAGCCGGGGATGGGGGAGCCGAGGAGCACGGAGAAGACGAGACGCAGGGCGATGACGAAGAGGCCGAGTCTGAGGAACGCCCCGTAGGAACGGGCCCAGGGGGCGGAGGTCCGGCGGGCGGCCACGACGTAGCCGGCCACGCCGACGATCAGGCCGAGGAGGAGGGGATCGGTGGTGCGGGAGGCGGCCGTGGCGAGGCCGAGGGCCCAGAGCCACCACGCTCCCGCGTGCAGGGCGTTGCCCCGGCGGGCCTGCGGCGGCGCCACCCGGTGGACACGGCCCTTCTTGTACGTCGGCCAGGACGCGGGGCCGGTCGGCCCGGCCGGTCCGGGCCCGGCCGGGGGCGCGTCGCCGGGTGCGGGACGGCGGGTCCGCCGCCCGGCCTGCGGCCGGGCCCGGTGCGGGCTGGCCGGGGACGGCCGCTCGGCGGTGTCCGGGTTCACCGGGCCGGGGTGTTCGGCCTGTGCCGGGAGCGGGGTGTCGGCCGCGGTCGGTTGGTCGGCGGTGTCCGGGTTCACCGGGCCGGGGTGTTCGGCGGGGGGTGTCATCGGCGGCGGCGGGATTGCCAGACTGCGGCTGCCGCCAGGGCGGCGACCGCCGCCAGGCCTGCCAGGAGGCCCGCCGACGGGCCTCCGTCCTTGGTTTCGGCCTGCGCCGACGGCTTCGGTTCCGCGTCCGTCATCTGTTCGCCGCAGCCCTGCTTCGGGTAGCCCGACACCGCGCACAGCAGCGCCGCGCTGTTGTAGCGGAGCGGCTTGGCGACCGCCGCCAGGGCCTCGGCCGCCGTGGCGTCCGGGGCGACCTGGGCG
Source organism: Streptomyces sp. NPDC050448 (assembly GCF_040655295.1). Classification (NCBI taxonomy): domain Bacteria; kingdom Bacillati; phylum Actinomycetota; class Actinomycetes; order Kitasatosporales; family Streptomycetaceae; genus Streptomyces; species Streptomyces sp. NPDC050448. The sequence goes on along the minus strand of NZ_JBFAJR010000001.1, from coordinate 571,478 downwards.
CAGGCCGTGCGCGGGGTGCCCTGCGGCGGGGTGTCGCCCGCCGGGGCGTCCGCCGGGACGCCGAAGTCGACGACCACCGCGATCCGCTTGCGGCCCTCCACGGCCGGCGTCGACGCGCAGACCGGCGCGAAGTCGGCCGCCGCGCGGGGCGTCGCCGCCTCGGCCGCCGCGTCCTGGCTCACCGCGAAGCGGAAGCCCAGGGACGCGCCGTCCGCCGGACGGGCCGTCGAGGGGCCCTGCGTGGCGTACTGCCACTGGCCTCCCGCGCCCTCCCAGAACGACCAGTAGCGGTAGCCCGCCGCCAGCGCGGGGGAGGACGCCAGGAGGGTGAGGAGGATGCCGAACGCGAGGGCCGCCGGGGTCAGGCCGCGGCGCATCAGAGCTGGTTCTTCTTCCGGCGGCCGCTCAGCAGGACGCCGATGCCCATGCCGGCCGCCAGGCCCGCGCCGACGATCCACCAGATGTTCGTGCCGGAGTCCGACGTGTCGGCCTTGGCCTTCGCCGCGGCCGTGTCGCCCGCCTGCGGGGCCGGGCCCGTCGCGTTCAGCGCCGTCACCAGGTCCGTGCCGCCGAACGCCCTCGGGTCCGTGCCCGTCGCGTGCGCGGCCAGCACCAGGGTGCCGAGGGCCGCCGGGCTGCCCTTGGCCCACTCCGCCGAGTTCGCCTTCAGCCACTCCAGCGCGCCCGCCGCCGACTGCTGGTGCCCGGCCGCGGCCAGCGCGATCACCGCGTCGGCGGTGTTGCCGGTGTCCGGGGTCGGCTGGTCGGCGCCGGGGGTGACGGCCGTCAGGTGGCCGTCCTTCTTCAGCGCCTCGGCCAGGTAGCCGGCCGCGCCCTGGGCGGCGGTCGCCGGGTCGGCGGCGCCCGCCGGGCAGGCGAGCGCGGCCGCGGGGGTGTCCGTGGAGGCGGGGGCCACGAGTGACCCCTGACCGAGGCCGGCCAGGACCGCGGCGGCCGTGGCGTCGGCGTTGGCCGGGAGTTTGCCGTCGGCCGGCTGGTACCCGAAGGCGCCCTGGTCGGCGGCCGGCTCGGTGGCGCAGCCCAGCTGGAAGGCGAGCAGGCCCTCGTACGCGGACTTGCCCGCCTTCGACTTGACCTCGGCCGGCGTCTCGCCCGCCTCGGCCAGCGCGCTGATGACGATGGAGGTGGAGTTGCCCTCGCTCGGCGTGCCGGGGACGAAGGCCCAGCCGCCGTCGTCGTTCTGGACGGACTTCAGCCAGTCCGCGCCCTTCTGCACCGCCGCGTCCTGGCCGCCCAGCGCCTTCAGCGCCTGCACGGCCATCGCGGTGGCGTTGGTGTCGAACATCGTCTTGTCGTCGCAGGCCGCGCCCGCGTCCGCGCGGAACGAGGCGAAGCCGCCGTTGGCGCACTGCTGGCCGACGAGCCAGCCGACGGCCTGCTCGGCGGGCTTGACGCCGACCGTGTGCTGGGCCAGCAGCGCGAAGGACTGCCGCCACACGCCGTCGTACGTCGGGTCGTTCTTGCCGTACAGCCCGGAGGGGATCACCGGGGCCGGCGGGGCGGAGGGGGAGGGTGCGGCGAGGGCTGCGGGGGCGGCGCCCACGCAGAGCACGGCGGAGGCGGCGAGCGCAGCAGCGCTGCGGCGGACGTTCATGGGGGCGGGTGCCTCTCGTGCTGGGGAGCAGGAGGCAGGCGCGCACAGGGCACCGGGCTCCGGCTCCGTGTACCTCGACGGTGCCGGCCGCCGGGGCTCCGGCGACGCGAGCCGCGCACCTCGCGTACGGGGCAGTCCGGCTCCCCGCCCGGCGGGGCCGGGGCGGGTCACGGTTGCGGGTCAGCGCCGGAATTGCACCGGCTTCCCCCCGTACGGAAGGGTGGACGACGGCCTTACTGTACCGGCCCGTAGTAGCCCGGAAGGGTGGCGTCGGGCCGCAGCGCCCCTTACCGGAGGGCCCGCCGTCACAGAGCGCGGTACGTGACCGGGTCGCTGCCCGGGACGGCTTCGGCCCGGCCCTGCTTCACCAGCCGCCGCAGATGGGCTTCCGCTTCCGAGACGGCGATGGTGCGGGAGCCGTACGGGATCTGCTCCCAGGGCCGGTTCCACTCCATGCGCTCCGCCAGCACCCACGGGGTCAGCGGCTCGGCCAGCAGCTCCCACAGCCCGGTCAGCCGGTCCTCGTGGTGGCGGAGCAGTTCGCGGACGCGGGCCGGGGCGTCGGTGAAGGCGTGCTGGTGGGCCGGGAGCACCTCGGCGGGGTCGAGGCGGCCGATGCGTTCGAGGGAGTCGAGGTAGTCGCCGAGGGGGTCGGTGACCCGGGTGTCCTCCGGGTGCTCGTACAGGCCGACGTGCGGGGAGATCCCGGGCAGCAGGTGGTCCCCGGAGAAGAGGCGGCCGTTGCCGGGGAGGTTCGCCGGGTGCCGCTCCTCCAGGTGCAGGCAGACGTGGCCGGGGGTGTGCCCCGGGGTCCAGATGGCGCGGAGCCGGCGCCCGGCGAGGGGGAGCAGCTCGCCGGGGACGATCTCCCGGTCGGGGACGGCGGCCCGCAGCCCGGGCAGGTGGGGGCCCCTCCCATGCCGAGGGCCATGGGGGAGCGCGCGGCCGCCGGAGCGCGCCGCCCGCAGGGGCGCGATGTGTTCCTCGGGGGCTCCGGCGGCGGCGAGCTTCCCGCTCATGTAGTCGAACCAGACGCCGGGCTCGGCGGCCCGGGTCCGTACGACGACCTCGGTGTCGGCGGCGTGCATGGCGATCCAGGCGCCGGAGGCATCGCGGACCCGGCCGGACAGGCCGTGGTGGTCGGGGTGGTGGTGGGTGATGACCACGCCGTGGATGTCGGCGACCGCGATGCCGAGTGCGCCGAGGCCGGCGACGAGGGTGTCCCAGGACTGCGGGTCGTCCCAGCCGGTGTCGACGAGGACGGGGCCGCGGTCGGTGTCGAGGACGTGGACGAGGGTGTGGCCGAGCGGGTTGTCGGGGATCGGGACCTTGATGCCGCGGACACCGCCGCCGTGGTCGGTGACGTGCGGCCTGATGGGGGGCGTGTCCTGGGGTGCGGTGGGCCGTGCGGCCTGCGATGGCGTGTCCTGCGGCATGAGGGCTCCCTGTCTGCGCCCGGCCGCGTCTGCCGCCGCCCGGCTCACTCTCACGAGAACGAGTTGCAGTAGTAGCCCAAGTCGACCATCTGGGGGCCGTTCTGACTAGTCGTTGGATCTTCCGGGCCGTTCCGTCCTGGCCGTGGACTCCTAGAACTAGAACTGGTATCAGTTCGGGAACGCCAAGCCGCAGGAGGCATCAGCCATGACCGAGCTCGTGGAACACGGACACCTGTTCATCGGCGGGGAGTGGACGGATCCGCTGGGCACCGACACGATCGAGATCGTCTCCCCCCACACCGAGCAGGTCATCGGCAGCGTCCCGCACGCCTCCCGCGCGGACGTGGACCGCGCCGTCGCCGTCGCGCGCCGGGCCTTCGACGCGGGCCCCTGGCCCCGGATGTCCCTCGACGAGCGGATCGCGGTCGTCACCCGGATCAAGGACGCGATCGCCGTCCGGCACGAGGAGATCGCCCGGTCGATCAGCTCCCAGAACGGGTCCCCGTACTCCTGGAGCGTCCTCGCGCAGGCGCTCGGCCCGATGATGGTCTACGACGCCGCGATCCAGGTCGCGCGCGCCTATCCGTACGAGGAGCACCGCCAGGGGGTGCTCGGGCCGATCCTGGTGCGCCGGGAGCCGGTGGGCGTGGTCGCGGCCGTCATCCCGTGGAACGTGCCGCAGTTCGTGGCCGCCGCCAAGCTCGCGCCGGCGCTGCTGACGGGGTCGACGGTGATCCTGAAGCCGTCCCCCGAGTCGCCGCTGGACTCGTACATCCTCGCCGACATCGTGCGGGAGGCCGGGCTGCCGGAGGGCGTGCTGTCGATCCTGCCCGCCGACCGGGAGGTCAGCGAGTACCTGGTCGGCCACCCCGGCGTCGACAAGGTGGCGTTCACCGGCTCGGTCGCGGCCGGCAGGCGCGTGATGGAGGTCGCCGCCCGCAACCTGACCCGGGTCACGCTCGAACTCGGCGGCAAGTCCGCCGCGGTGATCCTGCCGGACGCCGATCTCGAGTCCACCCTTGCGGGGATCGTCCCGGCGGCCTGGATGAACAACGGGCAGGCCTGCGTGGCCCAGACCCGGGTGCTCGCGCCGCGCAGCCGGTACGAGGAGGTCGCCGAGGCGCTCGCGGCCGCGGCCGGCGCGCTGGTGGTCGGCGACCCGCTGGACCCGGCGACGCAGCTCGGCCCGCTGGTCGCCGAGCGGCAGCGGCAGCGGTCGCTGGACTACATCCGGATCGGGCAGGAGGAGGGCGCCAAGGTCCTGGCGGGCGGCGGCCGCCCGGCCGGCCTGGACCGCGGCTGGTACGTCGAGCCCACCCTCTTCGGCGACGTCGACAACTCGATGCGGATCGCCCGCGAGGAGATCTTCGGGCCGGTCGTCTGCCTGATCCCGTACGGGGACGAGGCGGAGGCGGTACGGGTCGCCAACGACTCGGAGTTCGGGCTGAGCGGCAGTGTCTGGACGGGGGACGTCGGGCACGGCATCGAGTTCGCCCGGCAGGTGCGGACGGGCACGTTCAACGTGAACACCTTCAGCCTGGACATGCTGGGGCCGTTCGGCGGTTACAAGAACAGCGGTGTGGGGCGGGAGTTCGGGCCCGAGGGGCTGAGCGAGTACCTGGAGCACAAGATGATCCACCTGCCGGCGGGCTACGCGGCGGGTGCGTGACCGCCATGGGCGACCGGTGGCACGTGGAGGTGGACCGGGGGGTCTGCATCGGCTCGGGGATGTGCGTGAACCACGCGCCGGAGGGCTTCGCGCTGGACTCGGCGCGCCAGTCGCATCCGCGGGAGCCGGAGACGGACGCGAACGAGCCGGTCCTGACGGCGGCGGAGGGCTGCCCGGTGGAGGCCATCATGATCACCCTGGCGGCCTCCGGGGAGGCGGTGTTCCCCCCGGAGGAATGAGGCCACGCCGTCTCCGCCGCCGGACCCCACGAGCCCGGCGGCGGAGACGGCGAGGGACGCCAGGGGCCGAGGGGCTGAGGACGGTCCCGTCCGGTCTCCCGCTGCCCGCTGCCCGCTGCCCGCTGCGTACCGGCGGGATCAGGACTTTCGCGCGGCCGCACCGGCAGGCGGCTCCGCGCCCGGGGCCGTCAGGTCGATCAGACGGCAGACCGTTTCGATGTCGATCTTGACCTGGGCGATCGAGGCGCGGCCCGAGAGCCAGGTGATCAGTGCCGAGTGCCAGGTGTGCTCGATCACCCGGACCGCGGAGAGCTGCTCCGCCGTCGGCGGGGCCTCCAGGCCCATCGCGTCCAGGATGATCGCCGTGGTCAGCCGGGACACCGTGTCCACCTCCGGGCTCACGCTCCGGTCCGCGAACGTCAGTGCGCGGACCATCGCGTCGGCGAGGTGCGGCTCCCGCTGCAGGGCTCGGAAGGCCCGCATCAGCGTTTCCGCGACCCGGGCCGCCGGGTCCTCGCCCGCCGGGGGCCGTTTGCGGAGCGTCGTGTGCATGTGCTGGAGCTGGTCCTGCATCGTCGCGACGAGCAGGTGCACCTTGGACGGGAAGTAGCGGTACAGGGTGCCCAGCGCGACCCCGGCCGCCTCGGCGACCTCCCGCATCTGGACGGCGTCGAAACCGCCCCGACTGGCCAGCTGGGCGCTGGCGTGCAGGATCCGGCGGCGGCGCGCCTCCTGGCGCTCCGTCAGGGGAGGGGACGCCGTCATGGCGACGGCTTTCGCATCCGCTGTCATCTGTCCCGTTCCATGGCGTTCCGTGTCGTTGCGGTGCTGATTTCCGGGCTGTTCGTGTGTTGATCGGCAGCCAGCATGGCAGGCGCCGAAGCCGTGGCGCGAATCACCTGCTCCGCCTCTTACGGTGTGGTTTCCGGCCGGTAGATTCAATGGTCTTCGACGGATCAAGTCTGAAACTTGTTCTACATTATGCGAGCGGTTACGCTCCGGCGAAAGTGCAGGGAGATGGGGGCCGAGAGTGACCGCTGAGGCCATGGTGACGAGCCCTTTCGCGGGTTCCGCCACCGACGGCGACCGCCCGTTGCGCATCGCACTCCTCACCTATAAGGGGAACCCGTTCTGCGGCGGCCAGGGCGTCTACGTCCGGCACCTCTCGCGGGAGCTCGTGAGGCTGGGGCACTCCGTCGAGGTCATCGGCGCGCAGCCGTACCCGGTCCTCGACACCGGCGCCACGCTCACCGAACTTCCGAGTCTCGACCTGTACCGGCAGCCCGACCCCTTCCGCACGCCGAAGCGCGACGAGTACCGGGACTGGATCGACGCGCTCGAGGTCGCCACCATGTGGACCGGCGGATTCCCCGAGCCGCTCACCTTCTCGTTGCGGGCCCGGCGCCATCTCGCCGCGCGCGCGGGCGAGTTCGACGTCATCCACGACAACCAGACGCTCGGCTACGGCCTGCTGGCCGACCTCGGCGCGCCGCTGGTCACCACCATCCACCACCCCATCACCGTCGACCGGAAGCTGGACCTGGCCGCCGCCAAGGACCGCATGAAGCGGGCCTCCGTCCGGCGCTGGTACGCCTTCACGCACATGCAGGGGCGCGTCGCCCGCCGGCTGCCCTCCGTGCTGACCGTCTCCGGATCCTCCAAGCAGGAGATCGCCGAGCACCTGGGCGTGCGGGACGAGCGCATCCACGTCGTCCACATCGGCGCCGACACCGACCTGTGGTCGCCCGACGCGTCCGTCGCCGAGGTGCCCGGGCGGATCGTCACCACCTCCAGCGCCGACGTCCCGCTCAAGGGGCTCGTGCACCTCGTCGAGGCGCTCGCGAAGCTGCGGACCGAACAGCCCGACGCCCACCTCGTCGTCGTCGGCAAGCGCGCCGAGCAGGGTCCGGTCGCCCGCGCGATCGAGACGTACGGGCTCCAGGACGCGGTCCGCTTCGTCAAGGGCATCACCGACGCCGAGCTCGTCGACCTGGTGCGCAGCGCGCAGGTCGCCTGCGTGCCCTCGCTGTACGAGGGCTTCTCGCTCCCCGCCGCCGAGGCCATGGCCACCGGCACCCCGCTGGTCGCCACCACCGGCGGTGCCATCCCCGAGGTCGCCGGCCCCGACGGCGAGACCTGCCTCGCGGTGCCGCCCGGCGACGCGGGCGCGCTGTCCGCCGCGCTGGGCCGGCTGCTGGGCGACCCGCAGCTGCGGGCCCGCCTCGGCGCCGCCGGACGCGAGCGGGTGCTGGCCCGGTTCACCTGGGCCAGAGCCGCCGAGGGCACCGCCGCGCACTACCGCGCCGCCATCGAGCAGGCAGCCGGCCGCGCCCGCCGCGCGCGGTGACCTTCCGCTTCATGTTCCTCCCCCGCCAGCCCCTCCACCCCCTCCACTCCCGCGACCGCGAAGGCAGGACCCCGTGCTGACCGTCGATTTCTCCCGGTTCCCGCTCGCCGCCGGCGACCGTGTGCTCGATCTGGGCTGCGGCGCCGGCCGGCACGCCTTCGAGTGCTACCGGCGCGGCGCCCAGGTGGTCGCAGTCGACCGCAACGGCGAGGAGATCCGCGAGGTCGCCAAGTGGTTCGCCGCCATGAAGGAGGCCGGCGAGGCCCCGGCCGGCGCCACCGCCACCGCCATGGAGGGCGACGCGCTGGCCCTGCCCTTCCCCGACGAGTCCTTCGACGTCGTCATCATCTCCGAGGTGATGGAGCACATCCCCGACGACAAGGGCGTGCTCGCGGAGATGGTCCGCGTCCTCAAGCCGGGCGGCCGCATCGCCATCACCGTGCCGCGCTACGGCCCGGAGAAGATCTGCTGGGCACTGAGCGACGCGTACCACGAGGTCGAGGGCGGCCACATCCGCATCTACAAGGCCGACGAGCTGCTCGGCAAGATGGAGGCCGCCGGCCTCAAGCCGTACGGCACGCACCACGCCCACGGGCTGCACTCCCCGTACTGGTGGCTCAAGTGCGCGTTCGGCGTCGACAACGACAAGGCGCTGCCGGTGAAGGCGTACCACAAGCTCCTGGTCTGGGACATCATGAAGAAGCCGCTGGCCACGCGGCTCGCGGAGCAGGCGCTCAACCCGGTCATCGGCAAGAGCTTCGTGGCGTACGCGACGAAGCCGCACCTGCCCGTCGGCGCGGCGAAGTGAGCTCGCCCGGGCGCACCGAACGCCTGGTCCTGGACGGCGTGCTGACCGCCGAGGAGGCCGCCGGGACGGTGACCGGCATCCTCGCCGCGCAGCGCTCCGACGGGGCCATCCCGTGGTTCCGCGGGCACCACCTCGACCCGTGGGACCACACCGAGGCCGCGATGGCGCTGGACGCCGCGGGCGAGCACGCGGCGGCGGAGCGGGCGTACGACTGGCTGGCCCGCCACCAGAACGCCGACGGCTCCTGGTACGCGGCCTACGCCGACCGGCCGGACGGGGTGGACACCGCCGAGCCGCAGGACGCGAGCCGCGAGAGCAACTTCGTCGCGTACATAGCCGTCGGGGTCTGGCACCACTACCTGGCCACCGGCGACGACCCGTTCCTGGACCGCATGTGGCCCGTCGTCTACGCGGCGACCGAGTTCGTACTCGGACTCCAGCAGCCGGGCGGCGAGATCGGCTGGAAGCGCGAGGCCGACGGCTCGGCCGTCAAGGACGCGCTGCTCACCGGCTCCTCCTCGATCCACCAGGCGCTGCGGTGCGCGCTGGCGATCGCCGAGTACCGCGAGGAGCCGCAGCCGGACTGGGAGCTGGCGGCGGGGTCCCTCGGGCACGCGATCCGGCGGCACCCGGAGCGGTTCCTGGACAAGTCCCGGTACTCGATGGACTGGTACTACCCGGTGCTGGGCGGTGCGCTCACCGGCGCGGAGGCGAAGGTGCGGATCGAGGAGCGCTGGGACGAGTTCGTCGTCCCCGGCCTCGGAGTGCGCTGCGTCCTGCCGAACCCGTGGGTGACGGGCGGGGAGTCCTGCGAGTTGGCCCTCGCCCTGTGGGCGATGGGCGAGTCGGACCGGGCGCTGGAGATCCTGCGGTCGATCACGCACCTGCGCGCGGACAACGGCATGTACTGGACGGGCTACGTCTTCGAGGACAAGGCGGTGTGGCCGGTCGAGCAGACGACCTGGACGGCCGGGTCGCTGCTGCTCGCCGTGGCCGCGCTGGGCGGCGACGAGGCCACCGGGGCGGTGTTCGGGGGGCTGGAGCTGCCGTCCGGACTGGAGCCGGACTGCTGCCGGTAGGACCCCGTACGACGGCCCGTCGGGCCGGATGATGCGGGCGGGTCGCGGACCGCGCCACTCGGGAGAGCCGAACGGGTTCCCCAAGTGGCGCACCCCGGGGCCCCGGGTGACGCTGCCGGGGAGACACCTCACTCCCCGGAGGAAACCGTGTCCATACCCAGAACCTCCCGACTCCGCCGCGCAGTCACGGCGCTGGCCCTGTCCACCGCGCTGGTCGCCGGAGGCACCGCATGCGGCAGCGGCGCCGGCGGCAGCAGGGGCCAGCGCGAGGCCGTCCCCGTATCCGTGGCCGAGCCGGCTGCTGCCGACGGGGCGGTCACCGCACAGGAGGTCGCCGACGAGGCGCTCGCCGCCGAGCCCACGCCCAGCACCTCCGCACAGAAGCAGAAGTTCGCCAAGACGCGCTTCGTCGCCAACGCGGGTCTCGCGGCCGGGGCGACGTACCAGTGGATCATCAAGCCGTACCGTGCGGGCAAGTTCAAGAAGGGCGCCAAGGGCCGTACGTTCGCGCTCGTCAAGGCGGGCCTCGCGGGCGCCTTCGTGTACAACCGGCTGAAGGCGGCGGCGGACAACGCCAAGGGCGACCCGCTGCTGTCGAAGGCGGTGGCCCCGCTGGCCGCGGGCATCGCGTCCCTCAAGGGCCTCGGCTCCAAGCTGCGCAAGGGCGACGCGGGCGATGCCGACATCGGCTCCTTCGAGGACGTCATCAACGGCGTCAAGGACGCCGGTCAGAGCGCGGGCGCCACGGTGACCGACAAGGTCCCGAGCACCTCCCAGCTGAGCGGCGGATAGGCCTGCGGCGGGGCGGCGGGCCGGACGGGCAGCGTTGCCCGGCCGGCCCGCCGCCCTGCCGTCCCGCTCGTCCGCCCGCCTGTTTCAATGGGCGGATGATCGAGTTCCTGGTGGCTCTGGCCGCCGCCGTCGGGGCCGGGTGGCTCGTCCGACGCAGGCATCGGCAGCGGCCCGCCGCCGGGAGCCCGGAAGGGATCCCGTGCATGGCGCGGCACCCGGCCGGCGCGGGCCGCTGGCGCATCGGCCGGGTGTTCGGCGGCCCCGGCGGGGCCCGCTGGGTGCCCCGGCGCGGTGAGCCCGTACCGCTGCCCGGCGGCCGGTCCACCGGGGTGCGGGCGCCGTCCGTGAAGGAGGGCGTCTCCATCAACCCCGGATCGCGGATCGTGGCCTGCGCGTACGGCAACGGCGCGGGCGGCGCGGGCGGCGCGCACGGCGGGACCATCGAGATCGCCGTCATGCCGCTGGACCTGCGGGAGCTGCTGGAGGCCGTCCCGCAGTCCGGGGCGGACACCCCCTAGCTGTTGAGCTCGGCGAGGACGCGCAGGGTGTGCGGGTCCGGGGCCGTCAGGAGCAGGTCGGTGACCGGGCCCCCCCGCCACAGGTCGAGGCGTTCGGCGATCCGCTCGCGCGGCCCGATCAGGGAGATCTCGTCGGCGAACGCGTCCGGGACGGCGAGGACCGCCTCCTCCCTGCGCCCGGCGAGGAACAGTTCCTGGATGCGGCGGGCCTCCTCCTCGTAGCCCATCCGCGCCATCAGGTCGGCGTGGAAGTTGCGGGCCGCGTGGCCCATCCCGCCGATGTAGAAGCCGAGCATCGCCTTGACGGGCAGCAGACCCTCGGCCACGTCGTCGCAGACCTTCGCCCGCGCCATGGGCGCGATCATGAAGCCTTCGGGTACGTCGGCCAGGGAGGCCCGGTAGACGTCGGTGCGGGCCGGCGACCAGTACAGGGGCAGCCAGCCGTCCGCGATCCCGGTCGTCTGGGCGATGTTCTTCGGGCCCTCGGCGCCCAGCAGGACCGGCAGGTCCGCGCGCAGGGGGTGGGTGATGGGCTTCAGCGGTCTGCCGATGCCGGTGCCGTCCCCGCCGCGGTACGGGTGGCTGTGGAAGCGGCCGTCGAGGGTGACGGGCCCCTCGCGGCGCAGCACCTGGCGGACGACGTCGACGTACTCGCGGGTCGCGGTGAGCGGGCTCGCGGGGAAGGGGCGGCCGTACCAGCCCTCGACCACCTGGGGGCCGGAGAGGCCCAGGCCCAGCATCATCCGGCCGCCGGAGAGGTGGTCCAGGGTCAGGGCGTGCATGGCGGTGGCGGTGGGGGTCCGGGCGGCCATCTGCGCGATGGCGGTGCCGAGGCGGATCCGCGAGGTGTGCGCGGCGATCCAGGTGAGCGGGGTGAAGGCGTCGGAGCCCCAGGCCTCGGCGGTCCACACCGAGTCGTAGCCGAGGTTCTCGGCCTCGGTGGCGAGCTCGAGGTGGGCCGGGTCGGGGCCGCGGCCCCAGTAGCCGAGTGCGAGTCCGAGGCGCATGTGCGTCCCCTCCAGCCGTATCTGACGATGCGTCAGGTGACTGTAGGGCAACGGCCCCCCGCCCGGAAGGGCGGGGGGCCGTCGAGGCGCTGCACCGGTCGGCCCGGCGCGGGGTCAGCCGCGCTGGATGCCCGAGGTGTCGTTCAGGACGCCGCGGCGGCCGTCCTGGGTCTGGGCGATCAGCGTGGCCGGGCCGCGCTGGTCCACCGCCAGGTACCAGGTGCCCGGCGCGAGTTCGGCGAGCGGGGTGGGGGAGCCGTCCTCGGGGAAGAGGGGGCGGGCCACCGGAACCGCGAACCAGAACGGGGTGAAGTCCGCCGCCGGGGCGGGCGCCGCGTCCTGCGGGGCCGGAGCCGGGGTCGGGGTGCCGCCGTACGCCGGCATCGGCTGCGGGGTGGCCCCGTACGGCTGCGGCTGCTGGCCGCCCGGGTAGCCGTACCCGGTGCCGGGCTGCGGCTGGGCCCCGTACGGCGCGGGGGCGACGGGCTTCGGCTCCGGCATCAGCGCACCGGCGAGCGCCGGGACCTTCTCGCCCGCGACGGCCACACCGGCCAGCGCGAGGGCGGCGAGGAAGGCGATGATGCAGCCCGCGCCGATGCTGAGGCGGCTCGGGGTGATGATCAGGGCCCAGAGGGAGGACCAGGCGGCCGCGACCGCGAGCACCGTCCCCCAGGCGGCCAGCGGCAGGCCCGCGAGCTTGCGGCTCTCCGGCTGGAAGCGGCCCGCGATCAGCAGACCGGCCGCGATGAAGCCGAGCAGGAAGATCGCGGGAAGCGCCAGACCGAACGAGTCGGTGTCCCACGCACTGGGCGCGTCCACGCCGGTCGCGGTGTAGAAATCGAGGAACGAGGCGATGAACAGCAGCGCCGCTGCTCCGATCACCACGCCGTCGCCTCGAGTGAGGGAGCGGATGTTCACGTCTTAGGTGTCCTTCTCGGTCTCGGTCGTCTCGTGGTGCCGCGGTCGCACGTGCAGGAGCGGGGCGGGCGGGACCATGGTACGGAGGTTCCCCGCGGCCGAGAGGATCGGGGGCGGCAGGCTGTCCCGGTGGGACTACCCGCCCAAGAAGCCGACGATGCCGTCCGCGATGCCCTGGGCCGCCTTCTGCCGCCACTCCGGACTCGTCAGCAGCGCCGCGTCCTTGGCGTCACGCATGTTGCCGCATTCGATGAACACCTTGGGCCGGGTTGAGAGATTGAGTCCGCCGAGATCGTCGCGGACGACCAATCCGGTGCCGCTGCCGAGGTAGTTGGCGGGGGCGGAGCCGGTGGTCCGGGCGAAGTTCGAGGCGATCCGCTCGCCGAGGTCCCGCGAGGGTCCGACGATCGGGGCGGTGTCCGCGGCGCCGCCCTTGACCTTGGCCGGGAGGATGATGTGGTAGCCGCGGTTGCCCTCGGAGACGCCGTCCGCGTGGACCGAGACCACGGCGTCGGCGGCGGCCTCGTTGCCGATGCGGGCGCGCTCGTTGATGCAGGGGCCCCAGGGGCGGTCGGCCTCGTGGGTGAGGACCACCTTCAGCCCCTTGGCCTCCAGGACGGCACGCAGCCGGCGGGACACGTCGAGGGTGAACTCGGCCTCCATGTAACCGGAGTTGGTGGTGGTGCCGGTGGTGTCGCACTCCTTGAGGTTGGTGCCGATGTCGACCTTCTGGTCGATCTCGGAGGTGTGCTTGAAGTTGCCGGTGTTGTGGCCGGGGTCGATGACCACGGTCCGGCCGGCGAGCGGGCCCTTGGCGGGGCCCCGGGTGGCTGAGGCCGAGGCTGAGCCCGAGGCATGCGGGGCGGTCGCGGCCGCGGTGTCCGTCGCGGAGGCGGCCGGCATCACGATCCGCGGCGGGCGGGCGTCGTCCGCCCCCGCCCCGGTCGTCACCTGGACGAGGACCCACCCGGCCAGGGCGGTCGGGGCGAGCACGGCGGCCCCGACGGCGAGGCCGGAGCGGCGTGCGAACCACCGCCGCTCCGGGCTGACCGAGGAGGCGGACTCGGGGGAGGGGGGGCTGTCGTCGTAGGGCACGTCGCGATGCTAGACCGGCTGCCGGCCGCTGGCGCGGACCGTGGGCCATCCGGGGGCGTGGTGTGGTTATCGGCCTATATGCGGATTAGCCCGGACGGGCCGGGCCGCTGCCCGGGCCGGGCCGCTGCCTCGCCGGGCCGCTGGCGCTGCCCGCGCCCGCGCGCCGCTGCCGGGCCGGGCCGCTGGCGTGCCGGGCCGCTGCCATGCCGTGCCGGGCCGCTGCCTTGCCGTGCCTGGCCGGGCCTGTCGTGCCGCTGTCGTGCCTGCCGCTGCCCCGTCTGGCCGGGGCGGCCGGGCCCAGCCGGGCCGGGCTGCGCCGGGTCTCCGGGCCGCGCCTGGCCGCTGCCGCTGCCGCTGCCGGGCAGGGCCGCTGCCCGGGCCCAGCCGTGTCGGGCCGCTGCCCGTGCCTGGCCGGGGCGGGGCGGGCGCGGGCCGGCAGGGGTTCTCAGATGCCCGGGGCGATGCGGCGCAGGACGCGGAGGGAGTCGGTCACCGAGACCTCCTCGAAGGCGCCGGAGGCCAGGGCGCGCAGGTAGATCCGGTACGGGGCCTGGCCGCCGTCGGCCGGGTCCGGGAACACGTCGTGGATGACGAGCGTGCCGCCCTCGGCGACGTGCGGGGCCCAGCCCTCGTAGTCGCGGGTGGCGTGCTCGTCGGTGTGGCCGCCGTCGATGAAGACGAGGCCGAGCGTGCCGCCCCAGGCCGCGGCGACCTGCGGGGAGCGGCCCACGATCGCGATGACGTGGTCCTCCAGCCCGGCCTTGTGCAGGGTGCGGCGGAAGGTCGGGAGGGTGTCCATCAGCCCGACCTCCGGATCCACGACCGACGGGTCGTGGTACTCCCACCCCGGCTGCTGCTCCTCGCTGCCCCGGTGGTGGTCGACCGTGAAGGCGGCCACCCCGGCCTCGCGGGCGGCGTCGGCCAGCAGGATCGTGGAGCGCCCGCAGTACGTGCCGACCTCCAGCAGCGGCAGCCCCAGCGCCCCCGCTCCGGCGGCGGCCTCGTACAGGGCCAGGCCCTCGCGTACGGGCATGAACCCCTTGGCGGCCTCGAAGGCGGCGAGGGTCTCCGGCTTGGGGGTGGCCATGTGTTCCTCCGGGGTGGGGGTGCGGTGCGGGTGGGCGGCCCATGGTGCCTTACCCGCTGGTAGCGCACCATGCCGGGGCCCTCCGGGGGCGGGTGTACCGCTGCGCGGAGCCGTCTCCCCGCCCCGCCCTTTCGCCTCCACCCGGGCTCCGCCCGGACCCCCGTGCCGGTGTGGCGCTGTTGCCGGGGGCTGCCCCTGGGCCCCGCGCCTCAAGCGCCGGCGTGGCTGGGTTGGGCTTGGCTCGGAGGCCGGGCGGGTTAGCGCTGTTGCCGGGGGCTGCCCCTGGGCCCCGTGTCTTGAGCGTCGGCTGGGTTGGGTTGGGCTTCGCTCGGGCGCGGGGTGGGTGTGGCGCGGTTGCGGGGGCTGTCCCTGGGGTGCCGTGTCTCGAGCGTCGGCGGGGCCGGGTGGTGGCGTCTCGGTATGATCCCCCTCCTTATCGGGGGAGGGGGCAGGCCGGTATGGATCGTCTGGGTCCGTCGGATCCGGCGTACGTGGGGCCGTTCCGGGTGGTCGGTGTGCTCGGGCAGGGCGGCATGGGCCGCGTCCTGCTGGGCGCCGCGCCGGACGGGCGGCTCGTCGCCGTCAAACAGGTGCACGACCGCTTCGCCCGCGACGACGGGTTCCGCGCCCGGTTCCGGCGCGAGGTGACGGCCTCGCGCCGGGTGTCCGGCGCCTACACCGCGGCCGTGATGGACTCCGACGCGGACGCCCCCACCCCGTGGCTCGCCTCCGTGTTCGTGGCCGGGCCTTCGCTCGGGGCCGCGGTGGAGTCCGCCGGCGTGCTGTCCGAGGAGTACCTGCGCCGCCTCGCGGCGGGGCTGGCCTCGGCGCTGGCGGAGATCCACCGGGCGGGGCTGATCCACCGGGACCTCAAGCCGGACAACGTGCTGCTCGCCGAGGACGGCGTACGGGTCGTCGACTTCGGCATCGCACGGGCGGTGGACGGCGAGGGCAGCACCGGGCTGACCCGGACCGGCTGGGTGATCGGCTCGCCCGCGTTCATGTCCCCGGAGCAGGCCGAGAGCAAGGAGCTGACCCAGGCCGCCGACGTGTTCTCCCTCGGCTCGGTGCTGGTCAAGGCTGCGACCGGCAGCAGTCCGTTCGCGGGGACATCGACCCTTCAGACGCTGTACGACGTGGTCCACGCCGTACCCGACCTCAGCGGCGTCCCGTCCGGGCTGCGCCCGATGGTCGAGCGGTGCCTGGCCAAGGACCCGGCCGCCCGCCCGACTGCGGCCGGGCTGCTCGACCTGCTCGGTCCGGTCGCTCCCGCCGGTCGGCAGTGGCCGCCCGTCGTGTACGAGATGACCGCCGCGCAGCGGGCCGAGATCGACCGGCTGCTCGGCGGCGAGGCCCCTGCGGTCGCGAAGGCGCCGGACCGGGAGCCGGAGCGGGACCCGCAGCCGCAGCCGCAGCCGCAGACCGAGCCGTGCCCCGCTCGGGCCCACGTCTCCGACGGGGCGCCGCCGGTGGTGCCGCCGGCGCCTACGGGCCCGGCCGCCTCCTGGGGCCGGGCCGCACGGGTGGCGGCCGGCGCTGTGCTGGTGGCCGGCATCGTCGCCGCGGCCTCCTCGCTGTGGCCCGAGGGCGGGGCCGGATCCCCGGCCGGGAAGGGGAAGGCCACCGGATCGGCGGCGGCTTCTGCTCCCGCTTCTGCTCCCGCTTCCGCATCCCCCGTCGCCGACAGGTACTCGGGGATTCCCACCTGCGCGGAGATGGCAGCGAAGTTGCCCGACGGGCGGACCGCGGCCGAGGACCGCCATGCCGAGGACGTCGACACCAAGCAGACCAGCTGCACTTGGCATGCCTCCGGCCCCTCCGGGCCGCCGACCGAAGTGGTCGTGTGGGACCTGCTGCTCAGCGGCTGGGGACTCGACCACGCGCTCGACGAGCAGCGCAGCCGCTTCAGGGCGGCATGGAGCGGCAACAGGCCCGCAACCGGTGTCGGTGACGAGGCCTACTGGGTGGACAAAGGGTCTGCCACCGTCTGCGCTCTCGCCGTCCGCGACCGCAACCTCACCGTCAGCGTGACGCTCGCGCTCGCGCGACACCCGGGTTCGTCCTGTGAGCAGGACGCCATGAACCTCGCCCGAACCGCGCTGGCGGCGGTGCTCCGCTGATCAGCCCGGGACGGCCGCCTACGCGGAGGCCGCCACCGGAGCGGCGAGGGCCGGCTGGAGGAGCATCTGCGCCGCGTGGTCCACGAGGTGCCGCATGATCGGCAGGTGGCGCTCGTCCCCGCCCAGGGCGGTGAGCAGGCGGTGCGCCTCGGCGCGGAAGGCGTCGAGGTCCGCGGTGTAGCGGTCGAGCACGTCCGGCGCGAGGAGGAGGCGGGTGAGCTCCGCGCGCGCCTCCTCGGAATGCCGTGCGGCGTCGCACCAGCCCAGGATGTCCTCCCGGGCCTGCGGCGTGGGCGCGTCATCGAGGACGCAGGTGAGCAGATAGGTGACCGTCCCGTTGAGGAGGTCCTCATTGCGGCCGGACAGGATGTCTTCCTGGTCGTTGAATATCTGCCACAGGATGCCGAATATGTAACCGAACTCCCGCCACAGTTCCACTCTTTCGTCACTCGCGCCCGACAATGCCGCAGCCATTGTCGTGATCATCGAGAAGGGCCCGCCGGATTTCCCGCGGTAGGCCGTGATCACCGTTTTCCGGGTGGCGCGGTCGGCGTCCGCGTCGATGTCGCTCAGCTGGCCCTCGGTGCCCACCACCCAGCCGGTCGCGATCTCGGCCGTCAGGGCGCCCTGGACCGCCGCCGGCACCGGGAGGGACCGGATGATCTGGATCGGGAGCACCGTGCCGCTGAGCACCGAGGCCAGCAGCGCCTCGTTCTGTCCCAGGCCGCCGGAGGCGGTCGTGCC
This sequence comes from Streptomyces sp. NPDC050448, assembly GCF_040655295.1. Lineage (NCBI taxonomy): Bacteria > Bacillati > Actinomycetota > Actinomycetes > Kitasatosporales > Streptomycetaceae > Streptomyces > Streptomyces sp. NPDC050448. Next base: position 554,004 of record NZ_JBFAJR010000001.1, on the reverse strand, counting down.
GTGCCCGTCGGCCAGGTCGTCGAGATAGCAGGCCGAGGTCCACCACAGCACGTGCACGGCGGAGAGCGGGACGGCCGGTCCGGGATCCCCCGTCTCGATGGCGTGCACCATCATCGGGAGCACCGACAGCGGATGCCTCAGTTTTTGATGCCGGAGGAGTCTGCTCACCGCGCTCTTGGCGGCGCTCGTACCCGAGGCGGGGGCGAGTCGTAACAGGGCGGCCTCTATTTCCGCCTCGATGTCCAAGGAGACGTGCCGGTGCAGGTCCACGTACGTCGCGGAATTCACGGGTGCTTTCCTTCCTGAAAGAAATGGGGTCGGCGTTAACGCCCCAGATTGGATCATTTGGTACTGGGGGGATCTAGAGCGATTTTCGGCCCTGGCCGATTTGCGGTGCAGGGTCCGTCGCACTCGAACCACACCGTCTTGCCGGTGGCCGTCGGCTCCGCGCCCCAACGGTCGGTCACGGCCTCGACCAGGAGCAGCCCGCGCCCGCCCCGGGCGAGCTCCGTGCCGTCACCGCGCATCACGCGCACCGGGCTCGGGCAGGTGTCCGTCACCTCGACCCGCAAGCCCTCCGGCCCGCACAGGATGAGCACCGAGCAGGCCCGGCCGGGGACATGGCGGACGACATTGGCGACGAGCTCGGTCAGGGCCAGCTCGGCGGCGTGCGTCAGCCCGGCCAGGCCCCAACTGGCCAGGTAGATCCGCAGGATGCGCCGCATGTGCCGGGCCGAGTGCTCACCGACGGTGAAGCCCATGCGGTAGCTCTCGCCAACTTCGCTTGCTGAGTACTCAGTTACGTGATTCACGTCACCAGCGTGCAGTGACGTGGTTACGCTCGGCTACGGACCGAAACGAACGCCGTACGGCGTGTACTTGGGGGTGACCGCCTCATGGTCAACATCCGCGATCTCGATCCCAGCGCGTCCCCGCTGGACTACTACGGCGCGGAACTGCGCCGCCTGAGGGAGGATGCCCGACTGAAACAGGGGCAGCTCGGGAGCAACGTCTTCTGCACGGCCTCGCTGATCGGTCAGATCGAGACGGCGAGGAAGGTACCGACCCGGGACTTCTCGGAGCGGGTGGACGCGGCGCTCGAAACGGACGGGGTGTTCTCGCGGCTGGTGGGGCTGGTGCTGCGGAGTCAGCTGCCGCACTGGTTCCAGGCGTATGCGGAGATGGAGGCGCGGGCCTCGTACATCTCCGCCTTCCAGTCGCAGGTGGTGTACGGCTTGTTGCAGACGGAGGACTACGCGCGGGCGTTGCTACGGGTCGGCTATCCGGATGGTGAAGATGAGCAGCTGGCGGCTCGCATGGAGCGACAGCGCATCCTGCTTCGTGAGCAGCCCCCAGTGCTGTGTGTGGTGTTGGACGAGGCGCTTCTGCACCGCCAAGTCGGCAGTCGCGAGATCATGCGGAACCAACTGACTCACTTGTTGGGATTCCGGCACCGGCCATGGGTCCAGGTCCAGATCCTGCCCTTCTCGGCAGGCGAGCACGCGGGGATGATGGGATCGTTCAACCTTCTCCGCTTCGACGATGACCCTGATCTCTTCTACGCGGAGAGCTATGACTCCGGTCATATGACGGCCAACCCGCAAGTGATCAGGGAGCGTTCCGTCGGATACGCTCGCTTGCAGGCCACGGCCCTGTCCCCCGCGGACTCGGCGGCGCTGATTGCTCGCGTGATGGAGGAGCGTTATGGGGACCAGCCTGCAGCTGACGGACGTGCAGTGGCGTAAGTCGTCCTACAGCGGAACCAACGGCGGCGATTGCGTCGAGTGTGCCCCCCTCGGCGCCGCCGCCTGGCGCAAGGCCTCGTATAGCGGTGACACCGGCGGTGAGTGTGTCGAGGTGGCCGCCCAGCCCTGCCGGATCGCCGTGCGGGACTCCAAGAACCCCGACGGCCCCGCCTTCACCGTGAGCCCCGCCGCCTTCGACGCGTTCGTGCGCGGGCTCTGAATGAAGCCGTTGGCGGCGGCCGACCCGGAGGTGGCCGGTCCGTACCGCCTGCTGGCCGAGTTGGGCCGGGGCGGTATGGGCCGGGTGCTGCTCGGGGCGTCGCCCGATGGGCGGCTGGTGGTGGTCAAGCAGATCCACGCCCATCTCGCCACCGACGACGACTTCCGGATCCGGTTCCGGCGGGAGGTGGCCGCCTCCCGGAAGGTGTCCGGGGCCTACACGGCCGCCGTGATGGACGCCGACGCGGACGCGGAGACGCCATGGCTGGCCTCCGTGTTCGTGACGGGGCCGTCGCTCGGCGCGGCCGTGCAGGAGGTCGGCCCGCTCCCCGAGGGCGCCGTACGCCGGCTCGCGGCCGGACTCGCGACGGCGCTGATGGAGATCCACCGGGTGGGCCTGGTCCACCGGGATCTCAAGCCGGACAACGTGCTGCTGGCCGAGGACGGCATCCGGGTCATCGACTTCGGGATCTCGCGGGTGGTCGAGGGCGAGGGCGCCACGGAGCTCACCCGGACCGGCTGGGTGGTCGGCTCGCCCTCGTTCATGTCGCCCGAGCAGGCCGAGAGCCGGGAACTTACCCCGGCCGGCGATGTGTTCTCGCTGGGCTCCGTGCTCGTGCTGGCGGCGACCGGGTGCAGCCCGTTCGCAGGGAACTCGACCTTCCAGACGCTGTACAACGTCGTTCACGCAGAGCCCCAACTGGCCGCGGTTCCGGCGGGACTGCGGCCATTGATCGAGCGGTGCCTGGCCAAGCGGCCGGAGGGCCGGCCCACCCCGGCGCAACTCCTGGAGCTGATCGGCCCGGTGGCCCCGGCCGGGCGCCCGTGGCCGCCTGCCGTGTACCGGATGATCGAGGCCCGGCGGGGCGACGTCGGCCGGCTGGTGGACGGCCCGCAGGCCGAGATGGAGCCGGTGCCGGAAGTCGTACCGGAGCCCGCGATCGCTGCCGTGCCGGCCTCTCCCGTGCCGGCCTCTCCCGTGCTGGCTTCTGCCGTGCCGGCCTCTCCCGTGCCGGCTTCTGCTGTGCCGGCCTCTGCGGTTCCGGCCTCCGCCGCACCGCGACCGCGCAGGCGTGCGGTCCCGCTCGCCGCGTTCGCGCTCGTGCTCGTGGCCGCCCTCGGCGGCGGGGCGTACACGCTGTGGGGGGATGGGAACGGGAACTACAAGAAGCTCGGCACCTGCGAAGAGCTCACGTCGAAGATGCCCGCGGGCCGCAATGTCCTCCAGGACGGCCACGCCGAGGGCTCTTCCGGCGCGCGGACGACGTGCGAGTGGCCGACCGTGGGGTCGAGCGGTCGTTACGCGATGGTCCAGTGGGACCTGGCGCCCGATGCCGAGGCCGCGAAGACGGAGTATCCGGAGCCCTACGCGTACGAGAAGAACCAGCCCTACGACTGCATCGTCAAGATGCGAGACCGCAATCTCGGCGTCACGGTGCACCTCGGCACCCCGCAGGACGGTTCATCGGACTGCGAGGGCGACGGTAAGAGCTTGGCCCAAGCCGCCCTGGGGAAGTGACCCCCGGCAAGGTCCCTTCGTGCTCAGGGGAGGGGCAGGGGGACGGTGCGCGGAGGCAATTCAGGCGGAACAGCCCATGACCGTGACCGTGGGGCCGTTCCGGACGGTTGCGGTGCTCGACCGGGGCGGGATGGGCCGGCGGCACTGCGGGTGGCCGGCGGCCGCACCGCGCCCCTGATCGACGCCGCCCTCCCCGACGCGGCGACCGCCACCGTTCCTCAGCCGGTCGGCCCGGACGCCGACTCGAAGAAGAACGCGTTCTCGTTCTGACCTTCCGTCAGAATGGAACGTGTTCTAGCCTGCCTGCCCATGGGCATCGGAATCACTGGGGAACAGCGGGAGTTGGCCGAGGCCGTACGCGGCTGGGTGGCGCGGGCCGTGCCGCCCGAGGAGGTGCGCAAGCTGCTCGACAGCCCGCCGCAGACCGGGGCACGGCCCTCCTGGTGGGATGCGCTCGCGGAGTCCGGGCTGCTGGAGCCGCATCTGGAGGGCGGGACCCTGCTCGACCTCGCCGTCGTGGTGGAGGAGGCCGCGCGGGCGGCGCTGCCCGGGGCGTTCCTGCCGAGCGCGCTGGCCTCCGTCCTGCTCGACCGGGCCGGGGCCGAGCCCCTCGCGGGCCGGATCGGCGCGGTCGCCCTCGGCCCGGGGACCCTGACCGCCGTCGCCGTCGAGGGCGGCGGGCACCTGCTCGACGGCGTCGCGCCGCCGGTGCTCGGCGCCGGGGAAGCCGACCTCGTCCTGCTCGCCGCCGAAGCCGCGCACGGCACGTGCTGGTTCGCCGTGGACGCCGCCGCGCTGGACATCCGTACGCACGACAGCGCCGACCCGACCCGGCCCACCGCCGAGGTCCGGGCCCGCGCCGTCACCGTGGCGCCCGGCCGCCTCCTCCGCCTGGACGCGGCCCTGGTCCGGGACCTGGCCTGCGCCCTGTTCGCCGCCGACGCCTGCGGCACCGCCGCCTGGGCGCTGCACACCGCCGCCGAGTACGCGAAGGTCCGCGAGCAGTTCGGCCGGCCCATCGGGCAGTTCCAGGGGATCAAGCACCTGTGCGCCGACATGCTGGTGCGCCTCGAACAGGCCCGCGCCCTGGCCTGGGACGCCGCCCAGGCGATGGACGAGCCGGCCGAGGTGCGCTCGCTCGTGGCCGCGCTGGCCGCCGGGGGCGCGCTCGACGCCGCCCACTCCTGCGCCAAGGACTGCATCCAGGTCCTCGGCGGGATCGGCTTCACCTGGGAACACGACGCGCACATCCACCTGCGCCGGGCCCTGGTCGCCCGCCAGCTCCTCGGGCCCGGCGACGGGCACCGGGTGCGGGCCGTCCGGCTCGCGGCCGCCGGAGCCCGGCGCGAGCTGCGCCTGGAACTGCCGGTCGAGGCGGAGACCCACCGCGCGAAGGCCCGTACCGCCATCGAGGACGCGCGCGGACTCGACCCGGCGGCCGCCCGCCGGATCCTGGCACCCACCGGGTACGCGGCCCCGTACCTCCCGCCGCCCTACGGGCTCGGCGCCGGGCCGGTCGAGCAGCTCGTCGTGCAGCAGGAACTGCGCGCGGCCGGGATCAAGCTCGCCGACCTCGGGATCGCCACCTGGGTCGTGCCCTCGCTGCTCGCCTACGGGACCGAGGCGCAGCGGGAGCGGTTCGTGCTGCCGACCCTGCGCGGGGACGTCACCTGGTGCCAGCTGTTCTCCGAGCCGGAGGCGGGCTCGGACCTGGCCTCGCTGCGGACCAGGGCGGAGCGGACGGCGGACGGCTCCTGGAAGGTGAACGGGCAGAAGGTGTGGACGAGTTCCGCGCACAGCGCCGACTTCGGGATCCTGCTCGCCCGGACCGACCCGGCCGCCCCCAAGCACAAGGGGCTCGGCTACTTCGTCGTCGACATGCGAAACAGCCCAGGCATCGACGTGCGCCCGCTCAAGGAGATCACCGGCGAGGCCCTCTTCAACGAGGTCTGGTTCGACGACGTCCTGCTGCCCGCGGACGCCCTCGTCGGCGCGCCCGGCGACGGGTGGAAGGTCGCCCGCAACACGCTCGGCAACGAGCGGGTCCACATGGCCGACCAGATGACCTTCGGCACCGGCCTGGAAGCGCTCCTTGCCGCCTCCGCCGAGCTCGACGGCGCGTACCGGGCCCGGATCGGGGTGCTCACCGCCGAGGCGCACGCCCTGGCCTGCATCGGGCTGCGCACCACCCTCCAGCAGGTGTCGGGGCTGGAGCCGGGCGCCGGTGCCTCCGTACGCAAGCTCGTCCAGACCCCGCACCAGCAGCGGACCGCCGAGCTCGCGCTCGAACTGCTCGGCCCGGCGGGCGCGGTGCGGGAAGGGGCGGGGGAGCGGGCGGTGCACGGGATGCTCATGTCCCGCTGCCTGACCATCGCCGGGGGCACCACGCAGGTCCAGCTCAACGTCGTCGCCGAGCGGATCCTCGGCCTCCCCAGGGACTAGGAGTTGTCGGGCATGAAGTCGTACATCGTGGGCGTCGGCATGACGAAGTTCGAGAAGCCGGAGTCGAGGGACTGGCAGTACTGGGACATGGCGAAGGAGGCCGGGACGGCGGCGCTGGCGGACGCGGGCATCGGCTACGACCTGGTCGAGCAGGTGCCGGTGGGGTACTGCTTCCAGGCCTCCACGGCCGGGCAGCGGGCCGCGTACGAGCTGGGGCTGAGCGGGATCCCGGTCTACAACGTGAACAACAACTGCGCGACGGGGTCGACGGCGCTGATGATGGCGCGGCAGTTCGTGGAGGGCGGGATCAGCGACTGCGTGCTGGCACTGGGCTTCGAGAAGATGAAGAAGGGCGCGCTGGGGGGCGGGGCCGACGCGGGCTCCGACTTCAAGACCTCGCCGGTCGCCCGGCACTACGGGATCATGGCCGCCGGGCACGGCTTCGAGATGTCGCCGCCGACCGCGCAGATCTTCGGGAACGCGGCGCGCGAGCACATGGAGCGGTACGGGACCACGGCCGCGCAGCTGGCGGCGGTCGGGGCGAAGAACCACCGGCATTCCGCGAACAATCCGAACGCGCAGTTCCAGGACGTGTACACGGTGGACGAGATCCTGGCGGCGAAGCCGATCCACGAGCCGCTGACGAAGCTGCAGTGCTCGCCGACCTCGGACGGGGCGGCGGCCGCGGTGGTGGTGTCGGAGCGGTTCGTGGTGCGGCACGGGCTGCACGACAAGGCGGTGGAGATCGTCGCGCAGGCGATGACGACGGACACGGAGGCCTCGTTCGCCTCCGGCTCGTGCATCGACGTGGTCGGCAAGCCGATGACGGCGGCGGCGGGGCGGCAGGTGTTCGCGTCCTCGGGACTCGGCATCGAGGACGTGGACGTGATCGAGCTGCACGACTGCTTCTCGATCAACGAGCTGCTGACGTACGAGGCGCTGGGCATGTGCGAGGACGGCGCCGCCGGGAAGCTGGTGGAGAGCGGGGCGACGACGTACGGCGGGCGGTGGGTGGTGAACCCCTCCGGGGGGCTGATCTCCAAGGGCCACCCGCTGGGGGCGACGGGGCTCGCGCAGGCGGCGGAACTGGTCTGGCAGCTGCGTGGCACCGCCGGCCCGCGCCAGGTCCCGGGAGCCCGGGTCGCCCTGGCCCACAACATCGGCCTGGGCGGGGCGGCGGTGGTGACCCTGCTCCGCCGCTGACCCCGGGGGCCGGCCCCCGACAGCGGCGCCGCACGCGCGGGGGGGCCGGGGCGGAGCTCCGGGGAACGGGGAAAGGCGGGGCGGGGAGAGGCTCCGCGCGGCGGAGGGCCGCAGGCTACGGGCCCGAGAGGGAGGGGTCGATGACCGTTTCGCCTCGGGAGGCGCGGCGGATGGATTCCGCCAGGTCCTCCAGGGGCCCGTCCCGCAGCACCAGCCCCGCCGCCCCCGCGGCGAGCGCCTCGTCCCGCAGCCCCGGATGCGCCGACCCCGTCAGGACCAGCACCCGGCATTCCGGATCCTCCGCCAGCAGCGCCGTCACCGACGCGAGCTCCTCCACCAGCGCCACCGCCGGCCGCGCCAAGGCCGAGGCCACCACCTCGATGTCCGGCTGCAGCCCCAGCCGTACCGCCAGCGCCGCGTCCGGCGGGAACAGCAGTACCCGCAGGGACTTGGCGGGGCGGTGGTACACCGGCATTTCGTCCACCCGGCCACCCTAAGGGCTGTCCCGTCCTCCCCGGCGGATCAGCGCGCGGCGTCGGATGCGGTGCATCGCAAGGCGCGGCGGGGCCCCCGTACCGGGCGCATCCGGGCGCCCCGACAACGCTGGGGGCACCTCCCGGCGGCAGCCGGGGGACGAGGTGCCGTGGCCGGCGTCGTGCGCCCGCCGGGGGCCGCGGGACAGCCCACAGGGCCCCGCCGGACCGGCAACACACCCCGGCGAACGTCATCCTGACGTGGAGTCAGGAGTCTTCCCAACTGCTGGGACGTGCGTTATACATTCCTCACCGATCCTAGAACGCGTTCTAGAACCGGCCCGCATGCGACCTCGGTGCGGCCGACGGTGCGGACGGCCGCACCGAGGTCTTCCACGGCTCCGTTCTCCAAGACAGGGAGCAGCATCCTCATGCCCATCGATGCCGCCAGGGCCCTCGCCGCCGACCCCCGCCAGGGGGACATCGGCTGGGACCACAAGGACATCCAGCTCTACCACCTCGGCCTCGGCGCAGGCATCCCCGCCACCGATCCCGACGAGCTGCGCTACACCCTGGAGTCCAAGCTCCACGTACTCCCCAGCTTCGCGACCGTCGCCGGCGCCGGCATGGCCATGCTGGGCGGCCTCTCCGCACCCGGGATCGACGTCAACCTCGCCGCCGTCCTGCACGGCGGGCACTCCATCGAGCTGCACCGGCCCATCCCGGTCAAGGGCCGGGCCACCTCCAGCTCCAAGGTCGCCGCCGTCTACGACAAGGGCAAGGCGGCCGTCATCGTCCTGCGCTCGGAGGTCGCGGACGCCGACGGGCCGCTCTGGACCAGCGACGCGCAGATCTTCGTACGCGGAGAGGGCGGGTTCGGCGGCGACCGCGGGCCCTCCGTCAGGGCCGAGCTGCCCGAGCGGGCGCCCGACCGGGTCGAGGAGCGGCACATCCGCGAGGAGCAGGCGCTCCTGTACCGGCTCTCCGGGGACTGGAACCCCCTGCACGCCGACCCCGAGTTCGCCAAGCTGGCCGGCTTCGACCGGCCGATCCTGCACGGCCTGTGCTCGTACGGGATGACCCTCAAGGCCGTCGTCGACACGGCTCTCGGCGGGGACGTCTCGCGGGTCCGCGCCTACCGCACGCGCTTCGCCGGGATCGTCTTCCCGGGCGAGACCCTGCGGATCCGGATGTGGGAGGAGCCCGGCCGGGTCCGGGTCTCGGTGACCGCCGCCGAACGGGACGACGCGCCGGTCCTCGCCGACACCGTCGTCGAACACGCGTAACGCCCGACCACACAAGGAGCCGCACCGTGCGCGCAGCACTGCAGAGCGAGATAGGCCAGGACAAGCTCGAGGTCGTCGACGACATGGAGACCGCGGGCTTCGGCCCCGGCAAGGTCAGGATCCGCATCAGGGCCACCGGCCTGTGCCACTCGGACCTCTCCGCGATGAGCGGCGTGCTGCCGCAGCCCGCCCCCTTCATACCCGGCCACGAGGGCTCGGGCGAGATCGTCGACGTCGGCGACGGGGTGAGCACCCACAAGATCGGCGACCGGGTCCTCGTCTGCTGGCTGCCGCCGTGCGGGCACTGTCCCGCCTGCAAGCGCGGCCAGGGCCACCTGTGCCTGGAGTCCTTCGCGAACGTGGCCACGCCCAACTTCCGCCGCGCGGGCGGCGGGGACGTCTTCGGCTTCGCCGGCACCGGCACCTTCGCCGAGGAGATGGTGGTGCCCGCCGCGTGCGCCGTACCGATCCCCGACGACCTGCCGTACGACATCGCCGCGCTGATCGGCTGCGGGGTGACCACCGGCCTCGGCGCGGCCGTCAACACCGCCAAGGTGGAGGCCGGGTCCTCGGTCGCCGTCATCGGCTGCGGCGGCGTCGGCATCTCCGTCATCCAGGGCGCCAAGGTGCAGGGCGCGGCGCAGATCATCGCCGTGGACCCGGTGGCCTCGCGGCGCGAGGCGGCGCTGCGGTTCGGGGCGACCGAGGCGGTCGCGCCGGAGGCCTTCGCCGACGCCAGGAACCGGATCACGGCGGGCGAGGGCTTCGACTACGTCTTCGAGGTCGTCGGCAAGTCCGCGACCACGCACACCGCGTACGAGATGACCCGGCGCGGCGGCTCCGTCGTCGTGGTCGGCGCGGGCGCGCTCGACGACAACTACTCGGTCAACATGTTCTCGCTGTTCTTCGACGAGAAGAAGATCCTGCCGTCGATGTACGGGGGCGGGGACGTGCTCCGCTCCTACGAGCGCACCATCGCGCTGTGGCGGGCGGGCCGGGTGGACCTGGCGGGCCTGATCACGCACCGCGTGCAGCTCGGGGAGATCAACGACGCCCTCGACCAGATGCGCACCGGCGTGGCCCTGCGCACCTGCATCGAACTCTGATCCGAGAGGAATCCGACAGATGTCACTCCCACTCCAGGGGCTTTCCGCCATCGTCACCGGCGCCGGCCGCGGGCTCGGCCGGGCCGAGGCGATCGAGCTCGCGCGGCTCGGCGCGAGCGTGGTCGTCAACGACTTCGGCCAGAGCGGACGGGACGGCTCCGGGGAGGCCTCGGCGGCCCCGGCCGAGGAGGTGGCCGCCGAGATCCGCGCAGCGGGCGGGCAGGTGGTGGCGCACCTCGGCGACGTGGCCGACTTCGAGCAGGCGCGCGAGCTGGTCGAGCTGGCGGTGAGCAGCTTCGGGAAGCTCGACATCCTGGTCAACAACGCGGGCATCCTGCGCGACCGGATGGTCTTCTCCATGTCGGAGGCGGAGTGGGACTCGGTCATCCGGGTCCACCTCAAGGGCCACTTCAACACCACCCACTTCGCCTCCGTGCACTGGCGCGAACGGTCGAAGGCGGCGGGCGGGCCGGTCTACGGCCGGATCGTCAACACCTCCTCCGAGGCCTTCCTCGGCGGCTCGGCCGGGCAGCCGAACTACGCGGCGGCCAAGGGCGGCATCGTGGGCCTGACGACCTCGACCGCCCTGGCCCTCGCCAAGTACGGGGTGACGGCCAACGCCATCTGCCCGCGCGCCCGGACCCGGATGACGGAGGACGTCTTCGCGGGCTTCCAGGTCCCGGAGGAGGGCAGGCTCGACCCGCTGGCCCCCGAGCACGTCTCCCCGCTGGTCGGCTACCTGGCCTCACCGGCCTCGGCGAAGGCCAACGGGCAGCTGTTCGTCGTGCACGGCGGGATCGTGGCCGTGATGGAACGCCCCAAGGTGGCCGCGAAGTTCGACACGGGCAAGGAGGCCTTCTCCTACGAGGAACTGGACGAGCTGCTCACCCCGCACTACGACTCCCGCCCGGCGAACGAGACGTTCGCCGCGGCGGAAGTGCTGGCGCTCAAGCACGACTAGCGGGCTCGCGCCGCGGGTCAGGCCTGGTCGCCGAGGCCGACGGGCCGCTTGTAGTACCGCCACGGGAACCAGCCCGCGCCGACCGGAATCCAGCCTTCCAATTCCATCCGCCGGTGGCGTGCGCCGTAGGCGAACGGCACCCGGCAGTGCTCCCAGGGGTGGTTGGATGCCTCCACCTCATGGAAGAAGGGTCCGTAGCCGACCAGGTGCCAGCCGCCCTGGCCGGCCTCGGCCAGGGCGGTCATCTCGTCGAACGCGGACAAGGGGGCGAGCTTGCGGCGCTTCGGGGCGTCCGGGCCCTCGACGGGCGGTGCCGACGGGCCCGCGGCCGCGGCCTTGCCCGCGAAGCGCTGCTGAGCGGCCTGGCGGCTCACTCCCAGGACGCGGCCCACCATGTCCCAGCTGTGGCCGGCGGCCCGTGCGCCCTGGACGGCCTCGCGCAGCAGGCGGCTCGCCTCCTCGGCTCCGACGCGCGAGGCGTCCACCAGGCGCAGGTACCCGTGGGCGTCGTGTTCGAGCGAGTCGGCCAGCCCTGCGGGGGCGCCGAGGACGGTTGCGGCGATCCCTTCCCGGATCCGGGCGATCTCTGCCGGGTGGAGCAGCGGTTCGTTGTTCATCGGTGCAGTCCCGCCAGGGGTTCGAGGGCGTCGAGGACTTCCTCGTCGCGGCGCATCTGCTCGGCGGCGTTGCGGGCCGTCGCCCGGGCGGACAGGCCGGCCGTGCAGGCGATGAGTGCGAGGCCCGCGACGACCAGGGCGGCGGTGGCGGAGGTGCCGAACCGGTCGCCGGACATCACCGTCACGGCGGGCAGGCTCACGGCGAGCGGCAGCGCGACGGCCATGGAGGGGGTGGCGGGGAAGACGTCCCGGTGCTCGGCCTTCGAATTCAAGATCAACATGCGTCAAGGAAACCTTGACGCGGCCGACTTGTCAAGAAATCCTTGACGCCCGCGCCGCCGCGGCGGCGTGCCGCTGTGCGGTCGTCCCGCCGAGCCGCCGTGCAGCCGTGCCGCCGTCCAGCGCTCCGGCCGGCTCGGCCTCCGGCTGCGCGAGAATGGCCTGATGGCCAGCAGTGACGAGGGCGCCGAGCAGCCCTGGAACCCCCAGCGGCAGCGCAGCGCCAACGAGCGGCTGCTGTGGGACCGGCTGCGGTCCGGCGGGGCCGCCTCGCGGGCCCAGCTCGCGCGCGAGACGGGGCTGTCCAAGCCCACCGTCTCCAGTGCGCTCGCCGCCCTCGAACAGGCCGGCCTGGTCCGGGAGGCCGGTACGCACGCCCCCGAGCGGGGCCGGATCGCCGTGCTGTACGCCCCCGACCCGACGGCCGGATACGCCCTCGGGCTCGACATCGGCCGGAGCTGGCTGCGCGTGGCGCTGGCCGACCTCGACGGCGCCGTCGTCGCCCGCTCCGACGTCCGCAACCAGGCCCGCACCGCGAACAGCATGGCCGACCTCGCCGTGTCCGCCGCCCGCGGGCTCGTCGCCGACTCCGCACTGGACCCGCGCAAGGTCACCCAGGCCGTCGTCGGCACGCCCGGCGTCTACGACGAGGACAAGCGCCGGGTCCGGTACGCCCAGCAACTGCCGGGCTGGGGCCGCCCGGGACTGCTCGACCGGATCCGCGACGGGCTCGGCCTGCCCGTCGCCGTCCAGAACGACGCCAATCTCGCGGCGCTCGGCGAGTACACGTACGGCGTCGGCGCGGGCAGCCGGCTCTTCGTCTACATCATGATCGGGACCGGCCTCGGCATGGGCATCGTCAACGAGGGACGCCTGTTCACCGGGGCGCACGGCGGGGCCGGCGAGATCGGCTTCCTGCCGTGGGCGGGCCGCCGGGAGCCCGACCCCGAGCCCGACAGCATGGAGGACGCCGTCTCGGCCGAAGCCGTGGTCCAGGCGGCCCGGGCCCACGGGATGACCGGGCCCCTCACCGCCAAGGACGTCTTCGACGCCGCCCGTGCGGGAGACGCGGCCGCCGCCCATGCGGTCGAGGTCGAAGGGGAACGCCTCGCCCACACCGTCGCGGCGGTCTCCGCCGTCCTCGACCCGGACCTCGTCGTCCTCGGCGGCGGCGTCGGCCACAGCGCCGATCTGCTGCTGCGCACGGTCGGGCAGACGTTGCGCACCCTCACACCGCTGCGGCCGAAGGTGGCGCCCAGCAGCCTGGGGGAGGACGCGGTCCTGCTGGGCGCGGTGGCCACGGCGCTCGACGCGGCCCGCGACCTGGCCTTCGAAGGCCGCTGACCGCCGACCGCTACCGCCGACCGCTACCGCTGACCGCCGACCGCTACCGCCGGCCGCTACCGCTGACCGCCGCCCCCGTACGCCCCTCGTCAGCGCAGCGGAGCCTGCTGTAGCGGTACGGGCCGCGGCGCGGCCGGCGGCGGGTCCACCCGGACCGGGGGCGGCGGGGACACCGGCAGGGTCAGGCTCGCGAGCCCGCAGGGGACCTCGGGGGTGGCGTACGGGAGGTGCAGGCGGCCCTCCCGGCTCCACAGCCCGGTGCCGAGCCAGCCGTCGGGCGCGCCGAGGCGGAAGACGTGCCGGTCGGCGGGCCGCCACAGCCCGATCCTCCCCCAGCTGCCGCCGGGGGGACCCCCACCGCCCTCCAGTCGGAGCGCGACCCCGCAGGTCTCCGGCATCAGGGCCTGGCCCGGCTGCACCGCGAACGGGGTCGCCGCCTCCCCGCGCAGGCACTCCGGGAAGCGCACCGGGAGGGAGCTGCCCAGCACCCCCCAGCCCAGGCGGGGTTCGCCCGGGGCGTCCGAGCGGATCAGCAGCAGCCCGCTGTCGGGGTCGGCCAGCAGCAGCCGGTCGTTGCTGCCTTCCGCGATCTGGAGCAGCGGGGAGACCTCGCCGCCGCGGCCCAGGTCCACGGCGACGGCCTTGGTGGTGCCGTCCAGCTCGCGGTCCAGGGCCAGTATCCGGCCGCTCCGGTCCAGCCAGACGCCGCCGGAGCACCGGCCCGGGATCCGGGCGACCTGCCCGAAGACGCCCCCGGCCACCTGCCAGAGCGTGGTCCCGGAGGCCGAGGCGGCCAGGGCGAAGGCTCCGTATCCGTCCGGCGACGGGGGCAGCAGGGACACCCGTACGCCGTCGCCCCCGGGCTCCACCGAGCCCAGCGGGAGTTCCCCGGTGCGCGGCCCGGCAGCGGCGCCGCCCGTCGGGTACAGCAGCGCGAAGGCGTGGCGCTGCGCGACCCGCCGGTGGATCAGCACCCGTCCGTCGGCCAGCGCCAGCACCTCGCTGTCGGCCTCCTCGGGCTGCGCGAGCGGCAGCGGCACCGCGTACGGCTCGGGCCCGGCCAGGGTCCAGCGCTCCGGGTAGAGGGCCTCACCGTACCCGGCCAGCCGGGCCGCGTACGACCCGTCCGCGGCGATGGTGAACGGGGTCGTCGTCGTGATCTCGATGGCACAGACAGTCATCCGTGCGTCACCTCCGGTGAGGAAGCTAGTTTTCGCACGTCGGCCCGAACTGCATGACCACTCCCGCTTCACACGTACGGGTGGCCCCTCGGCGGTTCGCCTGTGACGGCGGGGGCGATTGTGCTGTGCAGCCGAGGCGGTCGAGCACGACGTACGAGGTCCCGGGCGGCCGGGACCTTCCACGGACGGACCCGCTCCCGTGCGGACGGTAGCCTTGGCCTGTGCCACGTCTCTCTGAAGTCATCGCCGCGCTGGACACTCTCTGGCCGCCCTCGCGGGCCGAGCAGTGGGACGCCGTCGGAACCGTCTGCGGCGACCCCGACGCCGAGGTCTCCCGGGTCCTGTTCGCCGTGGACCCCGTGCAGGAGATCGTCGACGAGGCCGTGAAGCTGGGCGTCGACCTGGTCGTCACCCACCACCCCCTCTATCTGCGCGGCACCACGACCGTCGAGGCCGGCACCTTCAAGGGCCGCGTCGTGCACACGCTGATCAAGAACGACATCGCGCTGCACGTCGCCCACACCAACGCGGACACCGCCGACCCCGGCGTCTCCGACGCCCTCGCCGGCGCCCTCGACCTGCGGATCACCGGCCCGCTGATCCCCGATCCGAGCGACCCCGAGGGCCGCCGCGGCCTCGGCCGGATCTGCGAGCTGGACCACCCCGAGACCCTGCGCGCGTTCGCCGCCCGCGCCGCCGCCCGGCTGCCGCAGACCGCGCAGGGCATCCGCGTCGCCGGCGACCCCGACATGACCGTCCGTACCGTCGCCGTCAGCGGCGGCTCCGGCGACAGCAACTTCGCGGCGGTCCGCGCCGCAGGCGTGGACGCCTACCTCACCGCCGACCTGCGCCACCACCCGGTGTCCGAGGCCCGCGAGCAGAGCCCGCTCGCCCTCGTCGACGCCGCCCACTGGGCCACCGAGTGGCCCTGGTGCGAGCAGGCCGCCGCGCAGCTCGACGCGATCTCCGAGCGCCACGGCTGGGGTCTGCGCACCCACGTCTCGCGCACGGTCACCGACCCGTGGACGGTGCACGCGCCGTCCGTCACCACACCCCCTTCTATCTCTGGAGCCCCCAACTGAACGCCGAGCCCGCCGACCAGATCCGACTTCTCGACGTCCAGGCCCTGGACGTCCGGCTGTCTCAGCTCGCCCACAAGCGCAAGTCGCTGCCGGAGCACACCGAGGTCGAGTCCCTGACCAAGGACCTGACGCAGCAGCGCGACCTGCTCGTGGCGGCCCAGACGCAGGCGAGCGACGCCGCCCGCGAGCAGACCAAGGCGGAGCAGGACGTCGACCAGGTGCGCCAGCGCGCGGCCCGCGACCAGCAGCGGCTCGACTCCGGCGCGGGCATCTCGGCCCGCGACCTGGCGAACCTGCAGAGCGAGGTCGTCTCCCTCGCCAAGCGCCAGGCCGACCTGGAGGACGTCGTCCTCGAGGTCATGGAGCGCCTGGAGGGCGCGCAGGAGCGGGTCACCGAGATCACCGAGCGGGTCTCCGCCCTCGAGGCCAAGCTGGCCGACGCCACCGCCCGCCGCGACGCGGCGACCGGCGAGCTCGACGCCGAGGCCGCGAAGATCACCAAGGACCGCGAGGTCATCGTCGCCTCCATGCCGGCCGACCTGATGGCCCTGTACGAGAAGATCCGCGTCAAGCAGGGCGGCATCGGCGCCGCCCGCCTGTACCAGCGCCGCTGCGAGGGCTGCCGCCTGGAGCTCGACCTGGCCGAGGTCAACGAGATCAAGGCCGCGGCCCGCGACCAGGTCGTGCGCCACGAGAACTGCGGCCGCATCCTGGTCCGTACGGCCGACTCGGGCATCTGATGCAGAGGCTTGTCCGGTTCGTCGTGGAGGCGGACGGCGGCTCCCGGGGCAACCCGGGGCCCGCCGGCTACGGCGCGGTCGTCCTCGACCCGGCGACGGGCGAGACGCTGGCCGAGCGCGCGGAGTACATCGGCGTCGCGACGAACAACGTGGCCGAGTACAAGGGCCTGATCGCCGGCCTCAAGGCCGCCCGCGAACTGGCCCCGGACGCCATGGTCCAGGTCCGCATGGACTCCAAGCTGGTCGTCGAGCAGATGTCGGGCCGCTGGAAGATCAAGCACCCGGACATGAAGCCCCTCGCGGCGGAGGCGGCGACGATCCTGCCCCGCTCGCAGGTCACGTACGAGTGGATCCCGCGCGAGCGCAACAAGCACGCGGACCGGCTCGCCAACGAGGCGATGGACGCGGGCAAGCGCGGCAAGCAGTGGGAGCCCTCGGCCTCCTCGGCGGCCCTGGACACCTCGGCGGCCCGCGCCCTGGCCGGCCCGCCGTCGGGCCCTGTGGGGGATGCGGCGAAGGGAGCCGCGGCCGTACGGGCCGCCCTCGCCACCTCGTCCGGTACGCCGGCCACCGCCCCGGCACGCGGGGAGGCCGGAGCCGACGCCCTGTTCGCGGAGCCCGGCGCCACCGCATCGGGACGCATCCCCGCCCCGGCGGCGGGCCCGGCCCAGGCCTCGGCCGGCACACCGGGCTGGGGTCCCGACATGGGGACCCCGGCGACCTTCGTCCTGCTGCGCCACGGCGAGACCGCCCTCACCCCGCAGAAGCGCTTCTCCGGCAGCGGCGGCACCGACCCGGAGCTGTCGCCGGCCGGCCGCCGCCAGGCATCGGCGGTGGCCGAGGCACTGGCCGCGCGCGGCACCATCCAGACGATCGTCAGCTCCCCGCTGCGCCGCTGCCGGGAGACCGCACAGGCCGTCGCGGACCGCCTCGGGCTGGAGGTCACCGTCGAGGAGGGCCTGCGCGAGGTGGACTTCGGCGCCTGGGAGGGCCTGACCTTCGCCGAGGTGCGGGAGCGCTTCCCGGACGACCTCCAGGCCTGGCTGGACTCCCCGAAGGCGGCGCCGACGGGCGGCGGCGAAAGCTTCACGGCCGCCACCCGCCGGATCTCGGCGACCCGGGAGCGGCTGCTGGCCGCACACGCGGGCCGCACGGTGCTGCTGGTCACGCACGTGACCCCGGTCAAGATCCTGGTGCGCCTCGCGCTGGGCGCCCCGCCGGAGTCGCTGTTCCGGATGGAGCTCTCCGCGGCCTCCCTCTCGGCGGTGGCCTACTACGCGGACGGCAACGCCTCGGTCCGCCTCCTGAACGACACCTCGCACCTGCGCTAGCCGCTGCCGCCCGAGTGCAAGGACGCGAGCCCCCGCCACCCGTGGCGGGGGCTCTCGCGTTCTCGCGCAGGTCAGCGGTGGCGGCGCCGGAACTCCCCCGGGAGCCCGTGCGGGAGCATGAAAAAGCGGGCTCCCGAACTGGTCGGGAGCCCGCCGGGCAGACGAGCCGGCCTGTACGCCGGGTTCTGTCTCCCGGTGACCTCGCGGTCGCCGGGGAGACGGCCATCCATCTAGGACCGGCGTTGCCGCCGGCCTCGTGCGGTCTACCCGCGAACTCGGGCGGGCAGCCCTCAAGCGTTCGCGCAGAGCCGTCCGGGGACGGCTCCTCTTGACCTTGCTCCGGGTGGGGTTTACCTAGCCGCCTGGGTCACCCCAGGCGCTGGTGGTCTCTTACACCACCGTTTCACCCTTACCGAGGACCGAAGCCCCCGGCGGTCTGTTTTCTGTGGCACTGTCCCGCGGGTCACCCCGGGTGGGCGTTACCCACCACCCTGCCCTGTGGAGCCCGGACGTTCCTCGGCGGGATCCGGGGATCCCGACGCGGCCGCCCGGCCGACTCGTCTGCCGTGGCGACCATGTTACCGGCTGTGCCGTCACGGCTTGACCTTGACGCAGCGGCAGGGTTTCCACTGGACGCCATGCGGATCGGGGACATCGCCGCGCTGTCCCCCAGCTACCGCCGGGGCCCGTAACGGGGCCGGCGGCGAGGCGATACGAACCGGTGCGCATGGGAGGCACCCGCTCTCGGGGCGGTCGGGGACTCGCGGACCCGGTCGGTGTGCCGGGCCACTGCCCGCCCCCTCCTTTCGACGCCAGGAAGGCCCGCCGCCGCGTGCACGCCGGCCCGGCGGCGGGACAGCGCTCAGGCAGGTGCGAAGAGGATCTTCGCCCGGCCCGGGTCGGCCGCCGTCAGCCGGACCCGGATGCGGTCGCCCAGCGGCAGCCGCGCGGACGGCGATTCGACACGGCCGACCACCGCCGGCTCCTCCAGGTGGACCGTGCCCACCAGCGGCTCGTGGTCCTTGACGTCGATCACGGTCGCGTCGAAGGTCTCGCCGACGTGGTCCTTCAGCAGGGCGGCCTCGACGAGGTCCACGCACTCCCGCTCGGCCGTATTGGCGAGCTTGGAGCCGTCGGCCATCCGCTGCGGGAGCGCGCCCAGTGCGGACAGCGCCCACTGCGGGGGCTCGGCCCCCGCCACCGCCGCCACGCACAGCTCGCCGGTGTACCGGTCGACGAGACGGCGCAGCGGGGCGGTGCAGTGCGCGTACGGGGCCGCCACCGCGGCATGCAGGACGGGGTCCGGGATCGCGCCGCCGGTGAAGACCGTGTAGCCGGCGCCGCGCAGCAGGGCCGTGCACTCCTGGAGGAACGCGGCGTGGGCCGGGAGGTGCGGGTCGAGGGTGCGCACGAGTTCGGCGTACGGCATGTGGTGCGGCCAGTCGATCCGCAGCGCGGTGGCGGTGCGCCGGAGCCGGCCGACCGCCCCGTCGGGGGCGTTCGGGAGGGTGCGCAGGATGCCGGCGCCGGCGGCGAGCATCAGCTCGGCGGCGGCCATGCCGGTCATCAGGGAGATCTGCGCGTTCCAGCCGTCGACGGGGAGCGGGGCCCGGTAGACGAGGCTGTACGAGCCGTTCTGCGCGACGATCTCCTGCTCGGGCACGTTCAGCGAGACGCCGCCGCGCTCCTGCTCCAGGGTCTCGCGGAGCCGGCCGATGTCCTCGAGGAGGGCGAGGGACTCGTCGGCGGTCCCGGAGTCGATGGCCTGCTGGACGCCGTCGTAGTCGAGTTTGGCCCGGCTGCGGACGAGGGCGCGGCGGACCTCGGTGGTCTCCACGCGGCCGGCGGAGTCCAGGTCGAACCGCCACAGCAGCGCCGGGCAGATCTGGCCGGGCAGCAGACTGGCCGCGCCCTCCGAGAGCACGGCCGGATGCAGGGGGATCCTGCCGTCGGGGAAGTAGAGGGTGCCGACGCGGTGGTGGGCCTCGGTGTCGAGGGCGCCGCCGGGGGCGACGAAGGCGGCGACGTCGGCGATGGCGTAGTGGACGCGGTAGCCGCCGCCGTTCGGGCGCTTCGCCAGGTGCATGGCCTGGTCCAGGTCGCGGGAGGCCGGCGGGTCGATGGTGAAGAGGGGGATGTCGGTGGCGTCGAGGTCCGGGAGCCGCGGAGCGCGGACCGCCTGCTCGGCCTCGGCGAGCACCGGGGCCGGAAACTCCCCCGGCACGTCCAGGCTGGTCCGCAGTTCACGCAGCGCGGCCCGCAGGGCAGCCCCGTCTGCGCCGGTCATGTGCATATGACGGCGTGGCATGGATCGAGCGTATGGCGGGTGGCGCCGGGCGGCACGGCGAGAGCCTTACCCTGGCTCGGGGGCCGCACCCCCTGCGCCGTGTCGTACTGAAGGAGAACCACCGTGCTCGTGCTGCTGCCGCCGTCCGAGGGAAAGGCCGCCGGCGGCTCCGGCGCGCCCCTGAAGCCGCAGACGCTGTCGCTGCCGGGACTGGCCGATGCGCGGGCGGCCGTGCTGGCGGAACTGGTCGAGCTGTGCGCGGGGGACGAACTGAAGGCCCGCGAGGTGCTCGGCCTGAGCGAGGGGCTGCGCGGCGAGGTGGCGAAGAACGCCGGGCTGCGGTCCGCGGTGGCCCGGCCGGCGGGGGAGATCTACACCGGTGTGCTGTACGACGCGCTGGGCCTGGCGGACCTTCCGGTGGCGGCCCGGGCGCTGGCGGAGCAGTCCCTGCTGGTGTTCTCGGGCCTGTGGGGCGCGGTCCGGGTGACGGACCGGATCCCCTCGTACCGCTGCTCGATGGGCGTGAAGCTGCCGGCGCTGGGTGCGCTGGGGGCGTACTGGCGGGAGCCGATGGCGGCGGTGATGCCGGCTGCGGCGGGGGACGGGCTGGTCCTGGACCTGCGTTCCTCCGCCTACGCGTCGGCGTGGAAGCCCAAGGGCGAGGTGGCGGGGCGCACGGCGACGGTGCGGGTGCTGCACTCGCAGGTCGTGGACGGGGTGGAGAAGCGGTCGGTGGTGAGCCACTTCAACAAGGCGACGAAGGGGCGGCTGGTGCGGGACCTGCTGGTGGCCGCTGCCGTCCCCGCGACCCCGGCGGAGCTGGTCGCGGCGCTGCGCGACCTGGGTTACACGGTCGAGGCCGAGGCCCCTGCGAAGCCGGCCAAGGCCTGGTCCCTGGACGTGATCGTCACCCAGGTCCACTGACCCCCCTCGCACGCCGAGGGGCCCGCCGGCGCGTGCGGCACGGGTCTGGGCAGAGCCCGGGGAACGGTGGAAGGGCGGGGCGGGGAGAAGCTCCGCGTACGGGCCGGGGCGTACGGGCCCGGGGCCTACCAGCCCAGGGCCTACCGGCTCTGGCCTACCAGCCCAGGGCCTACCGGCTCTGGCCTACCAGCCCAGGGCCTACCGGCTCTGGCCTACCGGCCGGGGCGTACAGGCCCGGGGCCTACCGGTCAGGGTCTACTGGTCAGGGCGTACGGGCCCAGGGCCTACCGGTCAGGGGCTACCAGCCCAGGGCGTACCGGTCAGGGCCTAGGCCGGGGGCTACCGGCCCAGGGGCCAGGCCAGCGGGGACGGGGTGTCCGGCGACGCGCCCGCGTACGTGGCGCAGGCGTCCGTCAGGGTTTCCAGCAGGGTGAGGGGGTCCGGGAGCGGGTGCTCCATGCCGCGGATCCAGCTGACCGACAGGTCACCCGGCAGGGCGGCCGGCGGCACCAGGACGTAGCTGCCACGGCAGTGCCACCGCAGGCCCGGGTGCTCGTCCATCGTCTCCGGGTGGCAGTCCAGTTCGCACGGCCACCACTCGTCCTCGTCCTCCGGGGTCCCGCGCGTCGCCGTGAAGAAGAGCATCCGGGCCTGGTCGCCCGTACCGCCCGATTCGGCGACCGGGCCGACCTCGATGCCCGCCGCCAGCAGGCGGGCCAGCGCGCTCGCCCCGGCCTCGAGCGGGACGTCCAGTACGTCGTGGACCATGCCCGTCGCGGTGATGAAGTTCGCCTGCGGCTGGTTGCGTGCCCAGCGTTCGATCTGCGCGCGGTCGGTCGTCGACTGCGTCTGCCAGGCGAAGGAGAGAGGGTGCCGCGCGGGAGTGGGACAGCCGATCCGGTCGCACGAACACCGGTAGCCGGTGGGGTGGGCGGCGGGGGCGAGCGGCAGGCCTGCGGCGGCCGCGGCCAGCAGAAGGGCCTCGCGTTCGCGCTCGGGATCTTCGGGGGAGGGTTTGGGCCGCCGGCGCAGCCACTGGGAAATCCTGCTCTGCTCGCCGCGTTTGACGCGGCCGGACTCAGACCCCATCTATCCCCTCACCTCACCGTTTCCCCGGCAGACCCTCACATGGTCCCACCATCCTGCGGTCCGGGTGACCGCTCTCCCCAACCGGGGGGTGGGGAGCGGTGAACGGAGCGTGCGGAACGCTAGGCGGAATACCGTCACATACCGGCGGAATTCAGCCAATTGTCCCTGCGGTCACCGGCCGGCTGCCGTCCGGTCAGCCGGCGGTGACCTTCGCCACCCCGCCCAGCACCCGGTCCACCAGTGCGTCCGCATAGGCGTGCGTGAGCGGCGCCGTCCGCAGCAGCCAGCGGTACGTCAGCGGCCCGAGCAGCATCTCCACCGTCAGGCGCAGATCCACGTCCTCCACGAGCTGCCCGGCCTCCCGGGCCGCCCGCAACCGCGCCTCGTACAGGGCGAGCTGCGGCTCCAGCAGCTGCTCGGTGAAGCGGGCGCCCAGCTCGGGGTCGGTCGCCCCGGCGGCGGTCAGGGCGCGCGCGGGGGCCTCGTACTTCTCGTCGTTGAACTCGTCCACCGTCGCCCGCAGCACCAGCTTGAGGTCCGCGGCGAGGTCCCCGGTGTCCGGGAAGCCGGTCCAGCCGCCCTCCCGCTCCGCGTCCCCGGCGAGCGCGAGCGAGGCGTCGAGCAGGACCGCCGCCTTCGACGGCCACCAGCGGTAGATCGTCTGTTTGCCGACGCCCGCGCGGGCGGCGATGGCCTCGATGGTCAGCTTGTTGTAGCCGACCTCCCCGACCAGGGCGAGCGCCGCGTCGAGGATGGCCCGCCGGGAGCGGTCGTTGCGGCGGGCGGGGTCGGGGGCTTTCCCGTCAGTGGTTTTGCTGCTCATTCGGACAAATTAGCAACGCGAGACGTCTCGTCTCTGTGTCATTCCGTAAACCACCCGGTCAGTTCACTGCGCGGTCCCCGATGTGGAGAGACGATTCTCTCCACATCTCCGTGAGTCGTGAGGAGCCTTCTTTGCGCAGAGACGCCACACCCCGGCGCTACTTGATGTGCCCACCCGCACACTTCAAGGTCACGTACTCCATCAACCCGTGGATGGATCCCACGAAACCGGTGGACCTGCCCCTCGCACACGCCCAGTGGGAAGACCTCCGGGACCGCTACCGCTCGCTCGGCCACACCGTCGAGACGCTCGTACCGGACCCCGAGCTGCCCGACATGGTCTTCGCCGCGAACGGCGCCCTCGTCGTCGACGGCCGGGTGCTCGGCGCCCGGTTCGCCTACCCGGAGCGCGCCGCCGAGGCGGAGATCCATCTCGACTGGTTCCGGGCCCACGGCTTCCGGGAGGTCCACGAGCCGTCGCATGTCAACGAGGGCGAAGGTGATTTCGCCGTCACGGCCACCTACATCCTGGCCGGCCGGGGCTTCCGCTCCAGCCCGCTCTCGCACGACGAGGCCCAGGAGTTCTTCGGCCGCCCGGTCATCGGACTCGACCTGGTGGACCCGCGGTACTACCACCTGGACACGGCGCTGTGCGTGCTCGACGGCGACGAGGTCATGTACTACCCGCCCGCCTTCTCGCCCGGCAGCCAGGCCGTGCTCGGGCGGCTGTTCCCGGACGCGCTGATCGCCGGCGCCGAGGACGCGGCGGCCCTCGGCCTGAACGCGGTCTCGGACGGCCGGCACGTCCTGCTCCCGCAGGCGGCGGCCGGGCTGTTCGCACCCCTGCGGGACCGGGGCTTCGAGCCGATCCCGATGGACCTGGGCGAGCTGCTCAAGGGCGGCGGCAGCGTGAAGTGCTGCACCCAGGAGCTGCGGATGTAGCGGCTGGGGAGTTACGGAGCGGCCGGCGGCCACTCCTGGCCCCAGTCGGCGTCCCGCGCCGCCTTGTACAGGTCACCGTGGCGCTTGGTCACGGTGGCCCGGGTCAGGCCCTCCCCTTCCGGACCGCACAGGTCCAGCAGGACGAGCCCCTTGCGGATCTGCGGCCTCCGCGTGATCCGGGAGGGGGCCGGCTCCACCGGGAAGCGGGTCGCGGCGACGTAGCTGAACTTCTCGTCCTCGTACGGGAGGGAGCCGCCCTTGACCTGCCGGTGCAGGGAGGACCGGCTGACCCGCGCCGAGAAGTGGCACCAGTCCTGCCCGACCTCGATCGGGCAGGTGCCGTCGTGCGGGCACGGGGCGGCGACCCTCAGCCCCGCCCCGATCAGCTGGTCGCGGGCCTCGCGGATGCGCAGGTACCCCTCGGGCGTGCCCGGCTCGACCAGCACCACGGCCTGCCCGGCGCGGGCCGCCTCGGCGACCACGGCCCGGCGGGCCTCCGGAGTGAGCTCGCCGAGGACGTACGACACCGTCACGAGGTCCGCCTCGGGAAGGGCCAGTCCGGATCCGATGACGGCACGCCGCCACTCGGCGGCGCGCAGCACCTGCGAGCCGGAGGACGCCGCGAGCTCCTTGCCGAGGGCCAGCGCCGGCTCCGCCCAGTCCAGGACCGTGGTGGCGCGGGGGCCGTCCCAGGTGGCGTCCACCGCCCAGGACGCCGCGCCCGTCCCGCCGCCCACGTCCAGGTGGGAAGCCGGGGACCACTGCGGCGCGGCCTCGGCGAGAGCGTCCAGGGCGGACCGTACGGCTTCGAAGGTGGCCGGCATCCGGTACGCCGCGTACGCCGCCACGTCGGAGCGGTCGCGCAGGACGGGCGTGTCGGTCGGGATCCGGCCGCGGTAGTTGGCGATCAGCCGCTCGACGGCGGCCGTGGCCTGCTTCGGCGGCAGCCCGTCGAGCAGCCCGCCCAGCGCGGACCGGAGGGTTTCGGCGGTGGTGGGGACGGAGGCGGAGGCGTTCACCTGCGAAGTTTACGGCGCCCGGGGCGCTCCGGACGCCGTCGTCCGGGGCGCCCCGGACGTCGTGCTCAGGCCCCCGGCCGCCCGGCTCGGGGCCCCGCCGTCCGCCGCACGCCGTCGCCGCCCGGCTCGGGGCCGCGTCGTCGCCGCCCGGCTCAGACGGCCGACTCCCGGTTCTGCCACGGCCGGCACATGCCGGTGAAGCAGCCGGCCGCCAGCAGCGAGCACACCAGCTGGACCACCGCCATCGGCACCGCCGTGCCCTCGCCCGCGATCCCGACCAGCGGCGAGGCGATCGCCCCGACCAGGAAGGAGGAGGTGCCCAGCAGCGCCGAGGCCGACCCGGCCGCGTGCGGGGTGCGCATCAGCGCCAGCGCGTTGGTGTTCGGCAGGACCATGCCCATCGCCGACATCAGCACGAACAGCGCCGCGGCGATCGGGACCAGCCCGACCTCCCCCAACACCCCGGACGACATCAGCAGCAGCGCCACCGAGGCGGCCGTGATGACGGCGATCCCGCCCGCCAGCACCTTGTCCAGGCGGACCCGGCCGACCAGCAGCTTGCCGTTGACCTGCCCGGCGGCGATCAGGCCGACGGAGTTGAGGCCGAACAGCAGGCTGAAGGCCTGCGGCGAAGCCCCGTAGATCTCCTGCACCACGAAGGGCGAGGCGGAGATGTACGAGAAGAGCGTGGCGAAGGCGAAGCCGCCGGCCAGGGTGTACCCGGCGAAGACCCGGTCGGCGAGCAGCCCGCGCATGGTCCGCAGCGCGGAGCCCACGCCGCCGGTCTGGCGCTGCTCGGGCGGCAGGGTCTCGCCGAGGCTGCGCCAGACGACGAGGGTGAGCACGGCGCCGACGCCGGTGAGGACGACGAACACCCCGCGCCAGTCGGCGAAGCGGAGCACCTGGCCGCCGATGAGCGGGGCGATGATCGGGGCCGTGCCGGAGATGAGCATCAGCGTGGAGAAGAACCGGGCCATCTCGACCCCGTCGTACAGGTCGCGTACGACGGCCCGGGCGATGACGATCGCGGCCGCCCCGGCCAGGCCCTGGAGCAGGCGGAAGCCGATCAGCAGCTCGGCGGTCGGGGCGAGGGCGCAGATCGCGGTGGCGAGGACGTAGACGACCATGCCGGTCAGCAGGGGCCGGCGGCGGCCCCACTTGTCGCTCATCGGGCCGATGACGAGCTGGCCCAGCGCCATGCCGGCGAGGCAGGCGGTGAGGGTGAGCTGGATGGTGGCGGCCGGGCTGTCCAGGGCGCCGGTGACCTCCGGCAGGGCCGGCAGGTACATGTCCATGGACAGCGGGGGGAGGGCGCTGAGCCCGCCGAGTATGAAAGTGACGAGCAGTCCGGTACGGCGGGCGGACGTCAGGGGGGCGGAAGCGGTGTGCGGTGCGGAGGGCGTCTCGGGCGACGGCTCGTGCGAGGGGGCCGTCGCAGGGCCTCTCTCCGACATGCGGAACTCCAGTCTTTTCGTCGTCTTTTCACACCCCCGGACGGCCCATGCTCTCAGCTGTCGGAACGTCCGTGGGCCGATGCGACATGTGACGTACCCTGCGGCCCCATGAGCGCAAGTGGGAAGAAGATCGCAGTGGTGACCGGAGCGGGCTCCGGCATCGGCCGCTCCGTGGCCCTGACCCTCGCCGCCGCCGGCTGGTCCGTGGCCGTGGCCGGCCGCCGGACCGAACCGCTGGAGGAGACGGCGAAGGCGGCCGGAACCGACGCGGACGTGCTGTGCGTACGGGCGGACGTGAGCGATCCGGACGACGTGGCCGCGCTGTTCGCCGCGGTGCGCGAGCACTACGGGCGCCTCGACCTCCTCTTCAACAACGCCGGGACCTTCGGCCCGGGCGGGGTCCCGCTGGAGGACCTCACGTACGAGGCCTGGCGCTCGGTCGTGGACGTCAACCTGACCGGGGCCTTCCTCTGTGCGCAGGCGGCCTTCCGGCAGATGAAGGCGCAGGACCCGCAGGGCGGCCGGATCATCAACAACGGCTCGATCTCCGCGCACGTGCCGCGGCCGAACTCGATCGCGTACACCGCGACCAAGCACGCGATGACGGGCCTGACGAAGTCGCTCTCCCTGGACGGACGGCCGTACCGGATCGCCTGCGGGCAGATCGACATCGGCAACGCGGCCACCGAGATGACCGAGCGGATGCAGACCGGGATCCTCCAGGCGAACGGGCAGCTGGCGGTGGAGCCGGTGATGGACGCCGCCGACGTGGCGCGCACGGTGCTGCACATGGCGGAGCTGCCGCTGGAGGCGAACGTGCAGTTCGCGACGGTGATGGCGACGACGATGCCGTACGTCGGGCGCGGCTGAACCGGCGCACGTACCGCTGGTGCGGCGGGAATGCGGTGCCGCGGACCGGAGTTGAGGCGATCATGACGACTGAGGTATTGCGCTACACGGCCTTCTCCGGTGACCCCGCGGGCGGCAATCCCGCCGGGGTCGTGCTCGACGCGAGCGGCCTGGACGACGCCCGGATGCTGGAGATCGCGGCCGGCCTGGGCTACAGCGAGACGGCCTTCCTGACCGCGCCGCCGGAAGGGCTCGGCGGGCAGCCCGGACGCGCCTTCACCCTGCGGTTCTTCAGCCCGAAGGCGGAGGTGTCCTTCTGCGGGCACGCCACCGTGGCCGCCTCCGTGGCACTGGCGGAGCGGATCGGTCCGGGCGAGCTCGTGTTCGCGACCCCGGCGGGCACGGTGCCGGTCTCGGTGACCGAGTCCGACGGCGGCCTGCGGGCCGTCCTGACCAGCGTCGAGCCGCACGTCGAGGACGTCGACCCGGCCGACCTCGCCGAGGCGCTGGCCGCACTGGACTGGCCGGAGGCCGACCTGGACCCGGGCATCCCGCCCCGGATCGCCTACGCCGGAAACCGCCACCTCGTGCTCGGCGCCGCCACCCGGGCCCGGCTCGCGGACCTCGCGTACGACTTCCCCCGGCTGGAGGCGCTGATGCGGCGCCTGGACCTGACCACCGTCCAGCTGGTGCACCGGGCGGGCCCGGCGCTGTTCCACGTACGGGACCCCTTCCCGGTCGGCGGCGTCGTCGAGGACGCCGCCACCGGAGCCGCCGCGGCCGCCTTCGGGGCGTACGCGCGCGAGCTCGGCCTGGCCCCGGAGGACGCCGTGCTCACGCTCCACCAGGGCGAGGACATGGGCCGCCCGGGCGTCCTGACGGTGGAGCTGCGGGCCGGAGACCCGCGGGTGCGGGTCGGCGGCCGCGGGGTCCGGATCGGATGAGCCACGGCCCGCGCGGCGCCGGCCCCCGCCTCCCGGATGGCGGCCCGGCGGCCCGCGCGGGCTGCGACACCCGCCCGCGCGGCCGCGGCGCCGGCTCGCGGCAGGGGCCCGCTGTAGGAACCCGTGGCAGGAGCCCGTGGCAGGAAGAGGAGGACCGCCCGTGACGACGGTGCTGACGTACGAAGAGGCCGAGCTTCCGGTCGGGTTCGCCGTGCAGGTCGCCGCCCTGGAGGCGCAGGCCTGGCCCGGCTCCCGCGCCGGGCACGATCCCGCCCTCGCGCCCAGGGCGATGCTGCTGCTGGACGGGTCGGGGACGGTGGCCGCCTCGCTGGCGCTGCTCCACAAGCCGGTCCGGCACGCGGGGCGCACGTACCGCGCCGCCGGGCTCAGCGCGGTGGTGACCCGGGACACCGCGCGGGGCCGCGGGTACGGCGGCCGGCTGGTGGCGGCGGCCCGCGCGGCGCTGGCCGCCGACCCGGCCGTGGACCTGGTCCTCTTCAGCTGCGACCGGCCGCTCGTCCCGTTCTACGAGGCGGCCGGCTTCACCCGGCTGCCCGGGACCGTACTGGTCGGCGGGACGCCCGAGGAGCCGCTGGCCACGGACGCTCCCGGCTTCGACAAGGAGGTCCTGGCCGACTTCCCCGGCCCCGGCACCGATGCCGCGGCCTTCGTGGGAGCGCGGATCGCCCTGTACCCGGGGCTCGTCGACCGCCTCTGGTGACACGGGCGCGGTCCGGACGTGCGGAAGGGGTCCGGATCGGGATGATCCGGACCCCTTCCGCAGGTCATGTCTGCCGATGGCTCACGAGCCGCTCTTGGTCTCCGCGGAGACGGCCGCCGCCGAGGCCGCCGGAGCCGGCGGAGCTGCCGGAGCCGCTGCCGTACGGCCGAACTTCTGCACCTCGAGGAACAGGAGCAGCGTCGGGACCAGGTACAGCACCCACACCCCGACCTGGAGCCAGGTCGGGTCCGGCTGGAAGTTGAACGTGCCCTTCAGCAGGGTCCCGTACCAGCTGTCCGGCGGGATCGCCGCGGTGACGTCGAAGGCCTTGTTCATGATGCCGGGCAGGAACTCGGCCTCCTGGAGGTCGTGGACCCCGTACGCGAGCACGCCCGCGGCGACCACGACCAGCATGCCGCCGGTCCACGTGAAGAACTTGGACAGGTTGATCTTCAGCGCGCCGCGGTAGAACAGCCAGCCCAGCAGGACCGACGATCCGATGCCGAGCAGGACGCCCACCAGCGGCCCCGCGCCGTCACCGGCCGCGTGGACCGACCGCCACACGAACAGCGAGGTCTCCAGGCCCTCCCGGCCGACGGCCAGGAACGCCGTCGTCACCAGGGCTCCCGTGCCCATCGCGAGGGCCGCGTCGAGCTTGCCGTGCAGCTCGGTCTTCAGATGCCGCGCGGTGCGCTTCATCCAGAAGACCATCCACGTCACCAGGCCCACCGAGACGATCGACAGGCTGCCGCCGATCGCCTCCTGCGCCTGGAACGTCAGCTCCGAGGTGCCGAATTCGAGCGCCGCGCCGAAGGCCAGGCTGAGCGCGGCCGCGAGGCCGACGCCGAGCCACAGCGGTCCCAGCTTGTCCTTGTTCCCGGTCTTCACCAGGTACGCGATGAGGATGCAGACGACCAGACTGGCCTCGAGCCCCTCGCGCAGGCCGATCAGGTAATTGCTGAACACGTAGGTTCCTTTCCTAGCCGCGGAACTACGCGAACAGTGCCCGGCCCCACCAGTCGTCCTTGTCGCGGACGCCCGGAGGGATGGCGAAGAGGGCCGAGCTGACGTGCTGGATGTACTCGTTCAGCCCGTCGTTCTTGGACAGGTTGCGCTGGATCGGGATGAAGCCCTTGCGGACGTCCCGCTGGTAGGCGAGGAAGAACAGGCCCGCGTCGAGGCGGCCCAGTCCGTCCGAACCGTCGGTGAACGAGTAGCCGCGGCGCAGGATCGTGGCACCGCTGTTGGTGTCCGGGTGCGCGAGGCGGACGTGCGCCTGCGGCTTCATGGCCTTCAGGAACGGCTCGTCGCGCTCCTTCGACTTGCCGACCGGCGCGCCCTCGGCCTTGTCCCGGCCGAAGATGTCCTCCTGCTCCTGGAGCGGAGTGCGGTCCCAGGTCTCGATGTGCATCCGGATCCGGCGGGCGACCAGGTACGAGCCGCCGGCCATCCACGCAGAGGCGTCCTTGGCCTCGTCCCCGACCCATACGTGCTTGTCGAGGGCGGCGTTGTCGGTGCCCGAGACGTTCCGGGTGCCGTCCTTGAAGCCCATCATGTTGCGCGGGGTCTGCTCGTCCGGGGTGGTGGACGAGGTCTTGCCGAAGCCGAGCTGCGACCAGCGCACCGCCGTCTTGCCGAAGCCGATCCGGGCGAGCTGGCGGATCGCGTGCACCGCGACCTGCGGATCGTCCGCGCAGGCCTGCACGCAGAGGTCGCCGCCGCTCTTGGCCGGGTCGAGGTTGTCGCCGGGGAACTGCTCCAGGTCGACCAGGGCTTCGGGGCGCTTGCCCTCCAGGCCGAACCGGTCCTTGGCGAAGAGCGAGGCGCCGAAGCCGATGGTCAGCGTCAGCCGGGACGGCTTGAGGCCGAGCGCCTCACCGGTGTCGTCCGGCGGGGCCTCGGGGAGGCCGCCGACCGCGCCCTCGCCGACGGCGAGACCGGCGGTCATCCGCTCGGCGGCCCGCGTCCAGTCCTTGAGGAGCTGGACGAGCTCCGCACGGTCCTTCGTCTTCACGTCGAACGCCGCGAAGTGCAGCCGGTCCTGGACGGCGGAGGCGATACCGGCCTGGTGCTCGCCGTGGAAGGGCACCGCGGAGCCGCTGAGCGCGGCCGGAACGGTGTCCGTGGCGCCGGTGAACGCGGCGACCGTGCCGCCCGCCGCGGCGGCGCCGAGCGCGAGCCCGGCACCGCCCCAGCCGAGCACGGACCGGCGGGACGGCCCGCCGGCGGCATCGACGGCGGCGGTTTCGGCGGCCTCGGTGGTGGTGCTGGTGTCTTCAGACATGTCCCTACCCCTGATACGCGTTACTTGGCGACGGCGGCGGCGAGCTTGGACAGCGGCTCCCCGAGCGCGCTGACCGCGTCCGAGAGCTCCTTGCGCTGGTCCTTGCCGACCGTCTCGTACGACGCGAACTCGTAGGTGTTCTTGTCGGCGCGGTACTTGTCGAGGAGCGTGCCCATCGCGCCGAACTGCTTGTCCAGCTCGGCGGACAGGGACGCGTCGTTCTTCGCCGCGACCGGCTTGAGCAGCTCGTACGCCTTCTGGGCGCCCTCGACGTTGGCCTTGAAGTCGACCAGGTCCGTGTGGCTGTAGCGCTCTTCCTCACCGGTGACCTTGCCGCTGGCGACCTCGTCCAGCAGCTCCTTGGCACCGTTCGCCATCGAGGTGGGGGTGATCTCCGCTCCGCCGACCTTCTTCTGCCAGTCGGTGAGGTCGGTCATCAGCTGGTCGGCGAGCTTCTTCTCCTCGTCGCCGATCTTGTTGTCGGCCCACAGGGCCTTCTCCAGGCGGTGCCAGCCGGTCCAGTCCTTCGCCGGGTCCTGGCCGGCCTCCAGGCCGTCCTCGCGGACGTCGACCTTCGGGTCGATGTCGCCGAAGGACTCGGCGACCGGCTCGGTGCGCTCCCAGCCGATGCGGGACGCGGCGTACGCCTTCTTGGCGGCCTCGACGTCGCCGGCCTTGACCGCGTCCGCGAAGGCCTGCGCCTTGGGGAGGGTCTCGTCGGCCTGCTCCTGTACGTACTTGCGGTACTCGGCGACCGCGGCGTCCAGCTCGGGGCTGCGCTTCTCGGCGGCGCCCTTGCCCGTGGCCTTGACCTTCTGGCGGATGCCGTCGCCCTTCATGCCGGGCTTGCAGGCGATCTCGTAGTCGCCCGCCTTGAGCTCGGCGGCGATGGAGGCCTTGGTGCCGGGGCCGATGTTCTCGCGCTCGGCGGCGATCCGGCCGTCCGGGAAGTAGACGTAGACCTCGGTGACCTTCGACCCCTTGTTCTCGACCTCGAAGTTCGCCTTGCCCGCCGGGAACTCCGCCTTGGAGAGCTCGCAGGCGCTGTCGGAGGCGGCGACCTTGATGGCCTCGTCGCCGGAACCGCTCTTCTCGGCGCAGCCGGTGACGGCGGTGAGCGCGGCCACGGCGGCAGCCGCGGCGAGGACGGTGAGGCGGGCGGGGCGCATGCGGGCTCCTGGCTGGCTGGCGTTCGGCAGACGGCCGCCCCGATCAGGAGGGCGGCCGGTGAGGCGGACCTAACTTAACCGAGGCTTACCTGACCCGTACCCGCGCGTCCAGTGATTCGGCCCACACCTACGACCGCCGGACACGAGGGCGTCACGGAATCTCCATGAATATCCCATGGGAAGCTCAAGCAGAGGTCAAGCGAATTGCGACTGCTCCGTACGGCGGAACGGCCGTCGTCCCGCACGGGGACCACGAGCGGAACCCCGGTACGCGGATGCGGGAGCACCTCCACGGGTTGCCGGTAGACCCCCCGGCCGGGGCCCTGCTCGCCACCTCCGGCGCGGTCGCTCGCGGCCGGTGCGGGCGCGATCCACCTCGCGCGCAGGCGGCGCACCGTCCGGATCTCAACCGTGTTTCAATTCCCGCGTGAACGATCTCGATGTGCTCAAGGTCTTCTGTGCGGGCGACGGGCGGTACGGCAACCTGCTCGGCGTCGTCCGCGACGGCCGGACCTGCCCCGACGACGCGTCGCGGCAGGCGCTGGCCGCCGAACTCGGTTACAGCGAGACGGTGTTCGTCGACGACCCCGAGCGCGGAGTCGTCGACATCCGAACACCCGGAACGCGGATGTCCTTCGCCGGCCATCCGCTGGTCGGGGTCGCCTGGCTGCTCGACGTAGAGGAGCTCCAGCCGCCCGCCGGCTCCGTATGGGCCCGTGACGACGGGGAGTTCACCTGGATCACGGCCCTCCCCGAGTGGGTCGAGGGCAAGCGCACCGAGCAGTACGCGAGCCCCGCCGAGGTCGACGCGCTGCCCGCGCCGCCGCCCGGCGAGGGCTGGCTGTACGCCTGGGCCTGGGAGGACGAGGCCGCGGGCCGCATCCGGGCCCGCGGTTTCCCGCGCCGCCCCGACGGGTTCATCACCGAGGACGAGGCCACCGGATCGGCCGCGATACTGCTGACCGCCGAGCTGAACCGCGCCCTGAACATCACCCAGGGCGCGGGCTCCCAGATCCTCACCGCACCCGGCCCGGACGGCACCGTCGAGATCGGCGGCCGCGTCCGCTTCGCGAAGCCGCCCCAGGCGCACACCGGGACTGAGTAGGTACGCAGCCGTAGTTGAGTACGTGCGCCCTGGGGCCGGGGTGCCTTCCGGGGGTGGAATGGGGGCATGAACACGACCTCGAGTGCCGCCCCGCGCCCCGCCGAGACGCAGCAGTGGCTGCTGGTCCCCGCGCTCTTCACGGCACTGACGCTGGTGGCCGGCGGCCTGAGCTACTCGGCCTCCTACCTGGTGCAGGCGTCGCTCTGGCTCTCGCTGCCGTACCTGCTCCCGCTGGGCCTGGCGGCTGCCACCTGGCGGCGGCCGCGGACCCCGCAGCAGCGGACGAACCGCATCGTGGCGGGCAGCATCGGCTGCACGCTCGCCCTCGTCTACGCCAAGGCCGCCGAGGTCCTGCTGATCTTCGTCGGCCTGGTCACCTGGCTGATCCAGGGCGACTGAGTGCGCAGGCACCCCCGGGCGCCGGTGCGCCTGGGGGTGCATGGGGGTGCATTGGAGTTCATGGGGCGCCTGGGGATGCCTGGGGGCGCCGGGCGCCGTACGACGTGGAGCGCGTCAGGCGCTCAGCGGGAACTCGGCGCCCAGCTCGCGGAAGACCGCGCCGTTGTGTGCGAAGGCGCGCTTGCACTCGTCGATGATGCGCTGCTTCTCCAGGTCGTCCGCGGCGATCGCGTCCAGCAGCTCGCGGTAGGTCCGCTTGAAGGCCGCGGGGTTGGCGATGTCCGCGAAGACGTAGAACCGCACGCCGTCGCCCTTGCGCGTGAAGCCCCACGTCCGCTCGGCCTTGTCGCGGATGATCCGGCCGCCGGAGAGGTCGCCCAGGTACCGGGTGTAGTGGTGGGCGACGTACCCGCCGGGCCAGCTGGCCGCGCACTGCGCCACGCGGGCCGCGTAGGCCTCGGTCGCGGGCAGCGCGATCAGCGTCTCGTGCCAGGACGGCCCGCGCAGGTGCGCCAGGTCGCGCTCGATCTCGGCGACGCGCATCAGCTCGGGCCGTATGAACGGGCCCGCCACCGCGTCGTCCTTCAAGGACTCGGCCGCGTCCTCCAGAGCCCGGTACACGAACCACAGCTGCTCGGTGTAGCGCGTGTACGCGTCCACCCCGAGCCGGCCGCCGAGCAGGTCGCTCATGAACGTGGAGGTCTCTGCCTCGGTGTGCTGCTCGTGCGACGCGACACGGATGACCGTAGAGAAGGCGTCCAAGAGAATCCTCCGGAGACGGGACGAGGAGACGGGCCCGACGGGCGTGACGGCACGGCCGTCACGCCCGATCCTCGTGCTTAGGTTTACCTAAGTCCATGTCTTCCCGACGCATTGTCGGTAAAACGCCCCCGGCGGAGGTTTTACGGCAGGGTGAGGATCTCGGCTCCCGTGTCCGTCACCACCAGTGTGTGCTCGAACTGCGCGGTGCGCTTGCGGTCCTTCGTGACGACGGTCCAGCCGTCCGCCCACATGTCGTACTCGTGCGTGCCCAGGGTCAGCATCGGCTCGATCGTGAAGGTCATCCCGGGCTCGATGACCGTCGTGGCGTGCGGGCTGTCGTAGTGCGGGATGATCAGGCCGGAGTGGAAGGACGAGTTGATGCCGTGCCCGGTGAAGTCCCGGACCACGCCGTAGCCGAAGCGCTTCGCGTACGACTCGATGACCCGGCCGATCACGTTGATCTGGCGGCCCGGCTTGACGGCCTTGACGGCCCGGTTCAGGGCCTCGCGGGTGCGCTCCACCAGCAGCCGCGACTCCTCGTCCACCTCACCGCACAGGTACGTGGCGTTGTTGTCGCCGTGCACGCCGCCGATGAAGGCGGTGACGTCGAGGTTCACGATGTCGCCGTCGCGCAGGACGGTGGAGTCGGGGATGCCGTGGCAGATGACCTCGTTCACCGAGGAGCACAGGGACTTCGGGAAGCCCCGGTAGCCCAGCGTCGACGGGTAGGCGCCGTGGTCGCACATGTACTCGTGCGCGACCCGGTCCAGCTCATCGGTGGTCACCCCCGGGGCGATCAGCTTGGCGGCCTCTTCCATCGCCTGGGCGGCGATCCGGCCGGCGATGCGCATGGCCTCGATGGTCGCGGCCGACTGCACCTCCGGTCCGGTGTACGGAGTGGGCGCGGGCTTGCCCACGTACTCGGGCCGGCGGATGTTTCCGGGAACGGAACGGACGGGAGAAAGCTCGCCTGGTACGAGCAGCGACTGGCCAGACATGCAAGCGAGTGTATCCAGCGGGGATGGGGCAGCATGGCGGCAGAGAGCGGTATCGAGAGGAGCCCGAGGACGATGGCCCTGTTCAAGAAGCGTCAGGTGGGCAAACCCGGCGAGTGGTACTACTGCCTGGTGCACCACAAGGTCGAGGAAGGCCCGGAGTGCCCGGCGAAGGACCGTTTCGGACCGTACTCCACGCCGGAGGAGGCCGCCCACGCCATGGAAAGCGCTCAGGAACGCAACCTCGAATGGCAGAACGACCCCAAGTGGAACGACAAGTCCCGCGAGGAGGAAGAGGGCACGGCCTCCTAGCCGGCCCTTGGCCGTCGCGTCCTACCAGCGGCTGGGCGGCGGCGCGGTCAGCTGGTCGGCCAGCCGCGCCAGCCGGTCCCGCAGCCGCCGCGGCCCGCGCCGCACCGGCAGGCCGTTCTCCCCGGCCGCCGCGCTGACCAGGTGCTGCACGGTGTCCAGGTCCAGCTCGTCCGCACCCTCCCCGACGGACAGGGCGTCGTGCGCGAGCGCGGCCAGATCCGGATCCCCACCGTCCAGGGACAGTACGGTCGCCCCCGCGCGCCGGGCGTCGTGCACCCGCTCCAGCAGCCCCGCCCCGGGCTGCTCCGGGGCCACCACCAGCAGGGTGTGCCCGCGCCGGGCCGCCTCCAGCCGGCCCAGCCCCACCGACAGGTGCGGCGGCTCCCCGGGCAGTACGCGGTGCCGTACGAGCGTGGGCGCCAGCTCCGGCAGCCCGGCCCAGGCGGCCTCGTCCACCAGGTGCGCCGCCAGATGCCAGGGCTCGTACTGCTCGGTCCCCACCAGCAGCAGATTCCCGCCGGCCGGCTCGACGGAGCGCCGCAGCGATCCGGCGAAGCGGCGCACGGCACCGATCCACTGCGTACCGGCGAGCACCTCGCGCAGCAGCGCGACCCTCACGGCGTCCATGGCCGCATCCTGCCGCATGGAAGGGACGCGCGGGAGCGCTTCGCCCGCATCGGCCGGCCGTGAGCCGCCCCATGGCCGTTCGACTCTGCGGATACCGGCATTACCCTCGCCCCCATGACCTCCACAGACAGCACTCAGACCTCCACCGCCAAGGCACCGGCCAAGGACCCGTGGGACCTGCCGGACGTCTCCGGCCTCGTCGTCGGCGTCCTCGGCGGCACCGGAGACCAGGGCCGGGGCCTGGCCTACCGGCTCGCCCGGGCCGGACAGAAGGTGATCATCGGCTCCCGCGCCGCCGACCGCGCGCAGAGCGCAGCCGACGAACTGGGCCTCGGCGTGGAGGGCGCGGACAACGCCGAGTGCGCGCGCCGCAGCGACATCGTGATCATCGCGGTGCCGTGGGAGGGCCACGCCAAGACCCTCGAAGCGCTCCGCGAGGACCTCGCGGGCAAGCTCGTGGTGGACTGCGTCAACCCGCTCGGCTTCGACAAGCAGGGTGCGTACGCCCTCCACGTCGAGGAGGGCAGCGCGGCGCAGCAGGCCGCGGCCCTGCTCCCCGACTCCCGCGTCACGGCGGCCTTCCACCACCTCTCGGCGGTCCTGCTCCAGGACACGTCGGTCGAGGAGATCGACACCGACGTGATGGTCCTCGGCGAATCCCGCGCCGACACGGACATCGTCCAGGCCCTGGCCGCCCGTATCCCGGGCATGCGCGGAGTCTTCGCGGGCCGGCTGCGCAACGCCCACCAGGTGGAGTCCCTGGTCGCCAACCTCATCTCCACCAACCGCCGCTACAAGGCCCACACGGGCCTCCGCGTCACGGACGTCTGAGCCGCCACCGCTGCGCCCGGCGGCCTTCGAGGCCGGCCGCCGGGCGCAGCGGCTCCGG
>NZ_JBFAJR010000001.1:243999-516873 GCF_040655295.1 Streptomyces sp. NPDC050448 | reverse complement strand
CTTCGCCCCCCCCCCCGCTGCCCCCCCGGCCCACCGCCCCCGCCCGCCGGCCCCCGCGGCTCCGGGTGCTGCCGTCGTTCCTGTCGCGCGGGAGGTGCGGCGCGCCTCCGGCGAACCGTGGCCGCGGGCTGCGCGGGCTGCGCGGGCTGCGCGGGCTGCGCGGGCTGCGCGGGCTGCGCGGGCTGCGCGGGCTGCGCGGGCTGCGCGGGAGACCGGGGAACGGCGGAAAAGGGTCGGAAGCGGAACGCGTGGCGGCTTTACGGGAGTACTGCGGGCCATGGGGGACACTGGAGGGGCTCGACCCCGTTCCGTGTCGCCGAGGAGCTGTTCCCATGCCCCGCCTTGCCGTGTTCGCCATCGTCGTCTGCGTGCTGTCCACGGCCGCGGCCGTGGTCGCCTTCGTGGAGGGCAGCTTCCTGGGGATCATCTGGGTGCTGATGGCCGGACTCACGTCCAACATGGCCTGGTACTACCTGCGCAAGGCGAAGGCGGAGAAGGCCGCGCGCTCCGCCGGCTAGGCGGTTTTCACGACCGCGGGGCCGTGCAGAAGCCGTTCGTGTCCTGCCAGAAGCGGTAGAGGTC
Organism: Streptomyces sp. NPDC050448; assembly: GCF_040655295.1. Classification (NCBI taxonomy): domain Bacteria; kingdom Bacillati; phylum Actinomycetota; class Actinomycetes; order Kitasatosporales; family Streptomycetaceae; genus Streptomyces; species Streptomyces sp. NPDC050448. The sequence continues at coordinate 516,291 of NZ_JBFAJR010000001.1, read as the reverse complement.
GCGGCCGCAGAAGGTCTCCAGGTCGGACACGCCGAGCGAGGACAGCAGGTTGCGCACCACGTCGAAGAAGTACCCGTTGACCTCCGGGATCCACAGCAGCGCGAAGACGGCGATCAGCCCGAACGGCGCCAGCGGCGCCACCTCGCGGCGGATCCGGTACGAGAGCCAGGGCTCGATGATCCCGTAGCCGTCCAGGCCCGGGACCGGCAGGAAGTTCAAGATCGCCGCCGAGACCTGGAGCAGCGCGAGGAAGGCGAGCGCGAAGCGGAACGGCAGCGGGACGCCGTCGAGGGCGTTCAGCCAGAACGGCGCCGTGCAGACGACTGCGAAAGCCACGTTGGTCAGCGGACCCGCCGCCGAGATGAGGCTGTGCTTCCAGCGGCCCTGGATCCGGTCGCGCTCGATGTACACGGCGCCGCCGGGCAGGCCCAGCCCGCCCATGATCACGAAGATCACCGGCAGGACGATGCTGAGCAGCGCGTGCGTGTACTTCAGCGGATTCAGCGTCAGGTAGCCCTTGGCCCCGACCGTGAGGTCGCCGCTGTGCAGGGCAGTGCGGGCGTGCGCGTACTCGTGCAGGCAGAGGGAGACGACCCAGGCCGAGGTCACGAAGAGGAACACGGCGAGGCCGGTGCTCGTCGAGTACCCCGTCCACACGGCCCACCCGGTGACCGCCATGACGGCGGCGATGCCGAGGAACACGGAACTGATCTGCCGCTCGCTGCGGCTGCCCTGATGACCCATGCGGCGAAACCTACCCCGGGCAGGGGGCCGAATGGAGTACGGGTCCGGGGGTGGAGCCGGGGACAATGGGCCGGTGCGCTACACGATTCTCGGTACGTCCCAGGCCATCCGCGACGACGGCACCCCCGTCGCCGTCGGCGGAGCGCGCCTGCGCGCGCTGCTGACCGCCCTCGCGCTGCGCCCCGGGCGGGCGGTGCCGCCGCAGCTGCTCGTGGCGGAGGTGTGGGACGGGGACCGGCCGGCGGACGCGCCGGCCGCGCTGCAGGCGCTGGTGGCCCGGCTGCGGAGGGCGCTGGGACACGGGGCGGTGCGCTCGGCGGAGGGCGGATACCTGCTGGTCGCCGCGCGCGAGGACGTCGACCTGTACCGCTTCGAGCGGCTCGCGCGGGCCGGGGCCGCGGCGCAGGACCCGGCCGAGGCGGCCGCCCTGTACGACGAGGCCCTCGCGCTGTGGCGCGGCCCGGCGCTGGCGGATCTGCCGGACCCGGCGGCCGAGTCCGCCCGGTGGGAGGCCGTACGTCTGGACGCGCGCCGGGGCCGGCTCGCGGCGGCCCTGGCGCTGGGCGACGCCGAGCGCGCCCTCCCGGAGCTGACCGCCCTGTGCGGGGAGCGCCCGCTGGACGAGCCGCTCCAGGTCCTGCGGATCCGGGCGCTGCGGGACGCGGGCAGGCCGGCGGAGGCGCTCGCCGCCTATGACGCCGTGCGGCGGGACCTGGCCGCCCGCCTGGGCACGGACCCGGGCCCCGCCCTCCAAGCCCTCCACGCAGCCCTCCTGGCCCCGCCCCCCGCCCCGCCCCCTGCCTGGGCTCCGCCCCCGCCCCCCGGCCCGACCGCCCACCCGGCGCAGCCGGGCTCGGCCGGACCGGCGGTTGTGGTCGTACCCCCCGGCCCGGGGAACCTGCGGGCGCGGCTGACCACCTTCGTCGGGCGGGAGGAGGACATCCGGGTCATCGGGCAGGATCTCGTGCGGGCCCGGCTCGTCACCTTGCTCGGACCCGGCGGGGCCGGGAAGACGCGGCTGTCCCAGGAAGCCGCCGAGCACGCGGCGGCGGCCTGGCCCGACGGCGTGTGGTTCGTGGAGCTGGCTCCCGTGGACGATCCCGAGGACGTCGCCGAGGCCGCGCTCACCGCGCTCGGCGCGCGGGAGACCAAGCTGCGCGGCGCCTCCGCCGAGGAGCTGCGGGCGCTGACCGACCGGGCCGGGGACCACCCGCTCGACCGGCTCGCCGAGCACTGCGCCCGCCGGCGGCTCCTGATCATCCTGGACAACTGCGAGCACGTCGTCGGCGCCGCCGCAGAGCTGGCCGGGGAACTCCTCGCGCGCTGCCCCGGCGTCCGGATCCTGGCCACCAGCCGCGAACCCCTCGGCGTCCCCGGCGAGTCGCTGCGTCCCGTGGAGCCGCTGCCCGACCCCGTCGCCCTGCGGCTGCTGGGCGACCGCGGGGCTGCGGCTCGCCCCGGGTTCACCGTCGGGCAGGACCCGGCCGCCGCCGCCGAGATCTGCCGCCGCCTCGACGGGCTGCCGCTCGCCATCGAGCTGGCCGCGGCCCGGCTGCGGCTGCTCACCCCGCGCCAGATCGCCGACCGCCTCGACGACCGCTTCCGCCTCCTGACCAGCGGCGCCCGTACCGTCCTGCCCCGCCAGCAGACCCTGCGCGCCGTCGTCGACTGGTCCTGGGACCTGCTGGACGAGCCCGAGCGCGCCGTGCTGCGCCGGCTCTCCGTCTTCGCCGGCGGCTGCGACGTGGCCGCCGCCGAAGCCGTCTGCGCCGACCCCGGCACCCTCGGCCTCCTCGGCTCCCTCGTCGACAAGTCCCTCGTCGTCGCCGCCCCCGGCCCCGACGGCGCAGGCATGCGCTACCGACTCCTCGAAACCGTCGCCGAGTACGCCGCCGAGCGGCTGGCCGAGGCCGACGGGGACCGTGCGGACACCGAGCGCCGCCACCTCACGTACTACCGGGAACTCGCCCGCACCACCGAGCCGTTGCTGCGCGGCCGCCGCCAGCGGGAGGCCGCGCAGCGGTTCGCCACCGAGTACGAGAACCTCCGTACCGCGCTGCGCCGCGCCGTCGCCGCCCGCGACACCGACGAGGTGCTCTGCCTGGTCCATTCCCTCACCTGGTACTGGCAGATGCACGAACTGCGCGCCGAGTCCCGGCACTGGTCCAACGCCGCCTGCGCGCTCGTCCCCGACCCCTTCGTCGCGCCCGTCGCCCCCGCCGAGCCGGTGCACGCGCGGCTCGTGGACACGCCCCCGCCGTACGGCGGGGAACTGCTCACCGAGGCCTGGCGCGGGATCCGGATGATCCAGCTCGCCTCCCGCGACCAGACCAACGAGAGCTGGAACGCGCCGGAGATACGGGCCCAGGTCGACGGGATCGTCGCCGCCTACCGGCCCGGTCTGCCGCAGACCTGCCGGACCCCCGGGGGCCTGTGGATCTACGCCGTCATGATCGCCGGGGACTCCGGCCTGCTCCGGCAGGTCCTCGACGCCACCGTCGGCGCCGCCCGGGAGCTGGACTACCGCTGGGAGCTGGCCGCCGCGCTCCAGGTACGGGCCAACGTGCTGGCCAATCGCGCCGACTGGTCCGGCGACGCGGCCCGTGACGCCGACGAGAGCCTGGCCATCTTCGATGCGCTGGGCGACGACTGGGGCTGTGCGGAGGCCCTGTCCGCCCGCGCGGAATCCCGCGAGAAGCGGGGCGAGTACGCACTGGCCGCCGCCGACTTCCGGTCCGCGATAGAGCACGCCGAGCGGCTCGGCGCCCAGTCCCAGGTCACGGTCCTGCGCGTGCGGATGGCCGGCGTCCTCATCGAGAGCGGTGCGGCCGACCAGGCCGAGGCACTTCTCGGCGAGATCCTGAGCACCCCCCGCAGCTTCAGCAACGAGGCCATGCCCGCCGCCCGGATGTTCCTCGCGAGCGTCTACGGCCGCACCGGCCGGATCGCCGAGGCCCGTGCCCAGCTCCAGCTGCTGCGCGACGAGTTCGCCTTCGGCGCGTACGCCATCTTCGACGGGTTCCTGCTCGGCACGATGGCCTGGCTGGAGAACCAGGAGGGCAAGTACGCGCAGGCCCTGCCCCTGCTCCGGCAGGCGATGGAAACCGCGGGGGACCCGCTCGCCGTGATGGTCGCCCCGCACATGTCGGCCGTGTACCTGATGACGGCGGCCCTCGCCCACGTCAGCCTCGGCGGCCCGCAGGGGGCGTACGACGCCGCGCGGCTGCTCGGCGCGTACCGGGCCCTGCTGCCGCCCCAGCACTTCCCCATCAGCACCGAACGCGAGGACGCCGCCCGGGCCGAGGAGCTGACGCGCGCCGCGCTCGGCGACGCCGCGTACGCGTCGGCGTACGCCGAAGGCGGCGGCCTCACCCTGGAGGAGGCCGCCGCCCTCATCTGACCCGGCCCCCGTGCGGGGCCCGTCCGGGACGCGATCCGGAACGGACCGGTCGCCCCGGATCAGGTCTTCTGGCGGAACTTGCGGACCGCGAGCGGCATGGTGACCGCCGTGATGGCCACGGACCAGATCAGGGTCACCGTCACCGAGTGGGCGACCGGACCGCCGTTGATCAGGCCGCGGGCCGCGTCCGCGAGGTTGGACAGCGGGTTGTAGTCCGTGAAGGTCTGCAGCCAGCCGGGCATGGTCGACGGCGGGGCGAAGATCGAGCTGCCGAACTGCAGCGGCATCAGGACCAGCATCGCCATGCCCTGGACGGCCTGCGCGGTCTTCATGGTGAGGCCGAGCAGGATGAAGATCCACATCAGCGAGGCGCCGAAGACCGCCGACAGGCCGATGGACAGGAGCAGGTCGAACACCGAGGTCTTGATCGACAGGCCGAGGAAGAAGCCCACGGTGAGCAGGATCGCGATGGCGACCATCATCCGGCCGAGCTCGACGACGATCTTGGCGATCAGGACGGACGACCGGGCGATCGGCATGGACCGGAAGCGGTCCATCACGCCCTTCTTGAAGTCGTCGTTGACGCCGGTGCCGACGCCCATGGCGATGTTCATGCCCATCATGGCCATCAGGCCCGGGACGACGTAGTTGACGTACGCCTCCTGCTGGCCCTTGCCGGAGATCGCGCCACCGAAGACGAACACGAACAGCAGCGTGAAGATGATCGGCATGAGCAGGACGTCGAACATCGACTCGGGGTCCTGCTTGATCTGCAGGGCGTTGCGGCGCGCCAGGGCGCCGATGTGCCGCAGGTTGGCCCGCAGGCCGATCCGGCCCTCGCCGGCCGGGGCCGCGGATGCCTTCCGCGCGGCCGCGGTGGCCGCTGCGGTACGGGGCTTCGTCGTGGTTCCGGTGCTCATGCCGCGACCTCCTCGGTCTGGTCGGTGGAAAGCGAGTCCTCGTCCGAGGTGGGCTTGTGGCCGGTGATGGCCAGGAACACCTCGTCCAGGCTGGGCAGGTACGTGCCGAGGTCGGCGATCGCGTACCCGCGGGCGGCCAGCAGGCCGACCACGGCGGTCAGCTGCTCGTCGCTCAGGATCGGGACCAGCAGCACGCCCTCGTCCGGCACGGCCTGGGAGCCGGCCACGCCGTCGAGCCCGGCCTCCGCCAGCGCACGGGCCATGCCCGGCAGGTCGGAGGCGGCGACGGGGCGGATCTTCAGGGTCCGGCCGCCCACCCGGGCCTTCAGCTCGTCGACCTTGCCGTTGGCGATGACCTTGCCCTTGTCGATGACCGTCAGCTCGCTGGCGAGCTGCTCGGCCTCCTCCATGTACTGGGTGGTGAGCAGGACGGTGGCCCCCTCGGCGACCATCCGCTGCACCTCGTCCCACACCTCGTTGCGGGTGCGGGGGTCGAGGCCGGTGGTCGGCTCGTCCAGGTACAGCACGGCCGGCCGGCCGATCATCGAGGCGGCCAGGTCGAGCCGGCGGCGCATGCCGCCGGAGTAGTTCATCGCGGCCTTCTTGGCGGCGTCGGTGAGCGAGAACCGCTCCAGCAGCTCGTCGGCACGTGACCGGGCGTCCTTGCGGGACAGGTCGAGGAGGCGGCCGATCATGTAGAGGTTCTCCCAGCCGGAGAGCTTCTCGTCGACCGAGGCGTACTGGCCGGTCAGGCCTATGGTGCGGCGCAGCTGCCGCGGCTGGCGGACCACGTCGCAGCCCGCGACGGTCGCGGTCCCGGCGTCCGGGACGATCAGGGTGGAGAGGCAGCGCACGAGGGTGGTCTTGCCGGCGCCGTTGGGGCCGAGGACCCCGAGGACCGTGCCCTCGCGGACATCCAGGTCGACACCGTCGAGGGCCTTGGTCTCGCCGTAGTGCTTGACCAGTCCCCGCACCTCTACGGCGTTCGGGCCGTTCAGGGGATTCTTGTCGTTTCGCGTCATGTCCACCATGGGAGCATCGGCCGCCGACAGCGCACCGACAGGGCACCGACAGCAGGCCGACAGCGGACCGACGGGCAACCGACAGGAAGCCGGTGCGAAGCCGGTGCGAAACCGACGGCCCGCCGACGAGGCGTCGGCGGGCCGTCGGACCGGGTGCCTACCCGGTCAGTGGAAGCTGTGCTCGGCCTGCGGGAACGTTCCGCCGACGACGTCCTCGGCGAAGGCCTTCGCCGCGTCGCCCATGGTCGCGCGGAGGTTCGCGTACTGCTTGACGAACTTCGGCAGCTTCCCGCCGGTCAGGCCCATCATGTCGGTCCACACCAGCACCTGCGCGTCGCACTCCGCGCCGGCGCCGATGCCGACCGTCGGGATGTGCAGGGACCGGGTGACCTCGGCGGCCAGCTCGGCCGGAACCAGCTCCAGCACCACCGCGAAGGCGCCCGCGTCCTGCGCCGCCTTGGCATCGCGCAGCAGCTGGTGCGCGGCCTCGTCGCCGCGGCCCTGTACCCGGTAGCCCATGGCGTTCACGGACTGCGGGGTCAGGCCCAGGTGGGACATGACGGGGATGCCGGCCTGCACGATCATCTCGGTCTGGTGCAGCGAGCGCTCGCCGCCCTCCAGCTTCACGGCTCCGACGCCGGCTTCCTTCACGAGGCGGGTGGCACTGCGCAGCGCCTGCACGGCGCCTTCCTGGTACGAGCCGAACGGCAGGTCGCCGATGACCAGTGCCCTGCCGGTGCCCCGTACGACGGCCGCCGACAGCAGGGTCATCTCGTCCATCGTCACGGGGACGGTGTTCTCGTAGCCGAGGTGACAGTTGCCCATGGAGTCGCCGACGAGGATGACCGGGATGCCGGCCTCGTCGAAGACGGACGCGGTCATCGCGTCGTAGGCGGTGAGCATGGGCCACTTCTCGCCGCGCTCCTTGGCGAGGTTGAGGTCGCGGACGGTGACCCGCCGGGTGCCCGTGCCTCCGTACAGGGTGGGGGAGGAGGCTTCGCGGGCAGGCGAAACGGCATGCGTCATTGCAACTGCTCCTTGATGTCATCTCGAGGCGCCCTTACGGCGTCCCCGGACTCACCCACCATGGTGGCACCTGCCCGGGCCGTGGCGAAAGTGGGGCGACGGCCGGTGCGTCACACTCCTGGCTCACACCAGCACCACTCCTGGCCCCCTCATGGTCCCCTCCCGGGCCGTTCGACGCGCGCGAGAGCGAATGTGCGCGTTTCGTGACAAGCGGAACCTCGGTCACACGGCCGTTCGTCCTCCCGGACGTACGGCCGGAACAACGGCACGGAAGGCTTCGTCGATCGCCTAGGGTCATGGTGCGGAGACGCAGCGCAAGCACGGCAGCGAGGGCAGTGGCATGGCACAGGCGTACATGACGGAGACGGGGAACGGCGGCTCGGAGCCCGAGCCCTCCGGATCCCGCCTCCGGCGCCGACTGGCCGAGCTGTGCCGCGACCGGGGGATCTGGCGGCGCGGGATCGTCACCGCGGCCCTGGCGGCCCTGGTCGCGCTGGTCATGATCTTCCATGCCGAGCTGCCGAACGACGTGGGCAACCTCGGCAGTCTCACCGAGACCTTCCTGCCCTGGCTGGGCCTGGCCGTCCCGCTCCTGCTCGTCGCCGCCGTCGTCCGCAGGTCGGCCACCGCACTGATCGCGATACTGCTGACGGCCGTCGTCTGGGTGAACCTGTTCGGCGGCCTGGTCCTCGACAAGTCCGGATCCGGCGGCAACCTGATGGTCGCCGCCCACAACGTCGACGCCGACAACCCCGACCCGCGCGGCACCGCCGGCCGCGTCGCGAAGTCCGGGGCCGACGTCCTGGCCCTGACCGAGCTCAAGGGCAGCGTCGTCCCCGTCTACGAGCAGGCCCTGGCGGGCACGTACAAGTACCACGCCGTCGAAGGCACGGTCGGCGTGTGGAGCAAGTACCCGCTGAGCGCCAGCTCGCCCGTCGACATCAAGATGGGCTGGACCCGCGCCATGCGCGCCACCGTGGACAGCCCGTACGGCCGGATCGCCGTCTTCGCCGCCCACCTGCCCTCCGTCCGGGTCAAGCTCAACGCCGGCTTCACCGCGAACCAGCGCGACAACAGCGCCGGGGCCCTCGGCGCCGCGCTCGCCGCCGAACCGCTGCAGAAGGTCATCCTGCTCGGGGACCTCAACGGCACCATGAACGACCGGTCCCTGTCCGAGGTCACCTCGCAGATGCGCTCCACCCAGGGCGCCGCGGGCGACGGCTTCGGTTTCACTTGGCCGGCCCAGTTCCCGATGGCCCGGATCGACCAGATCATGGTCCGCGGGATCAAGCCGGAGGCCTCCTGGACCCTCCCGCGCACCGGCAGCGACCACCTGCCGGTCGCCGCGCGGCTGACGGTGCGCAACTAGGGGGTGTCCGGGGCCGCAGCCGGCCCCGGGGCCCGTCCGACGGCCCGGGGCCCGTCCGACGGCCCGGAGCCCGTCCGACGGCCCGGAGCCCGGTCCGTCGGGCCGCACGGGTCCGTCGGCGCCGAGCCGCCGGCTCAGGCCCGCCGGCTCCTGCGCCGCCGGACGCGGCCGGCTCCTTTCGGAGCCGGGCCGTGCGCAGCGGCTACGCGTGTTCGCGCCAGCCGTTCGTGATGGGCAGCCGGCGGTCCTTGCCGAAGCCCTTCGCGGAGATCTTCGTGCCCGGCGGGTACTGCCGGCGCTTGTACTCCGCCGTGTCCACCATCCGCAGCGTCCTGGCGACCAGCTCGCGGTCGAAGCCGGCCCCCACGATCGCCTCCAGGCCCTGGTCGCGGTCCACGTACAGCTCCAGGATCGCGTCCAGTACCGGGTAGTCCGGCAGTGAGTCCGTGTCCACCTGGCCCGGGCGCAGTTCGGCGCTCGGCGGCTTCACGATGGAGTTTTCCGGGATCGGCGGGGCCTCGCCGCGCTCGGCCGCGGCCCGGTTGCGGTACTGCGCGAGCCGGAAGACGTCCGACTTGTAGACGTCCTTGATCGGGCCGTACGCGCCCACCGAGTCGCCGTACAGGGTCGAGTAGCCGACGGCCAGCTCCGACTTGTTGCCCGGGGCCAGCACGATGTGGCCCTCCTGGTTGGACACCGCCATCAGCATGGTGCCGCGCAGCCGGGACTGCAGGTTCTCCTCGGCCAGGCCGGTCAGGCCCAGGGAGCCCATGTACGCGTCGAACATCGGCTCGATCGGTACGGTCCGGAAGTTCAGGCCGGTCCGCTCGGCCAGGTCTGCCGCATCGCCCTTGGAGTGGTCCGAGGAGTACTTCGAGGGCATCGAGATGCCGTACACGTTCTGCGCGCCGATCGCGTCGCAGGCGACGGCGGCGACGAGCGCGGAGTCGATGCCGCCGGAGAGCCCGATCAGGACGGAGCGGAATCCGTTCTTCTTCACGTACGCGCGCAGGCCCACGACCAGCGCGTCGTAGATCTCCTCGTCGTCGTCGAGGCGGTCGGCGTAGCCTCCGGTGACCACCGGCTCGTACGGCTCCACGGGCTGCTCGGAGAGGACCACGCGGTCGATCCGCAGGCCGTCGTCGACCACGCCCTCGGGGGCGTCGGCCCGCGCCGCGGGCAGGTCGAGGTCGACGAGGACGCAGCCCTCGGAGAACTGCGGGGCGCGGGCGATGACCTCGCCGCTGCCGTCGACGACGATCGAGTCGCCGTCGAAGACGAGCTCGTCCTGGCCGCCGATCATCGCCAGGTAGGCGAGGGTGCAGCCGGCCTCCTTGGCCCGCTTCTGGACCAGTTCCAGGCGCAGGTCGTCCTTGTTGCGCTCGTACGGGGAGGCGTTGACGGAGATCAGCAGGCCGGCCCCGGCGGAGCGGGTGGCCGGGACGCGGCCGCCCTCCTGCCAGAGGTCCTCGCAGATCGCCAGGGCCACGTCGACGCCGCGCACCCGGATCACCGGCTGGGTGTCACCCGGGACGAAGTACCGGAACTCGTCGAACACGCCGTAGTTGGGGAGGTGGTGCTTGGCGAAGCGGAGGACGACCTTCCCGCCGTACAGCACGGCGGCCGCGTTCTCCGGGGAACCGGCGGGGCGGCCGAGCCGCGGGGCGGCCTTCTCGGAGCGGTCGAGGTACCCGACGACGACTGGCAGCTCGCCGAAGCCCTCGGCCGCCAGTCGCTCCGCGAGTTCGAGCAGCGCCGTGCGGGAGGCGTCGACGAAGGAGCCGCGCAGGGCGAGGTCCTCGACGGGGTACCCGGTCAGCATCATCTCCGGGAACGCCACCAAGTGGGCGCCCTGCTCGGCGGAGTGCCGGGTCCAGTGGACGACCGAGTCGGCGTTGGCGGCGATGTTGCCGACCTGCGAGTCGATCTGATTCAGAGCGAGGCGAAGTTGAGGCACGGGGCCCAGTCTAATCGTCTTTCTGACGCGATGTCCTGGGCCCCGGGCATCCGATGTGCTCCGGTCAGCCGATCGGGCCGCTGAACTTCGCGTTGGGCATCAGGACTCCGGGCGAGATGTCGGCGCTGATGCGCTCGGTGCCCTCGGGGACCTCGAAGGCCATGACCCCGCTGGCGGACTCGCCCGGCAGGATGTCGCCCTTGATCATCTTCGGGACGTCGCCGTCGAAGACGAGCTTGGCGGTCATCCCCTTCTCGTCGCGGACGTTGGGCATCGCGTAGATGACGTTGTGCGGGGCGGACGAGCCGTTGGTGATGGTGAGCGTCATCTCCACCGCGTTGCCCACCTGGGAGTACTTGTTCTTCGTGACGTACTTCGTCGGCGTCGAGAGGGTCACCTTGATGCCGTTCGGGTACGTGTACGTCTCGCCGAACGGCAGCGGACTCGTCATGCCGGGGACCTGGGAGGGCGAAGGCATGGGCGAGGGCGAGGCCTTCGGGAACGGCGGCATGCTGCGGCGGGGGCCGGCCGGGGGGTTCCAGTCGTCGTCGAGCCGGTGGTCGACGGCCTTGTCGAGGATGAGGCCGGTGAGGAGGAAGCCGCCGGCCGAGGCGCCGAAGCCGAGCACGGCGAGCACGGTGCCCACGACGGCCATCCCCTTGCGGCCGGCGCCGTCCGAGGCGCGGACGAGGGCGCCGATGCCGATGCCGATGCCTACCACGGCGAGGAGGCAGCCCGCCCAGAAGACGAACGGGATGAGCCCGATGACCACGGCGCCGATGCCGATGACGAGGGCGGCGACGGCCAGGCCGTTGGTGGGCCGGGCGGGCGTGCCCCACGGGTTGCCGGGGGTGGCGCCGGGGCCCGCGTGGGCACCCCAGGGACTGACGGGCGGCACGGGCGCGCCGGGACCGCCGAACCCGCCGGGCGCCATGGGCGCGCCGTACGGAGGGGCTGCGGGCATGGGCGCGGTCGGCGGCGCGAAGGCGTCGGGCGCGGACGCCGGCGCGGGCTGCGGTGCCGGGGCAGGGGCCTGCTCCGGGGCCGCGGCGGGCTGCGGTTCGGGCGCCGGCGCGGCTGCGGGCGCGGGTGCCGGCTCGGGCTGCGCTTCGGGCAGCGGCGGGGGCTCCGGCACCGGCACGGGGGCGGGCGCGGGCTCCGGGGTCGGCTCCGGCTCCGGCGCGGGCGCGGGCTCCGGGGTCGGTTCCGGCTCCGGGGTCTTCCGCAGCGACAGCGGCTGCGCCGGCTCGGGCGCGGAGGGCGCGGAGGCCGGCTCCGGTATGGGCGTGCCCGCAGGCTCCGTCGGCGGACCGGACGGGCTGCTGGGCGGGTTCGGGGGCGTGCTCATACCTGGTGGGAGTCCTCACGGGGATGGTGTGCGCGGTGATCACCAAGCCTGCCATGCGCCCCGGACCGCTCCAAGGGGGTTTGGCCCCCGGCCCGCAGGCCGGGGGCCGAACCCCTGCCGCTCGGCTACCGCTGGTAGCCGAGCACCGTCATCATCCCGGCCTCCGCGTGGTACACGTTGTGGCAATGCGCCATCCACAGACCGGGGTTGTCGGCGTCGAAGTCCACCGTCAGCGTCCCTCCCCCGGACTTCGTCCGGGAGGCACCCCCGGGCAGGATCAGCGCGGTGTCCTTGCGGGCGCCGCCCCGGCCGCCGCCGTTGAGGGCGAAGGTGTGCCCGTGCAGGTGCAGCGGGTGCCACATCGTCGTCGAGTTGGTGAACTCCAGCCGGACCCGCTCGCCCGCCTTCACCGGGTGCCGCTGGTCCGCCGTGTACGGCTTGCCGTCGAAGGCCCAGTCGTACTTCTCCATCCCTCCGGTCAGCTTGATCCCGATCGTGCGGTCCGGCTCGCGAGCCGCCAGTACGACGGGCTCCGCGGCGCGCAGCCCGTCCGCCGTCAGCGGCCTCCCGGCCAGCTCGGCGGGCCGGGTCGCGGCGGTGGGCGCCGCCCCCGGCCCGGTGCGCAGCAGGGCGAGCGCCGATGCCGACCCGCCCTTGCCCTCGGCGAGCGCGGTGAGCGGGAACACCCCGTCCTGCGCGGTGACCAGTACGTCGTACCGCTCGCCCATGCCGAGCAGCAGGGAGCCGGTCTTCGCGTGCTCCACCGGGTAGCCGTCGGTGTGGGTGACCGTCAGTTCGTGGCCGCCGAGGGCGATCCGGAAGGCGGTGTCACCGCCCGCGTTGACGATCCGCAGCCGGATCCGGTCCCCGGGCTTGGCGGTGAAGACCGACGGGTCCTGCGCCGTCCTGCCGTTGACCAGGTAGTACGGGTACGCGACGTCGCCCGGGTCCTTGCCGAGGACGTCACTGTCCCCGCCCATGAGCAGGCGCGAGGGCCCGCCCCCGGCCGGAGTCTGCGGGCCGGCGGCGCCACCGTGGCCCGCGTGCCCGCCCGAGCCGGATGCCGAGCCCGAGCCCATGTCCATGCCCTTGCGGAGTTCGGCGAGGACCGCGTCCGGGGTGGAGCCGTCCACTCCGTCGATCCAGTCGTCCAGGACCACCACCCACTCCTTGTCGTAGGAGAGGGGCTCCTTCGGGTCCTCCACGATGAGCGGGGCGTAGAGGCCGCGGTCCTGCTGGGCACCGGAGTGCGGGTGGAACCAGTACGTCCCGGGGTGCGGGACGGCGAACTCGTACGTGAACGACGCGCCCGGCGCGATGTCCCGCTGGGTCAGGCCCGGGACCCCGTCCATGTCGTTGCGCAGGGCGAGGCCGTGCCAGTGCAGGGAGGTGGCCTGCGGGAGGTTGTTGGCCAGGGTCAGGGCGAGGGTGCCGCCCGCGGTGACCCGGACCTCCTGGCCGGGCAGCCTGTCGCCGTACGCCCAGGAGCGGACGGTGAGCCCGCCGCCCAGGTCGAGCGGGGTGGCGGTGGCGGTCAGTTTGACCTCGGAGACCGGTCCGGTGGCCTTGCGGGCGGCTTCGGCAGCCTGCACCTCCGGCCCGGCGGGGTCGACGTAGCCGCCCGGCGAGGCGGCGGGGGACGAGCCGCCGTGCTTCATGGAGCCGTGGTCCATGCCGGCCATGCCGGAGCCGTCGGAGCAGGCGGCGAGCAGCCCCGAACCGGCGAGGGCCGCGGAGGCGCCGAGAACGGCGCGACGGGTGGGAAGAGAGCGCATGGGAGCACCTCGTGGTGTCGAATACGAGCGGATGGGCGCCGTCTGCTGCCGCCGCTCGGGCCCTGAGCGCGGAGGCGCGCGGGCATGCGGGGGCGGCAGCGGGCCCGCCGCTATACGCGCAGGACCGCCAGCCGGGTGAGGCGCTCGCGGGGTGAGGGCGGGTCCGGTCCGCCGGACCGGCCCAGCGCACGGGCCGCGCCCCCGAGCGGAGCGGCGTCGCGGAGGCCGGCCGGTCCGGCGCCCAGGATCAGCAGGGTGAATCCGCCGAGCACGGCCAGGCACACCGACATGGGATCCATCCCGGTGCCGGGCAGCGGGGACCCGGCGGCCGGCCCCGGGGCGTCGGACGCCCGTGCCGTGCCCGTCGGCGGGGCGGCCTCGCGGCGGTCCGCGGACCCGGCGCCGCGGTCCGTGGTGCGGCCCGGGGCGCGGCCGGTGGTGTGGCCCGGGGTGCGGCCGGTGGTGTGGCCCGGGGTGCGGCCGGTGGTGTGGCCCGGGGCGCGGCCCGTCGGGTCGGCCCCCGCACGGCCCGGCATACCGCCCGACGCGTGGCCGGCGGCGCGCCCGGCCGAGGCAACGGCGGCGACCGGAGCCGCGTCCTCCATGGTGTGGGACCGACTCGGATGGCCCAGGGTGTGCATGGTGACGATGCCCAGGAGCAGCACAGCGAGCAGCAGCAGCCGGGGCCACCGGGCGGCTCGCCGGGCAGTGCGCAGGGCAGGGCGCGTCATGAGCGGAACCCTACCCCGGGTGGGTATCTGATCGTAGGACCGGGTCCGCCGTGTCGAGGGTGATGCGCGGTATGTCCACACCGCCCGAAAAGGGGATGTTCGCGAAAAGTGCGTGGCCGGTCGCCCTCCTCATCGGCCTGGGCGCCGCCGCGTACACCGCGTGGGTGCTCGAAGTCGTCCTCTAGACCGGCCTGAACCCCGTCGAGACGTACGTCAGCGGCGCCCTGCTGGAGGACTCCCGCTACCCCGACACCGCCGCCGAGGTCCTCGCGCTGCGGACCGGGCGCCCGTCGGCCCTGCCCGCCACCGTCATCACGGGGTACGACGGCTCGTCCGGGCGGGCGGCCCTGCGCTGGCCCGAACGCCAGGCGGAACTGGCCGACCGGCTCGGCGCCCGCTTCGAGATCGCCGAACCGGCGGGGCACCTGGTCATGCTGGACCGCCCGGGCCTGGTGGCCCGGGCGGTCCTGGACGCTGCGGTGCGGGGGGCGGGGCGGCCGGATCGGCCGGATCGGCCGAGTGGACCGGGTCAGCGCCTCGCGTAGACCTTCTCGACGAAGCCCGCCAGCTGATGTTCGTCGAGGTGCTGGGCCAGGTCCGCCTCGCTGATGATGCCGACCAGCTTCTTGTTCTTGATGACCGGGAGCCGCTTGATCCGGTGGCTCTCCATCTCGTCCAGCACGTCGGAGACGTCCGCGCCCGCGTCGATCCAGCGCGGGGTGCCCTGGGCCATGTCACCACAGGTCATCTCCGACGGGTTCAGACCCTGGGCCACACAGTTCACGACGATGTCGCGGTCGGTGATGATGCCGCAGAGCCGCTCGGCGGCATCGCTGATGGGCAGGGCGCCCACATTGAGCCGGCTCATGAGCTGAGCGGCCTTGTCCAGAGTCGCGGTGGCCGGGATCCACTGGGCCCCGGGGTGCATGATGTCTGCCGCGGTGGTCATTGCTTACCTCCTGAGCACGCCGGTGCGGCCGGGCGCGGATGCGCCCGCCTCGGCACCCTCGGGAGGCCGGTGGGGGGAGGGCCTGATGAGGGCGCCCTCCCACCACCGTACGGGCGTGGCCCGTCACCCGCGCGGCGCAGCTCCGCGCTGTTTCAGCATGTCCGCCATGAGGGCGAGCTCCGACTGCTGCGCCGCGACCATGCCCCGGGCCAGCGCCCGCTCGGCGGGGGTCTCGCACTGCGCCGCGCAGCCCTGGGCCATCGCGACACCGCCCTTGTGGTGGTCGGTCATCAGCTGGAGGTAGAGCACCTCCGCGTCCCGGCCCTCGGCGGCGCCGAGCTGCGCGAGCTCCTCTTTGGTGGCCATGCCGGGCATCAGCGCACCGGGCTTGGTGGTGGCGCCGCTCATGTCGTGCCCGCTCATGTCGTGCCCGCTCATGTCGTGCCCGCTCATGCCGGGCCCGCCCATGCCGGGCCCGCCCATGTCGTGCCCTGCATGCTCCGCCGACCCCATCCAGGACATCGGCGGCTCGTCGGCCACCACCTTCGGCAGCCCCCACAGGTCCAGCCAGCCCAGCAGCATGCCCCGCTGGTTGGCCTGGGTGTTCGCGATGTCGTACGCGAGCCCGCGCACCGGCTCGTCCTTGGTGCGGTCCCGCACGATGAAGGACATCTCCACCGCCTGCTGGTGGTGCACGGCCATGTCCCGCGCGAAGCCCGCGTCCGGCGAGTAGAGGCCCGGCGCACCGGAGCCGCCGCTGTCGCTGCCGCTCGCGGCGGTGACCGTGGCCGCAGCCGCGAACAGCAGTGCGAGGAGGACGGCCGTCCCGGCCGCCCAGTACGTACGGGTCGTACGGGTCACTTCTCGGCCAGCCCGTTGGTGCAGGCCGCGCCCGGCTCCGGGGTCTGCTGGCCCTGCACGTACTTGGTGAGGAACTGCGCGACCCGGGGGTCGTCCGCCTTGTCCACCGTCAGCTGCTTGCCCCAGGCGCTCAGCATGATCGTGCCGGCCTGTTCCTTGACCGGGCTCATCAGCGTGTACGGGGTCTTGGACACCTTCGCGGCGAGCGTGTCGAGGTCGGGCTTGGCCGCCTTCTCGTTGTACGTCACCCAGACCGCGCCGTGCTCCATCGAGTGGACGGCGTTCACGTCGGGGACGGGGTTCTTGTAGACGTCGCCGTTGCAGTTCATCCAGCGGGGGCTGTGGTCGCCGCCGACCGGCGGGTTCATCGGGTACTTCACCGGGGTCTCGACGTGGTTGCGGCCCAGCGTCTTCGCGTCCCAGGTCTGCTCGCCGTCCACCGGGGCCTTGCGGGCCTCCGCCGCGGCGGCCTCGGCCTTGCGGACCGCCGCGGCCGCGGCGTCCTTCTTCTCCTGCTTGTCGATCATCACCCACGCGCCGAAACCGATGAGCCCGGCGGCGACGGCCACCGAGACCGTGATCGCGATGGCCGCGTTGCGCCGGTCGCGGGCCCGCTCGGCGCGGCGCATCTCGGCTATACGGGCCTGGGGGGAGTTGCTGTCGTACGGGGTCCTGCTGGCCATGTGCCCTGAATCCTTCTGCTGAGGGGGGTGGAGGGATGCATCCGGTGGAGCGCGGTACGGCGCCCGGACCGGTCAGGTCCGCAGCACTTGGAGGGCATGGAGGTCGGGGGCCCGGGCGAGCGTCCCGTGCGGCCGGGCCGGCCCCCTGCCGGCGCAGCGCCCGGCGGGATCCGGGGCGGAACCCGCCACGGTCACGGCGGGCGGCGGAGCGGGCAGCACGCCGGGGGCGACGTGCGAGAAGGGGGAGCAGCCGGGCAGCTCGTCGGGGGACGCGCAGACGGCGTGCGTCCCGTGCCCGTGGACGGGACCGCGTACGGCGCTCACGGTGTGCGCCTCACCCGGCCTAACGCACAGGAACAGCGCTCCGAGCAGCACGGGGAGGGCGACCGCGATGACGGCATGCCGAGGCAGGCGACGCCCGATGCGCCCGTGCCCCGTGTCCTCCCGGCCCCCCATGGGCGCAGATGGTAATGCTCATGACGGGCCCGAGGTCAGTGCGGGGGTGCCACGACCATTCAGGGGTGCGTAATGTGGCGGAAACCGCGGCTGGCGATACTGGGCCCGCCCGACTGTGCCCCCGCCCACGGGGGAGGTGGTGCACAGGCCGTCTGAACTGCGAGGATGAAGGCATGGACAAGCAGCAGGAATTCGTCCTCCGGACGCTCGAGGAGCGCGACATCCGGTTCGTGCGCCTGTGGTTCACCGACGTACTGGGCTTCCTGAAGTCCGTCGCGGTCGCCCCCGCCGAGCTGGAGCAGGCCTTCGACGAGGGCATCGGCTTCGACGGATCGGCCATCGAGGGCTTCGCACGGGTCTACGAGTCCGACATGATCGCCAAGCCGGACCCCAGCACGTTCCAGATACTGCCGTGGCGCGCCGAGGCCCCCGGGACCGCCCGGATGTTCTGCGACATCCTGATGCCGGACGGGTCGCCGTCGTTCGCGGACCCGCGATACGTCCTCAAGCGCATCCTGAACAAGACCTCCGACCTGGGCTTCACCTTCTACACCCACCCCGAGATCGAGTTCTTCCTGCTGAAGGACAAGCCGCTGGACGGGACCCGCCCGGTACCGGCCGACAACTCCGGGTATTTCGACCACACTCCGCAGAACGTCGGCATGGACTTCCGCCGCCAGGCGATCACCATGCTCGAATCCATGGGCATCTCGGTCGAGTTCAGCCACCACGAGGGCGCCCCGGGCCAGCAGGAGATCGACCTCCGCTACGCGGACGCGCTCTCCACGGCGGACAACATCATGACGTTCCGCCTCGTCATGAAGCAGGTCGCGCTCGAACAGGGCGTCCAGGCCACCTTCATGCCGAAGCCGTTCTCGGAGTACCCCGGCTCGGGCATGCACACCCACCTCTCCCTCTTCGAGGGGGACCGCAACGCCTTCTACGAGTCGGGCGCCGAGTACCAGCTGTCCAAGGTGGGCCGCTCCTTCATCGCGGGCCTGCTGCGCCATGCGGCGGAAACGGCAGCGGTCACCAACCAGTGGGTCAACTCGTACAAGCGCATCTGGGGCGGCTCCTCCCGCACGGCCGGCTCAGGCGGCGAGGCCCCCTCGTACATCTGCTGGGGCCACAACAACCGCTCGGCCCTGATCCGCGTCCCGATGTACAAGCCGGGCAAGACGGGCTCCTCCCGCGTGGAGGTCCGCTCGATCGACTCCGGCGCCAACCCGTACCTCACCTACGCCGTCCTGCTGGCGGCCGGCCTCAAGGGCATCGAGGAGGGCTACGAGCTCCCGGCGGGCGCCGACGACGACGTCTGGGCCCTCTCCGACGCGGAACGCCGCGCGATGGGCATCGAACCCCTCCCCCAGAACCTCGGCGAGGCCATCGCCCTGATGGAACGCAGCGAACTGGTCGCTGAAACCCTCGGCGAGCACGTCTTCGACTTCTTCCTGCGCAACAAGAAGCAGGAGTGGGAGGAGTACCGCTCGGAGGTCACCGCCTTCGAACTCCGCAAGAACCTCCCGGTCCTGTAACAGCAGGTCAGCGCCGCTGTCGGAATTTTCTGACACTCCGGGCCGACGGTCACCGACCGCCGGCCCGGAGTCGTCCCGTCCCCTGCGCAGGAGACCGCGAGCATGACCCTGCACACGGCCGTACCCCTCGCCGGGACTGCCGGCGCCCGACCGGGTCCGGCACGCGTCGTACGAGGACATCGCCGCCTGTCTCGCCTCCTGCCCGGGAGCATCGGGCACCTGGACGACCGACCGCATCCTGCACCTCCTGACCCCGGGCTTGTGAGGCCGGGAGCGGGTCACGCCGGGCGGACGGCTCGGTGCCAGGTGGTGCGGGAGGGCTGGGCGGGGTCCGGGGTGGCGGGTGGCGTGGTGGTGATGTGGAGTTCGGCGTCCAGACCCAGGACCGCCGTCGTCGTCGCGCCCGCCGGCTCGAGGATGCCGGCCGGGGCGCCCGCGTAGAGCATCTTCGATTCCGTCCACGCCGGCGGGCCGCCGAGGCCCGTCGTGCTGATCGTGCCCGTGTCCGCGCGGCCCGACAGGAGGCGGCCCGCGACGCCGACCGCGCCGTAGCCCGCCCGGCCGCCGGCCTCCGAGACGCTCGAGACCTGCGGCTTGCCGGAGCCCGCCGTGACCAGGGCCGTACGGACGACCCCCGAGTCGGGGCGGCGGAAGTAGAGCCGGATCCCCGCGCCCTCCGGAGCCGCCGAGAGCGGGACCGTGGTGGCCGGCAGGCCCGTCGGGAACGGTCCCTCGAGCGGGGCACCCGGGGCGGGCTGAGTCCAGGCCAGGACCGTCTTGCCGGTGGTGGCGTACACCTGGCGGCGCCCGGCGGCGTCGACCGCCGTCACCGGGTCGCTCTGCAGGTCCTCGCCGCCCAGCTGCTGCCAGGGGCCGAAGGCGCCGGCCGGCTGCTGTTCGCGGGCGCGCAGCGTGCGGCGGGAGTCGCGGACGTAGACGGTGAGCCGGCCGTCCGGCGCCACGGCCGCCGAGGGCGCGCTGATCGAGGAGGTGCCGTCCTCGTCGGCCCCCTCGGGGGTGCCGAGCGACTGCCACGGCCCGAACGGGCCGTCCGGCGCGGACTGGACGGCGTACACGATCTCGCGCCGGTAGTCCGAGGGCGCCGGGCCGAGGCTCGTACGGGTGGCGAGGACCGCTATGCGGCCGTCGGGGAGGCGGGCGGTGCTCGCGCCCGGGTCGATGCCGGTGCCGGGGAGCAGGGCCGGGCCCGTCCAGCCGCCCGGGCCGCTCTGCCGGGTCCAGACGGCCATCTGGCCGTCGAGCGCCGCGAAGGCGTAGAGGCGGCCGGGGGTGCCCGCCACCAGCCAGGAGGTGTTGTCGGCGCGGGCGTAGCGCAGCGACTGGGCCCAGTTGCGCCCGGTGGGGCTGCCGGCCACCTTGCGGTCGCCGCAGCCCGAGGGACTGCCGCAGTAGTTCTCGTGGTCGAGCCAGGCGTACGTCTTGAGGTAGCCGATCTTCGTCTCGGCCGTCTGCGGGTCCAGGGCGTGGGGGAGGGTGCCGTTGTGGTAGCCGAGGTAGTTCTGCACCGAGAACCGCGGGCGGTCGCCGACCTGGGCGGCGTACGCGGCGGTGGCGGCCTGCACGAAGCGGGCGCCGTACATGTGGTCCTGGTGGTCGGTGTACTTGCCGGTGTCGTGGTACCGGCCCGGCGTCGGGTCCTGCATGCGTATCGTCGTCGGCTTGTACAGCGCGAGCAGCCCGGCCAGCGCCTGTACGACCTGGTCCTTGGTGTACGCGTACGGCTGCTTGACCGGGGTTCCGGAGGTCAGCTGGGCGCCGAGCGCGGGTATCTTGCCGTTCCACAGGCCGCGCAGGCTGTCCGGGTTCTCCGCGGTGGGGTTGCGGGCCTCGCGCAACTGCAGCCAGACCAGGTTGACCTGGGGCCGGGCGATCAGGACGTCGAGCTCGGCCTGGCCGCCGCCCGCGGTGGGTATGACCGAGCGCTTCCACGCACTGGTGCGGTCCCCGGTGACCATCTGGGCGTAGGCGGAACGGATGCCGTTCTGCCGGGCCTCTGAGTAGTGGGCGCGGTCGGCGGGCTGCTCGGGGTCCTTGGCGTCGGCTCCCTGGGCCTCGTTGCGGCCGTCGGCCTCGCCGGAGGTCAGGTAGACGGTGGTGAGCTGGAGTCCGGCCGTCAGCGACCGGCTGAGGTCCGGGTTCATGAAGAACAGGTCGTCGTCGGGATGGGCGACGATCTGGACCACCGATCCGGCCGTGGTGCTCGCCGGGAGCGCGACGGCCGGGCCCTGTTCCTGGGTGGCCTCTGCCGCCGTCTGCTGGCCGGTGGCGACGGCGAGCACGCCGGTGGCACCGACGGTGAGTACGGGAACGAGGGCCGCGAGGAGGAAGCGGCGACGGGCAATCGGCATCGGTCACGCCTTGGGGTCGTTCCGGGCGGGAAGAACCGCGGAGCAGTCGGAGCAGTCGGAGCAGTCGGAGCAGTCGGAGCAGTCAGGCAGTCAGGCAGTCAGAGCAGGAGGAAGCGGTCAGAGCGGTCGGTGCACTCAGTGAGAGGCCAAATCGGGGGACTTGGTTCACCGATGTGCTCGACGACTCCTGCTTTCCGAAAACGACCGGACGCGATTGTGCCGTGTGCATTTCCGGTCCGGGTATGTGCCCAGGATGTGGACGCACTTGCCCTGCCGGAAGAGCCGGAGAACGCCCCGCTGCGGGGTGTTCCAGGGGATCGGGGGTCCTCAGCGACCTGTGGTGCGCGGGCCCACCGGCAGCCACGGCGCCAGATGCGCGTCCGCGTCGTCCGCCGAGGAGGTCACGTACAGCCGCGCGTCGAGCCCCACCACCGCCAGGCTGACCGTGTTCCGGCCGGTCATCGTGGACGACGGCGCCCCGACGAACATCAGCGCCGACCGCTCCCACGGCCGCCCCGACCCGAGATCCGAGCCCAGCTGGCCCCCCGCCGAGCGGCCGGCCAGCACGTGCCCGCTCGCCGTCACCGAGCCGAAGCCCTGGAGTCCGCCCAGGTCCGTGAGGCTGTTCACCTTCAGCCCGCCGTCGCCCGTCACCAGGGCGGTACGGACATTGCCCGAGCCCGGCTTGCGGAACCACAGCCGCACCCCGCCCTCGCGCCCCTCCGCGGTGAGCGGGAGCGTCGTGTCCGGCAGTCCCGTGGGGGTGGCCGGCCCCAGCGGCGCGCCCGGCTTCGGCTGTGCCCAGCCCAGCACCGACTTGGTGGTGGCCGCGAACACCATGCGCCGCCCGGCGCCGTCCGTGGCCGTGGCCGGGGTGCCGTGCAGGTCGGCGCCGCCGTACTGCGCCCACGGGCCCCAGCCGCCGTTCGCGAGCTGCACCCGCCCGCGCAGGGTGGACGCGCCGTCGCGGACGTACGCCGCCAACTGCCCCGTGCCGTCGACCGAGACGGCGGGGGCGCTGATGTCGGAGGTCCAGTTCTCGTCGGCGGTCTCGGGCGTGCCCAGCGACTGCCAGTCCCCGAACTGCTCCGCGCCCGGGCCCTTCTGGACGGTGTACACGACCTCGCGCCGGTAGTCCGCGGGCCGCGCGCCGAAGGAGGTACGGGTGCCGAAGGCGGCGATCCGCCCGTCCGGCAGGGTGACGGTGGAGACGCCCGGGTCCATGCCGGTGCCGGGCAGCAGGCGCGGCCCGCTCCAGGCACCGATGGGGCCGGACCGGTGCCAGACGGCGACCTGGCCGTCGAGCACCTTGAAGGCCCACAGGCCGTGCTCCTTGTCCGAGGTCAGCCAGGAAGTGCCGGTGCCGCGGGCGTAGTTGACGGTCGAGGTCCAGCCGTTTCCGGCGGGGTGGTCGGCAACTTTGAGGTCACCGCAGCCGGCGTCACTGCCGCAGTGGTTCTGCTTGTCCAGCCAGGCGTAGGTGCCCAGGATGTCCAGCTTCTCCTTGGCCTCGTCCGGGTCCAGGGCGCTGGGCAGGGAGCTGTTGAAGTAGCCGAGGTAGTTCTGCACCGCGAAGTGCGGGCGGTCCTTCACGCCGACGTCCTGCGCGTACGCGGCCAGGGCGGCCTGTACGAAGCGGGCCCCGTAGAAGTGGTCCTGGTGGTCGGTGTACCGCTTGGTGTCGGGGAACCGGCCGGGGGTGGGGTCCTGGGCGCGGACCGTGGTCGGCTTGTACTGCTCCAGGACGCCGACGATGGTCTGGACGACCTGCTCCTTCGAGTACGAGAACCGCTGCTTGACGGGAGTGCCGGAGGCGAGGACCGACTCCAGCCGCGCCACCTTGCCGTCCCACAGGCCGTGCAGGCTGTCGGGGGCGCTGTCGTAGACGGTGCCGGCCTCGCGCATCTGCAGCCAGACGAGGTTGACCTCGGGCTTGGCGACGAGGACGTCGACCTCGGCGTGGCCGCCGCCCTTGGTGGGGACGACGGTGCGCTTCCAGGCACCGCTGCGGTCGCCGGTGGCCATCTTGGCGTAGGCGGCGCGGATGCCGTTCTGGCGGGCCTCGGCGTAGGCGGGCTTGTTGGGCGGGGTGGAGGCCTGCTTGCCCTCGGTGGCGTTGATGCCGTCCGCCTCGCCGGCGGTGAGGTAGACCGTGGTGACGGGGTGGCCGGCGGCTATGGAGTACCGCAGGTCCGGGTTCATGAAGTACAGGTCGTCGTCGGGGTGGGCGACGATCTGCAGCACGCGGCCGGGGTCCGGGGCGTCGACGGGGGCCGCCGGGGCGGCCGCCTTGCGGTCGGGGATGCCGGTGAGCGCCTCGTTGCCGCGGAGTACGAGCATGCTGCAGGCGGCGGTGGCCGCGCAGAAGGCCACGGCTTTGACGAACCGTGCCCACCGCCGTGCCCCGGCCGCCCCGCGCCCCTGCCGAGCGCCGCGGCGGCCGGACTCCGGGCCGGTGGCGGCGTCCTCGGCAGCGCGCCGCGCGCCACGCCGCCCCCCGGGCGCCGGGGGTTCGGCGTTGCCGGCACGGCGGGAGGCGCGCCCGCCGGGGCGGGTCCCGGCCGCGGCGGCGCCGGTACGGGGGGCCTGCCGGCCGGCGTGCGGCGGCGAGCCCTGCTGGGCTCGGCTGCCGTGCTGGGCCGGCGGCGCGTCAAATCCGGCTGCGCCGGCCGGGGACCGCGACGGGTCCCGGACCGGCCCGCCTGCGTGTGGCTGCGACGGGTGCCGGGCGGGCCCGCCCGGCCGGGGGCTCGACGGGGCCCATCCGGTTCCGGCGGGTGCATGCGACGGGCCGCCCGCCGGCTGCTGCGACGGGGCCCAAGGTCCGTCGTACGGTGGGCCCGACGGGTTCCCGGCCGGTCCGTCCGACGGGGCCTGCGGCGGGTTCCAGCCCGTTCCGGCGGGTGGCTGCGACGGGTGGCCCGTGGGGTAGGGGTGCCATGGGCCCGGGGCGGGATGTCCGTCGGGCATATGGGTCCTTGGGGCCGGTCGGGCGGGGAACGGGCCCGAAGAAGGCGCGTGTTCGGATTAAGTATTCACATAATCCGATAATCCTCCTCATGATATGTGCCCACCCACGCCGGTGAGTCGAACGCCTGCTCCGGCTAGGCTCCCTTCAGGCACGCTTGGGCAGTGGCGGCGACGTACTCGGGAGGCGGCGGGATGACAGTCCCGGGACGCAGGAGCAGCACCTTCATCCGGCTGCTGCGCAGCGGCTTCACCGACCCCTCGGCCGCCGCCCGGCTGCTCGACTCCGACGCGCTGGCCGCCGTACGCACCGATCCGGTGCTCCTCGACGCCCTCGGGGCCACCGCCGATCCCGATCTCGCCCTCCTCGGACTCGTCCGGCTCGCCGAGGCGCAGAGCGACGACGAACGGCCCGTGCTCCTCGACACCCTCGTCAGCGCCAAACCGCTCCGCGACCGCCTCCTCGGCGTGCTCGGCGCGTCCGAGGCGCTCGCCGACCACCTCGCCCGCCACCCGCGCGACTGGCACGCCCTCGTCACCTACGAGGCCGCCGATCTGCACCCCGGCCTCGCCGAGTTCGAGCTGGGGCTGGCCCAGGCGCACGACCCCATCGCCCTGCGCGTGGCCTACCGCCGCTGCCTGCTCTCCATCGCCGCCCGCGACGTCTGCGGCACCATCGACGTCGCCCAGACGGCCGCCGAGCTCGCCGACCTCGCCACCGCCACCCTCCGCGCAGCCCTGCGCATCGCCTCCGCCGCCGCCCCCGACGACGCCGCGCAGTGCCGCCTCGCCGTCATCGCCATGGGCAAATGCGGCGGCAACGAGCTCAATTACGTCTCCGACGTCGACGTCATCTTCGTCGGAGACGCAGCCAACGGCGCCGCCGAGGCCAAGGCCGTCCAGGCCGCCACCCGCCTCGCCTCCCACCTCATGCGGATCTGCTCCGAGACCACCATCGAGGGCACCATCTGGCCCGTCGACGCGAACCTGCGCCCCGAGGGCCGCAACGGCCCCCTCGTCCGCACCCTCGCCTCCCACCTCGCCTACTACCAACGCTGGGCCAAGACCTGGGAGTTCCAGGCTCTGCTCAAGGCCCGCGCCGTGGCCGGCGACCCGGACCTCGGTGCCGAGTACATCGACGCCATAACTCCCCTCGTCTGGCAGGCCGCCGAACGCGAGAACTTCGTCGCCGACGTCCAGAAGATGCGCCGCCGCGTCGTCGACAACATCCCCGCCTCCCAGGTCGACCGCGAGCTCAAGCTCGGCCCCGGCGGCCTGCGCGACGTCGAGTTCGCCGTCCAGTTGCTCCAGCTCGTCCACGGCCGCAGCGACGCCGGCCTGCACTCCGGCACCACCCTCGACGCCCTGCACGCCCTCGCCGCCGGCGGCTACGTCGGCCGCGCCGACGCCGCCCAGCTGAACGACGCGTACCGGTTCCTGCGCGCCATGGAACACCGCATCCAGCTCTACCGGCTGCGCCGCACCCACCTCGTCCCCGAGGACGAGGCCGACCTGCGCCGCCTCGGCCGCTCCCTCGGCCTGCGCACCGAACCCGTCGCCGAGCTCAACAAGGCCTGGCGCCGCCACGCCTCCGTGGTCCGGCGCCTGCACGAGAAGCTCTTCTACCGGCCGCTGCTCGACGCCGTCGCCCAGCTCGCCCCCGGCGAGACCCGGCTCTCCCCGCGCGCCGCCGGCCAGCGTCTCGAAGCCCTCGGCTACGCCGACCCGGCCTCCGCCCTGCGCCACCTCGAAGCCCTCGCCTCCGGCGTCACCCGCAAGGCCGCCATCCAGCGCACGCTGCTCCCCGTCATGCTCGGCTGGTTCGCCGACTCCGCCGACCCGGACGCCGGCCTGCTGAACTTCCGCAAGGTCTCCGACGCCCTCGGCAAGACCCCGTGGTACCTGCGCCTGCTCCGCGACGAGGGCGCCGCCGCCGAGAACCTGGCCCGTGTCCTTTCCGCCGGCCGGCTCGCCCCCGACCTGCTGATGCGCGCCCCCGAGGCCGTCGCCCTGCTCGGCGACCCCGAAGGGCTGCAACCCCGTACGCACGAGGCCCTGGAGCAGGAGGTGCTCGCCGCCGTCGGCCGCGCCGACAGCGCCGAAGCCGGCGTCGCCGCGGCCCGCGGGGTCCGCCGCCGCGAGCTGTTCCGCACCTGCGCCGCCGACATCATCGGCTCGTACGGTACGGAGGACAACCCGGCCGAGGAGAACCCCGGAGCCCTCGTCGACCGGGTCGGCAACGCCGTCTCCGACCTCACCGCCGCCACCATCGCCGGAGCCCTGCGCGCCGCCGTCCGCGACCACTGGGGCGAGATGCTGCCCACCCGCTTCGCGATCATCGGCGTCGGACGCTTCGGCGGCCACGAGCTCGGCTACGGATCCGACGCCGACGTCCTGTTCGTCCACGAACCCCGCGAAGGCGTCGACGAACAGGAAGCCGCGAAGGCCGCCCAGACCGTCATCGCCGAAATGCGCCGCCTGCTCCAGCTCCCCACCGCCGACCCGCCGCTGCTCATCGACGCCGACCTGCGCCCCGAGGGCCGCTCCGGCCCGCTCGTGCGCACCCTGTCCTCGTACGCCGCGTACTACCGGCGCTGGTCCCTGACCTGGGAGAGCCAGGCCCTGCTGCGCGCCGAACCCGTCGCCGGCGACGCCGACCTCGGCGCCCGCTTCATCGAGCTGATCGACCCGCTGCGCTACCCGGCGGAGGGCCTCGGCGAGGACGCCGCACGGGAGATCCGCCGGCTCAAGGCCCGCATGGAGTCGGAGCGGCTGCCCCGCGGCGCCGACCCGACCCTGCACACCAAACTCGGCCGCGGCGGCCTCAGCGACGTCGAGTGGACGGTCCAGCTGATCCAGATGCGGCACGCCTGGTCGGAGCCCGGCCTGCGCACCACCCGGACCCGCGAGGCCCTGGCCGCCGCCCACGCGGCGGGGTTGATCCCGACCGAGGAGGCGCAGGTCCTGGACGAGGCCTGGGTGCTCGCCACCCGGGTCCGCAACGCGGTGATGCTGGTCCGCGGGCGCGCCGGTGACACCTTTCCGTCGGAGGCCCGCGAACTGGCGGCCGTTGGCCGCTACCTCGGCTACGCGGAGGGCACGGCCGGCGAGCTCCTCGACGACTACCGCCGCATCACGCGCCGGGCGCGGGCGGTCGTGGACGAGCTGTTCTACGGGGCGTGACAAGGGAAACCCGGGCCGGGGCGTGAGCCCCGGGCCCGGGTTTCCACGGCGTCAGACCCCGGTCCGCTCCACCGGTATCCACAGCTCTGCGTCCGCCTCGGTCCAGCCCTCCGACGGCCGGGTGCGCAGGATCTCGGGCCCCGGCCTGCTCGCGTACGGGTTGGAGGGGAACCACTGCGTGTACACGTCCCGCCACAGGTGCTGGAGCGCCTGCGGGAACGGCCCGGAGTTCTCGAAGACCGCCCACGTGCCCGCCGGGACGACGCGGACGTCGAGGTCCGCGGGCACCTCGGCACCGGTCACCACGGCGTGGTAATAGTCGAGTTCAGTTCCCTCCTCGCGGCCGGGGGAGAGGTGCTCGGTCACCGAGACGATCCCCTCCGGCTCCTGATCGGACAGCCGCGTGATGCGCTCCACGGTCTCCGCTCCGATGCTCTGGATGAACGCGAGGATCGCCGGATTCACCCCCTCGTGGACGAGCGGGACGCGGGCCTTCCTGCCGGCGACGCGGAACTCTTCCTTCTCCACGATCCGGTACTTCATGGTCGTGCTCCCTTCGACGATGAGCCGGAAGGACATCCGTGGCTGGGAGTGCAGGGCCGCTCCCGTGCGCCTGGCCTCACCCGGGCCGACACCGTGCACCGCACGGAACGCACGCGCGAACGCCTCCGCCGACGTGTAGCCGTACCGAACGGCGACATCCAGCAGCGTCCGCTCCCCGGCGAGCACCTCGGCACCGGCGACCGTCAGCCGCCTGCGCCGGATGTACTCCGACAGCGGGAGCCCCGCCAGCGCGGAGAACATCCGCCGGAAGTGGTACTCGGACGTCACCGCGATCCGCGCCAGATCAGCGATCTCGATCCGCTGGTCGAGATGGCCCTCGATGTGGTCCATGGCCCGGTTCAACTGCTCCAGCACCAGATCTCCTTCCCTTTCGATCACTCACCCTAGGAAGGTCCCACCCTGCCCGACCCGACATCCTGTGCCCGCTTCGGTCGGGTACGGCGGCCCGGCCGGCCGGGCTACGCCGCCAGCACGTCCGGGGGTGGGCAGTCGCGGCAGCGACCCGGGACGGGGGAGCGGAAGGCGCGGTCGCAGCCGTCGCACGTACGGAGCGGATGGACCTCGCGATCCGCGGGTACGCAGTGCGCCGCGCCGGGGTCCGGCAGCCGGGGCGGGAGCAGTTCCCGCAGCCGGTGGGCGAGCAGCGCGGCCGGGGAATGGATGGGCACCATCGGCAGCGACCGCGTCAGGGCGGCGATGACGGCACTCGGGGCCAGCCCGCGCTCCAGCCAGACGGCCGCGGCGGGCGCCAGCCTCACCGTGTCGCGCTCGGACAGCACCAGCCGGGGATCGCGCAGCCGCAGCCGGGCCAGCAGCTCCCGCGCCCGGAGCTCGACTTCCGGGACGTCCGGGGCGGGCTCGGGATCTGCATCCGGTTCCGGCTCCGGCTCCGGTGCAGGCTCGGGGACCGGCTCGGGGGTCGGCTCCGGCGCGGACGCGGCCGGTGGGACGAGCGGCTCGCGGGCCGTCTCCGCCGACCTCGCGGGCGGGTTGTTGTACGAGACCGTGCGGGACACGACCCGGCCACTGGGAAGCCTCTCCCGGAAGCGGGCCAGGTAGCCGTGGTCCTCCAGCTCGTTCAGCGCGGCGGCGATCCGGACCTCGCCCTCCGGGAAGCGGTCGGCCAGGGCCTTGATGGTCACCTTGGCGCCGGTGGGCAGGGACTGGATGTGCGTGGCCAGGCCGATGGCGCTCATGCTCAACTCGCGGTGCTGGGCCAGGTGGTTGCCGATCTTGACGTAGCCGCGGCGGTGATCGTGATTGATGTGCCGGATGCCCGACGAGGCGCGCGAGGGCGCGCTAAACTGCTGGTCAGCCATGGAAGGGTCGTTGCCTTCTCTTGGTCAGGCCCTCGGCGGGATTGGCGTCCCGCACGAGGGCCGAATTGCGTTATGGGGTTGTCGAGGGCCAGCGTGCCCGACGGATTGGCATATGCGCCAGCCGGGTTGGGGCGATTCACCCGTCCAGGTGAGAGGGGGAGGGGGGAGGTAGGGAGAGGTAATTTCCCCCGGTTATTGGTCTTTAGACGTCGGGCGGTACCGGCTATCGATCCACCGGGTCGTGGAAACCTCGATCTGGTGAAATCGGACTGACGCCTCGGGCATCGCTGACGTTCATCGAGAAGGTACTGGGGGAGACATGAGCATCAAGCCGTCGGCCGAGGGCCTCTCCGTGGCGTGGGTCAAGAGCAGCTACAGCACCGCAGACGGGCCCAACTGCATCGAGGTCGCCTGGACCAAGAGCAGTTACAGCACCGCTGACGGAGCCGACTGCGTCGAGGTGGCCCAGCTGCCCGGCACCGTCCTCGTGCGGGACTCCAAAGTGGCCGACGGCGCTCGGCTCACGCTCACCCCCGCCGCCTGGCTCGGCTTCGTCACGTACGCCACCGCGTGAGGACACCGGGTTCGGCTGTCAAGGCCGTGTACCGCTACCGGCGGCCGGATCCCGAGTGCTGGGACGCCGTCGTCACGGCCGTCTGCGACGACACGCGCCACGGTTGGGACGCCGCCAGGGCGGTGGCCCAGGCCGGGCCCGCCGTTTCGGCGCACGCCGACCGGATCGCCGAGGCCCTCGACAAGCGGCTCGGGCCCGTCCAGGAGCTCGCGCTCGCCCTCGCCGGGATGGGCGACGTTCGCGCGCTGCCCGCCCTGCGGACCCTCGCGAAGGACGACCGGCTTCCCTGCGACCGTCCCCGTGCCCGCATCCTGGCCGTGCTGCCCGGCCTGCGACGGGAACCGGAGCCGTACCACGCGAGCATCTCCACCCTCGAACTCCTCGCGCAGTGGGCCCGGCCGCCGTGCCCGAGGTGCTCCCGTACCTGGAGAGCCCGTACGCGTACGACGCCCTGCGCGTCCTCGGCCGGATCGGACCCCCGGCCGCCGTCGCCGCGGACCGGCTGGCCGCGTACGCCACCGGTCGCGCCCCGCAGGCCCGACGCCACCACCTGCGGCGGGCCGCCTGGGCGCACTGGAGGGCCACCGGCGATCCCACGCTCGCCCTCGACGTGTGCGGCGCGGCCGTGGGGTCCGGGAGCGGCAGCCACGGTCTGCCCTTCCTCACCGATCTCGGCCCGCCGGCCGCCGCGCACACGGACCCCGTGCGCGGCCTGATGGAGTCGCCCGGCGCGTGGACCCGGGTCGCCGCGGCGTACGCGTACTGGCGGATGACCGGCGACCTGGAGCCCGCCGTACCGGTGCTCCTGGCGGAGGTGGACCGGGAGTGGACGGGCCTGCCAGCCCGGGAAGCGCTACGCCGCCTCGGCGAGATCGGCGCCCCGGCCGCGGCGGCGGCGCCCCTGCTGCGCCGGATCCTGGCGCCGGAAGAGCGCCTCAGCCACCCCTACGAGGGCGAGCGGATCCTGGCCGACGGGGCCGTAGCGCCGTCACCTCAATGGCGCCGCCGGGCCCGGGCCGAAGCGGTTCTCGGAGCTCGGGGTGATCGCCTCGATGCAGCCGCCGCACACTGCGTACACGCGGGCCGGTCATGGCGAAGAGTCGCCGAGGCGGCTGGGCGCGGACCGGGCGGACCGGGCCTGGAGCCGTCGGGCGGCTGGATCGCCCCCTAGGCCCTGCGGAAGCGGTTCAGCAGGGCTGCCGTGGCCGGGTGGGGGCCGGTCTCCAGGGGGCTGCGGGGGAGGCGGTGCGGGAGGTGGCCGAACCAGGTGCGCGACACCCCGAAACCGAAGGCCAGGCACAGCATGCCGCCGGCCGCGTCGAGCCAGAAGTGGTTCGCGGTGGCCACGATGACGACCAGCGTGGCCGTCGGGTAGAGGAGGCCCAGGATCCGCGCCCACGGCGCCGAGGCCACGGCGAAGATGGTCAGGCCGCACCAGAGCGACCACCCTATGTGCATGGAGGGCATGGCCGCGTACTGGTTCGACATGTGCTTGAGGTTGCCGGAGGCCATGGAGCCCCAGGTGTGGTGGACCACCACGGTGTCGATGAAGCCCCCGCCGTCCATCAGCCTCGGCGGCGCGAGCGGGAAGAAGTAATAGCCGACCAGCGCCACGCCCGTCGTGGCGAAGAGGACGAGGCGGGCGGCAGCGTACCGCCCCGGATGGAAGCGGTAGATCCAGGCGAGCACGCCGAGGGTGACCACGAAGTGGAGCGTGGCGTAGTAGTAGTTCATGCCGACGACCAGCCACGACACCGAATCGACGGCGTGGTTGACGGACCTCTCGACCGCGATGCCGAGGGTGTGCTCCGTCTTCCACAGCCAGTCGGCGTTCGCGAGGGCGTCCGCCTTCTGCTCGGGCACCGCGTTGCGGATGAGCGAGTACGTCCAGTAACTGACCCCGATGAGCAGGACCTCGAACCAGATCCGGGGCCGGCGCGGGGTGCGCAACCGGGAGAAGAGGGCGCGCTGACCCCCCGGACGGGTCTCACTCTCGGTCACGTGAGGTGACGAGACTTCCGTCCTGGGGCCCCCGGCGGTAGCTGGGGGAGTTTCCAGTGTCTTCACGCTCGATTCACCCATGGGGGAAGAGTCTGCCAGATGCGGTCCTGCCCTCGATCATCCCTCGGGAGGGTCTGCGGCGCAGCCGCTCACCCCTGGGGACGAGAGGGTCCCCTACCCCCCGGACCTTCGGCCGGGAGGTGCCCCCAGCTGCGGACCGGAGGCAGTGGATCCGCGGACCACCAGTTCGGGCAGGAAGACGAACTCGCTGGGCGGGGCCGGCGTACCGCCGATCTCCTCCAGGAGCGTGCGGACGGCCGCCTGCCCCATGGCCTGCACGGGCTGCCGGATGGTGGTGAGCGGCGGATCGGTGAACGCTATGAGAGGGGAGTCGTCGAAGCCGACGACCGAGACGTCCTGCGGCACCCGCAGTCCTTGCTGCCGGGCGGCCCGGATCGCCCCGAGCGCCATCATGTCGCTGGCGCACACGATGGCCGTACAGCCGCGCGCGACGAGCGCGGCCGCGGCGGCCTGCCCACCCTCCAGCGTGTAGAGAGAGTGCTGGATGAGCTCCTCGACCTCGGCCTCGTCGAGGCCGAGCCGCTCCTTCATCCCGAGCCGGAAGCCCTCGATCTTGCGCAGGACGGGCACGAACCGCTTGGGCCCGACCGCGAGCCCGATCCGGGTGTGCCCGAGCGCGGTCAGGTGGGTCACGGCGAGCTGCATCGCGGCCCGGTCGTCGGGGGAGACGAAGGGCGCCTGCACCTTGTCGGAGAACCCGTTGATGAGGACGTAGGGGACACCCTGCCCGCGGAGTTGGTCGTAGCGGCCCATGTCGGCGGTCGTGTCGGCGTGCAGCCCGGAGACGAAGATGATGCCGGAGACCCCTCGGTCGACCAGCATCTCGGTCAGCTCGTCCTCGGTGGATCCGCCGGGCGTCTGCGTGGCCAGCACCGGCGTGTACCCCTGCCGGGTCAGCGCCTGGCCGATGACCTGGGCGAGCGCCGGGAAGATGGGGTTGTCCAGCTCGGGGGTTATCAGGCCGACGAGCCCCGCGCTGCGCTGGCGCAGTTTGACGGGGCGCTCGTAGCCGAGCACGTCGAGCGCGGCCAGCACGGACTCGCGGGTGCCTGCGGCCACACCGGGCTTGCCGTTGAGCACGCGGCTGACTGTGGCTTCGCTGACCCCCGCCTGGGCTGCGATGTCGGCTAGCCGTGCGGTCACGGGATTGGACTGTACCGGTCCCCGGCTCACAAAGCCCACCACGTGCACGAATCCGCGGGCAGCAGCACGGTCCGGCCGTCCGTCTCGACCGGGGCACTGGAGAGTACGGGGCGCCCCGGCGAGGGCAGTTCGAGCGGTTCGGACCGGCTGTTGAGGGTGCAGGCGAAGCCGGGCCGGGTGAAGAGGAGGACGCCCTCGGGGGCGGGCAGCCAGGTCAGCGGGCCCGCGTCGGGGGAGCCGAGGCCGGGCAGCGCCCGGCGCAGTTCCAGGGCGGCGCGGTACAGCTCGAGGGTGGAGTGCGGGTCGCCGGTCTGGGCGGCGACGCTCAGCGGGGCCCAGTCCGCGGGCTGCGGGAGCCAGCTGCCGGCCGGGCCGAAACCGTACGGGGGCCGCTCGCCGGACCAGGGCAGCGGGATCCGGCAGCCGTCGCGCAGCCCGTCCTGCCCGGCGGTGCGGAGGAAGGCGGGGTCCTGGCGCACGGCGTCGGGCAGGTCCGCGACCTCCGGCAGGCCGAGCTCCTCGCCCTGGTAGAGGTACGCGGATCCGGGCAGGGCGAGCATCAGCAGCGCGGCGGCCCTGGCCCGGGCCAGGCCCTGCGTCCCGCCGCCGTAGCGGGTGACATGGCGTACGACGTCGTGGTTGGACAGCACCCAGGTGGTGGGGGCGCCGACGGAGGCCGTGGCGGCCAGCGACTCGTCGATCACGGTCCGCATCGCGCGGGCGTCCCAGGGGCAGTTCAGGAAGCGGAAGTTGAAGGCCTGGTGCAGCTCGTCGGGCCGGACGTACAGGGCGAGCCGCTCGGAGGTCGGCGCCCAGGCCTCGGCGACGCCGATGCGCGGGCCCTCGTAGCCGTCGAGCAGCCGCCGCCAGGTGCGGTGGATCTCGTGGACGCCGTCCTGGTCGAAGAAGGGGAGCGGCTCGGCGCCGATCAGGGTGGCCTGGGCGCCGCGGCCGATGTCGGGCAGGCCGGAGGCCTTCACCATCCCGTGGGCGACGTCGATGCGGAAGCCGTCGACGCCGAGGTCGAGCCAGAAGCGCAGGACGGACGCGAACTCCTCCGCGACCTCGGGGTGCTCCCAGTTCAGGTCGGGCTGCTCGGGGGCGAAGAGGTGCAGGTACCACGCGCCGTCCGGGGTCCGGGTCCAGGCGGGGCCGCCGAAGACGGACTCCCAGTCGTTGGGCGGCCGCTCCCCGGCGGGTCCGCGCCCGGGGCGGAAGTGGTACCGGGCCCGGGCCGCGGGGTCGGCGAGGGCCTCCTGGAACCAGACGTGCCGGTGGGAGGTGTGGTTGGGGACCACGTCCACGATGACCCGCAGGCCGAGCGCGTGGGCGGCCCGGACGAGCTCGTCGGCGTCGGAGAGGTCCCCGAAGAGCGGATCGACGGCCCGGTAGTCGGCGACGTCGTAGCCGCCGTCGGCCTGCGGGGAGACGTAGAAGGGGGTGAGCCACACGGCGTCGACCCCGAGCCGGGCCAGGTGGGGCAGGCGCGTGCGCACCCCGCGGAGGTCGCCGATGCCGTCGCCGTCGCTGTCCGCGAAGGACCGGACGTACACCTGGTAGATGACGGCATCGCGCCACCAGCGGCCGCTTGCGGTGGCGTTGCTGGAAGCGCTTGCAAGCCGGGAGGCGGTCAGCTCATGGGTCATATCGGGGTCAACGCGCGTACATGCCCCCTGGTTGCGGGCCCGTTCACCCGAAGACCGTTCGAACTAACAGCAAGCTGCGGCAACCGTCAGGACACACGGATGTAACGATCACCGTCTCTTGCAGAAAATTGCCGCAAGCTCTTTCGGTCGGCTTTCAGGCTTGTTACGTTCCCTGCAACTCGGGACCGCGAGGGCGCGGCCGGGATCATCGAAGGAGTTCATATGCGGCGTGGCATAGCGGCCACCGCGCTGGTCGCGACCCTGGCGCTCGCGGCGACGGCTTGCGGTGGGGACACCAAGGACGACGGCGGCGACACCAAGGCCGGCGGCGAGCTCTCCGGCACGGTCACGTGGTGGGACACCTCGAACGACGCGGAGAAGGCCAGCTTCCAGAAGATCGCCGAGGCGTTCACCGCGAAGCACCCGAAGGTCACCGTCAAGTACGTCAACGTCCCGTACGGCGACGCCCAGAACAAGGTCAAGAACGCCTTCAGCAGCGGTTCCGAAGCCCCGGACGTCATCCGCGCCGACGTCGGCTGGGTCGCCGACTTCGCCTCGCTCGGCTACCTCGACGAGGTCCCGGCCGAGACGGCCAAGAAGGTCGACGCCGACTTCCTGCCCCAGGCCGCGGCCAGCGGCAAGTTCGAGGGCAAGACCTACGCCGTCCCGCAGGTCATCGACACCCTCGGCCTCTTCTACAACAAGAAGATGCTCGCGGACGCCGGCGTCCAGCCCCCCAAGACCCTGGAGGAGCTGAAGACCGCCTCCGCCGCGATCAAGGCGAAGACCGGCAAGGCCGGCCTCTACCTGCGCGGCGACGACTCCTACTGGTTCCTGCCCCTCATCTACGGCGAGGGCGGCGACCTCGTCGACGCGAAGAACAAGACGGTCACCGTCGACAACCCGGCCGGCGTCAACGCGTTCAAGACCGCCCGCGACCTGGTCGCCTCCGGCGCGGCGATCACCAACGCCACCGACGGCTACGTCAACATGCAGACCGCCTTCAAGACCGGCGAAGCCGCCATGATGATCAACGGTCCGTGGGCCGTCGCCGACACCTACGCCGGCGACCAGTTCAAGGACAAGGCCAACCTCGGCATCGCCGCCGTCCCGGCCGGTTCCGTCAAGGCCGGCGCCCCGCAGGGCGGCCACGACCTCGCCGTCTTCGCCGGCTCCAAGAACCGCGCCGCGTCGCACGCCTTCGTCGAGTACATGACCTCGCAGGACGTGCAGGTCCAGTCCGCCAAGGACCTCAGCCTGCTCCCGACGCGGACCGCCGCCTACGAGCAGCCGGACGTCAAGGCCAGCGAGATGGTCCAGTTCTTCAAGCCGGCCGTGGACAAGGCCGTCGAGCGCGCCTGGATCCCGGAGAACGGCTCCCTCTTCGAGCCGCTCAAGGTCGAGTACACGAAGGCGATCACCGGGGCCTCCAGCCCGGAGGACGCGGCCAAGGCGGCCGGCGTCGAGTTCCGCAAGATCCTCAAGGGCTGGAAGTAAACAAGACGATGGCTGCTCACACCAGCCAGTCGGTGGCGAAGGCCGCGGGCAGCGACGGGGAGGACACCGTCGCCGCCCGCGGCCGGAGCCGCAGGACTGACAGCGCGAAGACCCGGAACGGCGGTGGACTGAGGCGCGCCCTCGCCACCCACTGGTACGCCTGGGCCATGGTCGCCCCGGTGGTGCTCGTCCTCGGCGTGATCATCGGCTGGCCGCTCTTCCGCGGCATCTACCTGTCGCTGACCGATGCCAACGAGCGCAACGTCGCCCGTACCATCGGCGTCCGCCACATCGACGCGACGTACCGGTTTGTCGGGCTCGACAACTACACGGCCGTCCTCGGGGACCCGGTGTTCCTCCAGCGACTGGTCTGGACGATCACCTGGACCGTCCTGTGCGTGTCGATCACCTTCACGCTCGGACTGGCCCTGGCCAACATGCTCAACCGGGACTTCCGGGGCCGCGCCGCCTACCGGATGGCGCTCATCCTGCCCTGGGCCGTCCCCGGCTTCGTCTCCGTCTTCGCCTGGCGGTTCCTCTTCAACCGCGACAGCGGGATCCTCAACAAGATCCTCGACGGTGGCGGCATCTCGGCGATTCCGTGGCTCGACGACCCCACCTGGGCGAAGTTCTCCGTCGTCGCCGTCAACGTCTGGCTCGGCGTCCCCTTCATGATGGTCGCCCTGCTCGGCGGTCTGCAGTCCATCCCCGGCGAGCTCTACGAGGCCGCCGAGATGGACGGTGCCACGGCCTGGCAGCGGTTCCGGCACATCACCCTGCCCGGACTGCGCACGGTGAGCATGACCGTGATCCTGCTCTCCACCATCTGGACCTTCAACATGTTCCCGGTGATCTTCCTGCTGACGCGGGGCGGACCGGGTGACTCCACCGAGATCCTGGTGACCCAGGCCTTCCGCGAGGCCTTCGTGTCCAGCCCGCGCGACTTCGCGGGCTCCGCCACCTGGGGCGTGCTCATCCTCGCCCTGCTCATGATCTTCGCGCTGGTCTACCGGCGCTCGCTGCGCAAGCAGGGAGAGGTGTGGTGACCGTGACGACCTCGAGCACCCCGAGTAACCCCAGTACCCCGCGCATCAGGGGGCAGCGCTCCCCGCTCGCCTCCACCGGCCTGCACGCCACCCTGATCGTCGCGTCCGTGATCGCCGTCTTCCCGGTGCTGTGGGTCCTGCTGACCTCGATCAAGCCCGCGAAGCACGCCATCTCCACGGACTTCGTGAAGGAACCGACCTTCGACAACTACCGGTACCTGCTGGAGTCGACCTCCTTCCTCACCTGGTTCGGCAACTCCGTGCTCGTCGCCGGCATCACCACCGTGCTCGGCGTGTTCATCGCCGCCACCACGGGCTACGCGGTCAGCCGGTTCAAGTTCCCCGGCATGAAGCCGCTGATGTGGACCCTGCTCATCACGCAGATGTTCCCGATGGCCATCCTCATCGTCCCGCTCTACAACCTCATGGGACAGCTGGGGCTGCTCAACCAGCCGCTCGGCCTGATCATCACGTACCTCACCATCGCGGTGCCGTTCTGCGCCTGGATGATGAAGGGCTTCTTCGACACCATCCCGGTCGAGATCGACGAATCCGGCCGCGTCGACGGGCTCAACCCCTTCGGCACCTTCTGGCGCCTCATCCTCCCGCTGGCCAAGCCCGGCCTCGCCGTCACCGGCTTCTACTCCTTCATCACCGCCTGGGGCGAAGTCGCGTACGCCTCCGCCTTCATGGTCGGCGACGAACACCTCACCCTCGCCGGAGGCCTGCAGACCTTCGTCACGCAGTACACCTCCAACTGGGGTGCGATGAGTGCCGCTTCCGTCCTCATCGCCATCCCCGCCGCAGTCTTCTTCCTCTTCGCCCAGCGTCACCTCGTCGCCGGGATGACGGCAGGCGCGACCAAGGGCTGACCCCCTCGCGACCACGGGCTGACCACCCGGCGCCTGCCCCCACACACCCCCGGCCCGATCTCTTCAAGGACGACATGACCCAGCACCTCGCCGACGCACTGACCTCGGACAGTGGCCTTCCCACCCCGACCGGCACCCGGCCCGGTTGGTGGAGAGAAGCGGTGATCTACCAGGTCTATCCGCGCAGCTTCGCCGACTCCAACGGGGACGGCATGGGGGACCTCGAAGGCATCCGCAGCCGACTGCCCTACCTCAAGGAGCTGGGCGTCGACGCCGTCTGGCTCAGCCCCTTCTACGCCTCCCCGCAGGCCGACGCCGGCTACGACGTCGCCGACTACCGGGCCATCGACCCCATGTTCGGCACCCTGCACGACGCCGACGCCGTGATCCGCGAAGCCCACGAGCTGGGCTTGCGCATCATCGTGGACCTGGTCCCCAACCACTGCTCCGACCAGCACGAATGGTTCAAGCAGGCACTGCGGGAAGGCCCCGGCAGCCCGCTGCGCGAGCGCTTCCACTTCCGCCCGGGGCAGGGCGCGGACGGCTCCGAGCCCCCGAACGACTGGGAGTCCATCTTCGGCGGGCCCGCCTGGACCCGCGTCGCCGACGGCGAGTGGTACCTGCACCTCTTCGCCCCCGAGCAGCCCGACTTCAACTGGGAACACCCCGCCGTCCAGGACGAGTTCCGCTCCGTGCTCCGGTTCTGGCTCGACCTGGGGGTCGACGGCTTCCGCATCGACGTCGCCCACGGTCTCGTCAAGGCCCCCGGCCTGCCCGACCTCGGCCGCGACGAACAGCTCAAGCTGCTCGGCAACCAGGTGCTGCCCTTCTTCGACCAGGACGGGGTCCACGAGATCTACCGCTCCTGGCGGACCGTGCTGGACGAGTACGCCGGCGACCGCATCGGCGTCGCCGAGGCCTGGACCCCGAGCGCCGACCGCACCGCGCTCTACCTGCGCCCCGACGAGCTGCACCAGGCCTTCAACTTCCACTACCTGAACACCGGCTGGGACGCGGCCGCGCTGCGCGGCGCCATCGACGACTCGCTCGACGCGATGCGCACCGTGGGCGCCCCGACGACGTGGGTGCTGTCCAACCACGACGTCGTACGGCACGTCACGCGGTACGGCGGCGGCGCCCAGGGCCTCGCCCGCGCGCGGGCCGCCGCGCTGCTGATGCTCGCCCTGCCCGGGTCGGCGTACGTCTACCAGGGCGAGGAGCTCGGCCTGCCGGAGGTCGTGGACCTGCCCGACGAGGTGCGCCAGGACCCGTCCTTCTTCAAGGAGAACGGCCAGGACGGACTGCGCGACGGCTGCCGCGTGCCGATCCCGTGGTCGGGCGACCAGGCCCCGTACGGCTTCGGCGAGGGCGGCAGCTGGCTGCCCCAGCCGGCCGAGTGGGCGGGCCTGAGCGTGGCCGCCCAGACGGGCGACCCCTCCTCCACGCTGGAGCTGTACCGGGCGGCGCTGCGGATCCGCCGGGAGCGGGCCGAGCTGGGCGCGGGCGACGCGGTGGAGTGGCTGCAGGCGCCGGAGGGCGTCCTGGCGTTCCGCCGCGGGGACTTCGTCTGCACCGTGAACACGACGGGGGAGGCCGTACGCATGTCCCCGCCCGGCACCGTGCTCCTCGCCAGCGACGACCTGACGGACCCCGGAGTCCTCGGGGCCGACACGGCGGTGTGGTGGCAGGGGTGACCTCCGCGCTCCGGCTGACGGACATCGCCGCGCAGGCCCAGGTCAGCGAGGCGACGGTCAGCCGTGTGCTCAACGGCAAGGCGGGCGTGGCGGCCGGCACCCGGCACAAGGTGCTGGCCGCCATGGACCTGCTCGGCTACGAGCGGCCCGTACGGCTGCGCCGCCGCAGCAACGGCCTGGTGGGGCTCCTCATCCCGGAGCTGACCAACCCGATCTTTCCGGCGTTCGCGCAGGTCATAGAGCAGGCGCTGGCAGGCCACGGGTACACGCCGGTGCTGTGCACGCAGACGCCGGGCGGCGCCACCGAGGACGAACTGGTGGAGCAGCTGGAGGAGCGGGGGGTCACGGGGATCGTCTTCCTGTCCGGCCTGCACTCGGACTCGTCCCTGGACCCCTCCCGCTACCAGAGGCTGTCCTCCCGGGGCGTCCCCTTCGTCCTGATCAACGGCTTCAACGAGCACGTCAACGCCCCCTTCATCTCCCCGGACGACCGGGCGGCCGCCGACATGGCCGTCCGGCACCTCGAGGACCTCGGCCACCGGCGGATCGGCCTGGCCATCGGGCCGACCCGGTACGTGCCGTCGGCCCGCAAGGAGCAGGGCTTCGTCGCCGCCGTGCCGGGGGCCGAGGAGGACGGCCTCATCCAGCGCACGCTGTTCACGGTGGAGGGCGGCCACGCGGCGGGGGGCGCCCTGCTGGACCGCGGCTGCACCGGCATCGTGTGCGGCAGCGACCCGATGGCGCTCGGCGTGATCCGCGCGGTCCGCGAGCGGGGGCTGCGGGTACCGGAGGACGTGTCGGTGGTCGGCTTCGACGACTCGCCGCTGATCGCCTTCACGGACCCGCCGCTGACGACGATCCGCCAGCCGGTCCGCGCGATGGCGACGGCTGCGGTCGGCGCCCTCCTGGAGGCGGTCGGCGGCACCCCGGTCCAGCGCACGGAGTACGTGTTCCAGCCCGAACTGGTGGTACGGGGATCCACGGGGCAGGGGCCGGGGGAGTAGGGGGAGGGTGGGGCGGGCTGCGCAGCGCGGGCCGCTTCCACCCCCGAGCGGTGTCGGGCCCGGCCGGTGGTCGCCCGCCCGGCCCCGGCGGCTGAGAGGGCGGGGCGGGAGGCTGCCGGACGAGGGGGTATCAGGCGCCCGGCCCCGCTGCGGCCTGCCTTGGGCGGCTTCGGCCGGACGGTGTCGGGAGTGGGTACGGGGGCTTCCCGTCAGTCCACTGTCCTTCCGGTGCGTGCCGGGCCGTCAAGGGCGCTCCTCCTCGTTCCTCGTCGTCGCGTCGCTTCGCGATGTCGCTGCGCTCCACCCCTGACTGCCCGGCCCGCCCCGGAAAGACGAAGACTGCCGGGAAGCCCCCGAAGGATGGCCGGGGGTTCGGATTCCGATGAGCCCTGATCGGAGATGCCGCCCGGCGGCCCCTGTCATCCCGGGTTTCCGTCCCGGGACCACCGAGCCCGGCCCGGATGCGGCGCGGGGAGGGGAACGGCTCCGTCAAGGGCCCATCGTCGGGCGTCCCGGGTCGGGGGGCGGGGGCAAGCCGCAGGAGGCAGCGTGCAGATGCCCGTGGAGCTCCGGTTGGCCCGTGGGCGCGGCAGATCGCTACGCGCTTCGGCCGGCTTGGCGTCCGGCTGCCGTCTGGGGCGAGCATCTCAGCGGACGACGGGGCCTTGCCCGCTTCGCCAGTCGTCGATCCGTTTGCGGAGCCTTTCCGGGAACATTGTTCGGCCTGCCCCGCTGCCCAGAGCACTCGAATCAGCTGACGGCCTTTTCAATGGCCTCGAAGATGTCGGCATCGGTCTCCTGTTGCCAGTTCGGCAGGTCGGGCCAGTCAGCCACGTACGCGGGCTTGGGATCCTCGAAGCGCTTGAACATCTGGGCTGTCCAGCACGTTGCGACGAACCGGCTCTTCTGCTCGCGGGAC
Source organism: Streptomyces sp. NPDC050448 (assembly GCF_040655295.1). Lineage (NCBI taxonomy): Bacteria > Bacillati > Actinomycetota > Actinomycetes > Kitasatosporales > Streptomycetaceae > Streptomyces > Streptomyces sp. NPDC050448. The sequence continues at coordinate 474,636 of NZ_JBFAJR010000001.1, read as the reverse complement.
AGCCTCGATGTGTGACCGCCGCTGATCTCGACGAACTGGCGGACCTGCTCGTAGACGGACCCGGCCGCCTCGCGCTCCCACTGCGGGGTGTCGTCCCACGGCGTGACGTAGCCGGGCTTGGGTTCCCCTGGGAAGTGCTGGTGCACGCCCGCGATCCACGTCTCCCGGAACAGCCGTGCACCTTCGGTCTGCGACATGCCAACTCCTCTTGTCACGGTGAGCCCAGTGCGGCGATCTCCGCCCCCAGCTCCGCCACGCTGTGGTTGTGCCTCAAGGGGCCGAACTCGTCGCACAGGGCTCGGAGTCTACGGGCGACGTATCCGGAGGACGAGGCTTGGGCCAGTCGGACAGCCTCTCGGCCGTACGCAACCACCTGCTCGGGATCGCGTCGTTTCGCGCCGATCGCGGCCAGGTCGGCCAGCACCGCACCTCTACGCCGGTACGACTGACCCGACGCAAGAGCGGTCTCTTGTAGCGCGCGATTCAAAGTCTCCTCTGCCAGGTCCAGGCGGCCAAGCCGCACGTACCGTGCTCCACGCTCCTCGGCCATCCGTGTGCCGTCGAACCGGAGCCATCCGCCGTTGGAGCTGTCCGGAGCGAGGTCTTTGACCTCCTCTGCCTGGTCCAGCGCGCGTTCACATGCCGCCAAATCGCCGAGACCGGCATACGCCTGTGCCTGAACCGATGCGATCCAATGGCGAGTCGAAAGACCCCTGTCCCCTTGCCCGGCCAGACGCTCGGCTGCACCGAGGATCTGCGCCGCCTGGCGGTAGCGCTGCTCGGACATCTCCACGTAGGCGTGGCGCACGAGGGCACAGGCCCACAGGTCGTAGCACCCTGCGTCCTTGCTGACCGACGCTGCGAGCGAGTATGAGGCCGCGGCATCGGTGTATCGGTTACTGTCGAACGCGACCTCGCCGGCCATTTGGAAGAGGTCGGCCGTCGCATACAAGAGCAACTCAGAACGACCTCCGCCGGTGGTCAATGCCTCGTTCAGCGCCGCGAGCTGGTCTCTGATGACCGGGTAGACCGAGCCCTTGAACGGGCCAGCTGGTAGACCTGCCACAGGTGCCTGTTCATCCGCTCGAAGTCGGCTGGGGTCCTCCTGAGTACCCCGTCCGCGAGAGCCTCGACTTCGTCGGCCGACAGGGCGGTCAGCGCCCCGCTGACGGTGAGAACGCGGAGGAATTCGCGGCGGATCATCTCGTCGGGGTCTCCCGCAGTTGAATGGTCACTGGACTGCTGGGTTGGGGTCTCCGGGCATGAGGTTCGTAGCTCCGCCAGGAGGGAGTCGAGCTCTTGGAGGCTGAGCCCGAGCGCGGTTGCCAAGCCTCGTCGCTGGGGTGGTTGGGGCGCGACTCTCCCGCTCTCCCAGCGCCCGATCGTGGTGCGGTCAACGCCGAGTAACTCGGCCAGTTTCTCCTGGCTGTAACCCAGGGACTTACGCCGTTCAGGCAACCCCATGACGCTCCCTTCCCGCGCCCTTGAACCTTCGGTACCCGTCCACGGATCTGACCCAAGAATGCGGCATGTATGCCGTGGAGAACGCCGACTTCCGGCAGTTTCCTTGGAGTTACCGCGAACGAGGCGGGCACGGCACTGCGGAAGGGCTCGGGCATGGCAACGAAGAACGGCGCTCTGGTGGCCAATGGGTTCGGGGGGTCGCTGTGATCCGGGGGCTGGGTGGGGGTGAGCTGCGGGTGCTGATGACCGTGCGGGTGTCTCGCGATGCGGGGCGGACGTGGGAGCAGGAGTCCGTGGTGCGGGAGGGCGATCCGGTCGTCGTCCTGGCGTCGCCGGAGCGGTTTCCGCCGTGTGACTGCGCGCGCTGCCTCGGGCGCCGGACGGTCCGGGCCCGGTCGCTGCGGCCTGCGCCATGAAGTTGAACGATCGCTGCGAGTCGAAGGAGAGCGGCATGGGATGGGGAACGGGCAAGGGCGGAAGCGGGGGCGATGGGAAGCACGCGGGGAAGAAGGACCCGGGCACGGCGAAGCCATCTTCGGATACGGCCAAGCCGCCGCCGGAGCCGAAGCACAAGGGGAAGTAGGCGTACGGGGATGACGCAGATCGGAGCGGGCGAGCGGGCCGCCATGCGCAGCTTGCTCGGCTCGGTGAACGAGAGCCTGGGCGCCCCGCTGGCGCCAGCCTGGGAAAGCGCATTCTGGGCCGTGCCCCGGCATGCCTTTCTGCCCGAGACGGTATGGGTGGGTGACGACTTGGCGGAATGCTCCCGAGATCTGGCGCCGGCGTCCTGGCTGCGCCACGCGTACGCGGATACTGCCGTGGTCACTCAGGTCAACGACGGGCAGGAGGCGGAGCCCGGGGAGCGCTGGGCTTCCTGTTCGGCTTCGGCACCCTCGATCGTCTTCCGCATGCTCGACATGCTGGATACGGCGGCGGGTCACAACGTGTTGGAGATCGGCGCGGGGACAGGGTGGAATGCGGGCTTGCTGGCATACCGCCTTGGGCCGGAGCGGGTGACCACGGTCGATGTGGATCCGGCACTGGCCGCGCACGCGGGGGACCGTCTCAGGAGCGTGGGTCTGGCGCCGAAAGGGATCTGCGGTGACGGGGCCTTCGGGTGCGAGGCCGGAGGTCTTTACGACCGCGTGATCGCGACGTGTTCGGTGCGGTCGATTCCACCGGCGTGGATCAGGCAGACGAAGCCGGGCGGGGTCATCCTTGCGCCATGGGAGTCGCCGTGGTTCTGCTACGGGCTGCTGCGACTGACCGTGGACGGGTACGGGGCCGCCTCGGGCTCCTTCTTCCCGCACTCGGCGTTCATGCTGATGCGCGGACAGCGCACGGACCTGCGGATCTACCGCGATGTGGTCCGAGAGGAACACATGCCGATCGAATCCCGTACCCGGCTGTCTCCGTGGGCGGTCTCCGGCGACGACTGGGCAGCTCAGTTCGCGATCGGACTCCAGCTGCGCAACGTCTGGCGGACCTGGCACGACGCCCCCGATGTGAAGGGCGTCGCCTCGCGGTTGTGGCTGGGCACGACCGATGCCATGTCGTGGGCTGCCGTGGACTGGGACGGCGAGCGCTCCGACCGGTTCACCGTGTGGGAGCACGGGCCGCGGCGCTTGTGGGAATCGGTCGAGGCCGCCCACGGCTGGTGGCGCGCTGCGGGTCGCCCTGGGCCTGAACGCTTCGGTCTCACCGTTCGCCCGGACGGAAGCCATATGGCTTGGCTCGACACGCCGGACCGTGCCGTGCCCGACCTGAGCTGAACGATCCGCCTCTGCCTCGTCGGGTGTTGGCTTGGCGGGGCGTCTTGGGCGTAGCAGTGCCGTCTGTCCGGCAGGACACGCCCTGGAAACAATTCTGCAATCTCTTGCGCAAAGTCTTGCAGCGCTCTTACCTGGCCCCTACGGTCGCTGGCATCCCCACCTCTTCCGCCAGGAGGCCCCCCCGCATGCCTGCCAGAGCCGTCAGGGCTGCAACACTTTTCGCCGCCACCGCACTTGCCGCCGCCACCCTCGCCGGTCAGGCGCCGCAGGCCGTTGCCGCGGCGCCCGGTGACAAGGACGTCACGGCCGTGCTGTTCGAGTGGCGGTTCGACTCCGTCGCCAAGGCCTGCACCGATTCGCTCGGGCCCGCCGGGTACGGGTACGTGCAGGTTTCGCCGCCCCAGGAGCACATCCAGGGGTCGCAGTGGTGGACTTCGTACCAGCCCGTCAGTTATCGGATCGCCGGACGGTTGGGTGATCGGGCCGCGTTCAAGGCCATGGTCGACACCTGTCACGCCGCCGGGGTGAAGGTCGTCGCCGACTCCGTGATCAACCACATGGCCGCCGGCGACGGCGTCGGGACCGGTGGGTCCTCGTACACGAAGTACAACTATCCGGGGATCTACTCCGGTTCCGACATGGACGACTGCCGCGCGACCGTCTCCAACTACCAGGACCGGGCCAATGTGCAGAACTGCGAGCTCGTGCAGCTCGCCGATCTGGACACGGGTGAGGACTACGTGCGCGGGCGGATCGCCGGGTACCTGAACGACCTGCTGTCGCTGGGCGTCGACGGCTTCCGGATCGACGCCGCCAAGCACATGCCCGCCGCCGACCTCGCCAACATCAAGTCCCGGTTGGCGAACCCTTCCGTCTACTGGAAGCAGGAGGCGATCTACGGGGCCGGTGAGGCCGTGTCGCCGAGTGAGTACCTCGGCAACGGCGATGTGCAGGAGTTCCGTTACGCCCGGGACCTCAAGCGCGTCTTCCAGAGCGAGAACCTCGCCTACCTGAAGAACTTCGGCGAGGCCTGGGGGTACATGCCGAGCGGGCAGTCCGGTGTCTTTGTCGACAATCATGACACCGAGCGGGTCGGCGACACCCTGAACTACAAGGACGGCTCCGCCTACACCCTCGCCAGCGTCTTCATGCTGGCCTGGCCGTACGGGTCCCCCGACGTGCACTCCGGGTACGAGTGGACCGACAAGGACGCCGGCCCGCCCAACGGCGGAGCGGTGAACGCCTGTTACGCCGACGGGTGGAAGTGCCAGCACGCCTGGCGGGAGATCTCCTCCATGGTCGGCTTCCGCAACGCGGCCCGCGGCCAGGCCGTCACCGACTGGTGGGACAACGGCGGGGACCAGATCGCCTTCGGGCGCGGCGCCAAGGCGTACGTCGCCATCAACCACGAGGGCGCGGGCCTCACCCGGACCTTCCAGACCTCCTTGGCCGCCGGCGACTACTGCGATGTGCAGAGCGGGCGCACGGTCACGGTGAACTCCGCCGGGCAGTTCACCGCCACCCTGGGGGCCGGTACCGCCCTTGCCCTGCACGTGAACGCCCGTACCTGCACCGGCACACCCGCAAGCCCCGCCGGCGCCGCCTTCGCCGTCAACGCCACCACCGCCCTCGGGCAGAACGTCTACGTCACCGGGGACCGCGCCGAGCTCGGCGGCTGGAACACCGCCGGCGCCCTCAAGCTCGACCCGGCGGCCTACCCCGTCTGGAAGCTCGACGTGTCGCTCCCGGCCGGGACCGCCTTCTCGTACAAGTACCTCCGCAAGGACGCCGCCGGGAACGTCACCTGGGAGAGCGGGGCCAACCGCACCGCCACCGTCCCGGCGAGCGGCACGGTCCTGCTGAACGACACCTGGCGCAACTGACCCCCTCCTCACACAGACCAGGGCCGCCCGGCATCCGTATCCCTGCCATCGCCGGGCGGCCCTCATCCACGTGCCACGTACACAAGGAGACCCGCCTTGATACGCCCCGCCGCAGGAGCGATCGCCGCCGCCCTGGCCGTGACGCTCCTGCCCGCCCTCCCGGCAGTGGCCGCCGCGCCGCCTGCCCCGCCCTCGGATGCGAAGCTGGCCGCCGAGCCCGCACGCCACGACCTGACCCGGGACCAGTTCTACTTCGTCCTCCCGGACCGGTTCGCGAACGGCGATCCGCGCAACGACACCGGCGGCCTGACCGGCACCCGGCTCGAGACCGGGCTGGACCCGACGGACAAGGGCTTCTACCAGGGCGGCGACCTCAAGGGCCTGACCGACCGGCTCGACTACATCAAGGGGCTCGGCACCACCGCCATCTGGATGGCGCCGATCTTCAAGAACCAGCCGGTGCAGGGGAAGGGGGCCGATGTCTCCGCCGGGTACCACGGGTACTGGATCACCGACTTCACCCAGGTCGACCCGCACTTCGGCACCAACGCCGACCTGGAGCGGCTGATCGACAAGGCGCACGCGAAGGGGATGAAGGTCTTCTTCGACGTCATCACCAACCACACCGCCGATGTCGTCGACTACCGGGAGCAGTCGTACTCCTATCTGTCGAAGGGAGCCTTTCCCTATCTGACGAAGGACGGGGTGCCCTTCGATGATTCCGACTACGCCGACGGGAAGCTGAAGTTCCCCGCGGTCGGTGCCGGGTCCTTTCCGCGGACGCCGTTCGTGCCCGATGCGAAGAAGGGCCTGAAGGCTCCCGCCTGGCTCAACGACCCGACGATGTACCACAACCGGGGCGACTCCACCTTCGCCGGGGAATCCTCCGGGCAGGGTGACTTCTTCGGCCTCGACGACCTGTGGACCGAGCGTCCCGAGGTCGTCAGCGGGATGGAGAAGATCTACGAGAAGTGGGTCAAGGACTTCGCGATCGACGGCTTCCGCATCGACACGGTCAAGCACGTCAACACCGGGTTCTGGACGCAGTGGGCCACCGCCCTCGACAAGTACGCCGCCCAGCGCGGCCGGAAGAACTTCTTCATGTTCGGCGAGGTCTACTCCGCCGACACCGCCGTCACCTCCCCGTACGTGACGCGCGGGCGCCTCGACGCCACCCTCGACTTCCCGCTCCAGGACGCGATCCGCGCGTACGCCTCCCAGGGCGCGGCGGCCTCGCGGCTGGGCTCCGTACTGGCCGACGACTACCGGTACACCACGGACAAGGCGAACGCGTACGAGCAGGTCACCTTCCTCGGCAACCACGACATGGGCCGCTTCGGGAGCTTCCTGAAGCAGGACCGGCCGGGGGCGGGGGAGCAGGAGCTGCTGGACCGCTACCGGCTCGCCAACGAGCTGATGTTCTTCTCCCGGGGCAATCCGGTGATCTACTCCGGCGATGAGCAGGGCTTCACGGGCGCAGGCGGCGACAAGGACGCCCGGCAACCGCTGTTCGCCACGCAGGTCGCCGACTACCTGGACGACGACCAGCTCGGAACGGTGCGCACCCATGCGAGCGATGCTTACGATCCGGGACACCCGCTCTACCGGCAGATCAGTGCTCTCTCGAAGCTGACGAAGGACCACCCGGCCCTGCGGGACGGCGTTCAGAGTGAACGTTTCTCCGACGGTTCCGTCTACGCCTTCGCCCGTACGGACAGCCGTACCCGCACCGAGTACCTGGTCGCCGCGAACAACGGCACCCAGGCACGGACCGTCGAGCTCGACGCCCCGGCCGGCGCCCAGTACCGCACCCTGTACGGCGGCACCGCGCTGATCCGGTCCTCGGCCGCCGGCAAGCTGACCGTCACCGTCCCCGCCCTCGGCTCGGTGGTCCTCCAGGCCACCGCCCCCCTCGCGGCCCCCGCCGTCAAGCCCGCCCTGACCCTGAAGGCCCCGGCCGCCGGCGCGACCGGCACCGTCGAGCTGTCCGCCGACGTCACCGGCGGCGGCCTGAACCGGGTCGTCTTCGCCGCCCAGACCGGCACCGGGAAGTGGCAGGTCCTCGGCTCCGCCGACCACGCCCCGTACAAGGTCACCCAAGACGTCACGGCCCCGGCCGGCACCCCGCTGCGCTACAAGGCCGTCGTCGTCGACTCCGCCGGCCGCACCGCGAGCGTCCTCGCCGAGTCCGTCTCGGGCCAGGTCCCGCCCGTCCCGGTCCCCACCGCCACCCAGCGCGACTACGCGGTCGTCCACTACCACCGCCCCGACGGCGACTACACGAACCGGCGGCTGTACGCCTGGGGCGACCTCGCCGACGGCGAAGCCACCCCCTGGCCCGCCGGGCACGACTTCACCGGCCGCGACGCGTACGGCGCCTTCGCCTACGTCCGCCTCAAGCCCGGCGCCTCCTCCATCGGCTACCTCGTCATCGACAAGGACGGCAACAAGGACGTCGCCGCCGACCGCACCCTCGACGTGACCAAGAGCGGCGAGGTCTGGCTGGAGCAGGGCACGGAGGCGGCCCGCACCGACCGCCCCGCCTACCCGCCGCAGGACCAGGCCAAGGCCGTCCTCCACTACCAGCGCGCCGACGGCGCCTACGACGGCTGGGGCCTGCACGTCTGGACCGGCGCCGCGACCCCGACCGACTGGTCCAAGCCGCTGATGCCCGCCCGCACCGACTCCTACGGCGCGGTGTACGAGGTCCCGCTCGCGGCCGGCGCGACCAGCCTCAGCTACATCCTCCACAAGGGCGACGAGAAGGACCTCCCCACCGACCAGTCCCTCGACCTGAAGGCCACGGGCCACGAGGTCTGGATGCTGGGCGGCCGGGCCCCGTACCTCCTCCCGCAGCCCGCCGGCTCCTCGGCCGCCGTGGACCTCACCAAGGCCGAGGCCGTCTGGATCGACCGCGACACCCTCGCCTGGAACGCCCCCGCGGCCGCCGCCTCCGTACAGCTCCTCGCCTCCCGCGAAGGCACCGTCACCGCGGAGAACGGCATCCTGCACGCGAGCGGCGCGCAGTGGCTGCGCCTCACCAAGGCCGAGCTCACCGCCGCCCAGAAGCAGAAGTTCCCGCACCTGGCGACGTACGCCGCCTACTCCGTCGACCCGCGCGACCGGGACCGCGTACGGGAGGCCCTGCGCGGGCAGCTCGTCGCGAGCGCCCGCGCCGCGAACGGCGCCGTCCTGGCCGCCACCGGCGTGCAGCTCGCCGGCGTACTCGACGACCTGTACGCGAACACGGCCGCGCTCGGCCCGGTCTTCAAGGACGGCCGCCCCACCCTCTCCGTTTGGGCCCCCACGGCCCAGCAGGTCGCCCTCGAGCTCGACGGCCGCACCGTCGCCATGCACCGCGACGACACCACCGGCGTCTGGTCGGTGCGCGGTGAGCGCAACTGGACCGGCAAGCCGTACCGCTACGCCGTGACCGTGTGGGCCCCGAGCACCCGCCAGGTGGTCCGCAACCTCGTCACCGACCCGTACTCCACCGCCCTGACCACGGACTCCACGTACAGCCTGGCCGTCGACCTGGCCGACCCGAAGCTGGCCCCGCCCGGCTGGGGCGCCCTGCGCAAGCCCGCGCCCGTCCCCTTCACCTCGGCGCAGATCCAGGAGCTCCACATCCGCGACTTCTCGGTCGCGGACCGCACGAGCGCCCACCCCGGCCAGTACCTGGCCTTCACCGACACCGGTTCGGCGGGCATGCAGCACCTGCGCGCGCTGGCCGCGTCCGGCACCTCGTACGTCCACCTCCTGCCCGCCTTCGACATCGGCACGATCCCGGAGAAGGCCTCCGACCGCACCGAACCCGCCTGCGACCTGAAGGTGTACGCGCCGGACTCGCCGGAGCAGCAGGCCTGCGTGGCCGCCGCGGCCGCGAAGGACGCGTACAACTGGGGCTACGACCCGCTGCACTACACCGTGCCGGAGGGCTCGTACGCGAGCGACCCGAACGGCACGGCCCGTACGGTCGAGTTCCGCAGGATGGTCCAGTCGTTGAACGGGGCCGGCCTGCGCACGGTGATGGACGTGGTCTACAACCACACGGTGGCGTCCGGCCAGTCCGACAAGTCGGTGCTGGACAGGATCGTGCCGGGCTACTACCAGCGGCTGCTGGCGGACGGCTCCGTCGCCAACTCCAGCTGCTGCGCCAACACGGCTCCCGAGAACGCCATGATGGGCCGCCTCGTCGTGGACTCGATCGTCACCTGGGCCAGGGAGTACAAGGTCGACGGCTTCCGCTTCGACCTGATGGGCCACCACCCGAAGGCGAACATCCTGGCCGTCCGGGGGGCCCTCGACGCCCTGACCGTCGCCAAGGACGGCGTCGACGGCAAGAAGATCATCCTCTACGGGGAGGGCTGGAACTTCGGCGAGGTCGCGGACGACGCCCGCTTCGTCCAGGCCACGCAGAAGAACATGGCCGGTACCGGCATCGCCACCTTCTCGGACCGTTCGCGCGACGCGGTCCGCGGCGGCGGCCCCTTCGACGAGGACCCGCGCGTCCAGGGCTTCGCCTCGGGCCTGTTCACGGCCCCGAACGCGTCGCCCGCGAACGGCACCGCGGACCAGCAGCGGGCCCGGCTCCTGCACGCCCAGGACCTGATCAAGGTCGGGCTGTCCGGCAACCTCGCCGCGTACACCTTCACGGACAGCGCGGGCCGGCACACCTCGGGCTCCGGGGTGGACTACAACGGCGCCCCGGCCGGATACGCGGCGGCCCCGGGCGACGCCCTCTCCTACGCGGACGCCCACGACAACGAAACCCTGGCCGACGCCCTGGCGTACAAGCTCCCGCAGGGCACCTCCACCGCCGACCGGGCCCGGATGCAGGTCCTGGCGATGGCCGTCGGCACCCTCTCGCAGGGCCCGTCGCTGTCCCAGGCGGGTACGGACCTGCTCCGCTCGAAGTCCCTGGACCGCAACTCGTACGACAGCGGCGACTGGTTCAACGCCGTCCACTGGGACTGCCGCGACGGCAACGGCTTCGGCCGGGGCCTGCCGCCGGCCGCCGACAACGGCTCCAAGTGGCTGTACGCGAAGCCCCTGCTGACCGGCCCGGTACCCGCCTGCGCCGACATCACGGGCGCCTCGTCGGCCTACCGCGACCTGCTGAAGATCCGTACGACGGAACCGTCCTTCGCCCTCACCACACCGGAGGCGGTCCAGGCCGCGCTGGCCTTCCCGCTCTCCGGCAAGGACGAGACCCCGGGGGTGATCACCATGACCCTCGGCGACCTGGTGGTGGTCTTCAACGCCACCCCCGCCACCCAGCCCCAGCGCATCCCGGCCCTCGCGGGCACCGCCTACGCCCTGCACCCGGTCCAGGCGGCCGGAGCCGACCCCGCGGTCAAGCAGGCGACGTACGACGCACGGACAGGAGAGTTCACCACCCCGGCCCGCACGGTCGCCGTCTTCACCCGGAACCTCACACGACGGTGAGCTGATCGAGCCGCTTCTCCAGCAGGATCACCCCGTACACCCGTCCGTCCTTGCCCTCCTTGTGGGGGAACTCCCCGACCACCCGGTAGCCCGCACGCCGGTAGTACGCGAGCAGCCGGGGGTTGGTGGAGACGCAGTCCAGCCGCGCCCGCGGCAATCCGGACCCGGCGATCCGGCGCTCGGCATGTTCGAGCATCCGGCGTCCGGCCCCCGCGGGCGCGGTTTCGCGTTCCACCATCAGCCGGTGCACGTAGCCGGCGACCGGCGGCTGCACGCCCCAGGCCTCCTCGTCGGACCACCACAGCTCGTACGCGCCGATGATCCGCCCGTCGGCGTCCCCCGCGAGCCACACCTCGCCCTCGCGCATCTTCGCCAGGAAGTGCGCGGCGTCCTTGTCCCCCGGCTTCCACTGGTCGATCCCGTGCTTGCGCATCCACCGGGCGGCCTGGTCGTACAGGGCCACCAGCGTGGAGGCGTCCTTCTCCACGGCCCGCCGGAACAAGATCCCTTCATCAATGATCACGGGCGTATTATCACGCGGATGATCACCGGGGTCCGGTCGCCGGGGCCGCTCGCGGGGGGCAGGCCGGCGGGGCCGGTTACCCGGGGCCGGTCATCGGGGGGCGGGCACCCCGGGCTCCACCGTTGCCGGGACGAGCGCCCCGAGCCGCCCGACCAGCTCGCCGAAGGGCCCGTCGGCCGGCTCGTCGGCCAGGATCCGTCCGAGGATGCCGGCCATCTCCGCGTCGTACGCGGCGCTTACGGCGGCCAGCGCGGCGAAGTCGTGCACGAGCTGCAGCTCCAGCTCGGCCCGCGGGATCTTCCGCTGCTCCAGCCAGATCAGCGCGGTGGATTCCGCCAGCGACACCCACGACCGCACCACGAGCTCCAGCCGCGCGGGCGGCCTCTCGATCCCGATGTGCGTGACGATCTGCTGGTACGCGGCGTGCCGGACCTCGTCGATCATCGCGTTGGTCCGGTTGCTCCCGACCGCCGGCCCGCCGCGCATCAGCGCCGAGAAGCCGGGCCCGTGATCGTCGACGAACGCGAAGAACCGGCCCATGACGCGCAGCAGCCGTGCCCCGAGCGGGCCCTCCTGCGGCTCCACGAACCGCTGCGCGAGCTCATCGGCGGCGCGCCGCAGGGCGGCCTCGTACAGGCTCAACTTGCCCGGAAAATAGTGGTAGACGAGCGGCCGGGATATCCCGGCGGCCGCCGCGATCTCGTCGATCGACACATCGTCGGGCGACCGGTGGCTGAACAGCTCCAGGGCCACCCCGATCAGCTGCTGCCGCCGCTCCTCGACACCCATCCTGCGTCGCGTCCCGGTTGTCATGCGGACACCCTACTGGGCCCTCCCCACCCGACGCCCGGGCGGGCGCTGCGGCCCTGGATGGCGGGGGATGTCGGACTGTTGGGTGATTTATGGACCGGACGGTTTCCCGTCATCCGCAAATGCGCCAACTCGCTTGCCCTGTATGCCAGTTGATAGCCGCCTTACATCCGCGGATGCGATGTCTGCGTGATCGCGTCATCGTCCGGGGCTCTGGGGAGGCCCCGTGTTATCGGGGATGGGGACCATGTCTGCACTCAGAGGCGGGCGGCTCCGCCGTGCCATGGCTGTCGCGTTCGGCGCGGTGCTCATGGCCGGTGTCGTGCCCGCATACGCACCGACAGCCGCCGCGGATACAGCCGCGGCGCCCGCGCCGACGGAGACGCAGAAGGCGCTCAAGGCGGCAGCGAAGTCCGGCAAGCCGGTCGAGCTGCTCGCCGAGCGCGGCGAGTTCACCACCACATACGCAAATCCGGACGGCAAGTCCTTACGGCTCGACCAGTCGGTCGTACCCGTACCCGTACCCGTACCCGTACGCGTCAAGGCCAAGGGCGGCGACTGGGTCGTACCCGACGCAACCCTGGAAATTCGCCCCGACGGCACCATCGGGCCGAAGGCGGCCGTCGCCGGGCTGAGCTTCTCGGGCGGCGGCGACCAGGCGAACCTCGTCACCATCGCCCGCGGTCCGCACTCCATGTCCCTCGGTTGGCAGGGCAGGCTGCCCGTACCCGTCCTCGAAGGTGACAGCGCGGTGTACACGGAGGTGCCCGGCATCGACCTGCGGATGACCGCGACCACAGAGGGCTTCCGCGAGGTCCTGATCGTAAAGACGCCGGACATCCGGATCGGGCGGGCGCAGCCGCCCAGGGAGCCGATCTGCCGGGCCAGGGGCGCTAGGTGTCCGGCGGCGGCGAGCTTGGCCAGCCTGGCGGTCAGCCGCGCCCGGCGTTCCAGCGCCGAGCCCCTGTGCGCGGACGTGTCGGCCCTCCCGGCGTGCGCGGGTGCGGCGATCGCCCCGTTCGCGGGAGCGGACGTGGTTGCGGGGGAGGGGAGTTGGAGCTGTGCGGGCATGGGGACAGACCTCCGGCAGGGGGTGGGAGAAGAGGAGAGGTGGCTGAGGGGCGACCCGGGTGGTCGGCGCGTGAGGGAACCGTGCGCGTGGGCGGTGGGCCGGGGGCGTCTGACCTGGTCAGCGATGGTGATCACCGGCGGTGCGTGAAGGTAGCATCGCTTCAAGGGCGCATTCAAGTGCATCCCTCCTCATCTGTTTCGGTGGGTGGTTGGGATGCGGGTACTGTGGCCCTGGTTTTCTGGTTTGGACGGGCCGGTTTTCGGTGGTAGTGGCGCAGAGAAGGCGGGGTGACCTGCGGTGACGGTGGGGCGGCGGGGGCGTAGACCGGCGGGCGGCACGGTGCTGCTGACGTTCGAGGTCATCGCCGAGGCCCTGCGGGAGCGGATCCGCTCCGGCGGGCTGAAGCCGGGGGACGCGCTGCCGACGCAGGCCGTGTTGATGGCGGAGTACGGGGCCTCCAGCCTGTCTGTGCAGAAGGCCATGGCCCTGCTGAAGCAGGACGGCTACGCGATCTCCCGGCCCGGCAAGGGAGCCTTCGTCGCCCACCCCGACGCCGACACCGACGAAGACCCTGGCAGCCCGGACGTGGGGAACGCGCCCGTCGGCGGCATGGTGGCCCGCGTGGAGGCGCTGGAACAGGCACTGGCCGAGGCTGTCGGGCAGATCGCCGACCTCCGCACCCGCGTCGAGGCTGTGGAGCTGGGCGGCACGCACCAGGGTTGACCTGGGGATACTCCGCTCCACGGTCACTGGGTCGGGTGAGATTCCCGGCCCTCGACACGTCGTGCACGGGGCGCGGATAGGGTCAGCTCGGGACCAGGGCCCGGCCGGGGCGGTGGTCGTGTCGACGCCCGGGGTGCCGGGGAGGCAGACTGGCCGGGGAGTCGTAGAGGCAGGGAGGTGGCCATGTCGGTGCAGTCGGTCCACATGGAAGGCGCGGGCGAGCGGGTGCCGCGCAATGCCGAGGGGATCGCGGCGGCGTTGTCCGGGGCGAGGCGGATGGAGTTCTACCGCGAGCTGTTGGCGGCGGCGCCGCAGGAGGCGGAGGCGGTGCTGCGGCACTGGTGGTGCGAGGCGGTGCTCGACACCGACCAGGCGCGCGGCGACCAGCTCACCGCTGCCGCCCTCGCTGGCACGCTGTCCCTGCGCAGCGTGGCCGACGCGGTCGAGGCCCGGCGCGCGGCAGGGCTGCCCGTTGAGTGACTCCGGGACGCCGTACGACGATGGCGAGGACGGGGCCGAGGACGACGATGGGTGGCCCTGCTACCTGTCTCCTGAGGTCGAGGCCCTGTTGCAGGATCCGGCCGTGACCGGCGAGGTCTTCAGCGCCATCGTCTCCGCCACCGTACGGATCAACACCACCTGCGGCCTGGTCCCCGGCAGCACGGCCTCCGAGCGTTGGCCCCAGCAGCGACGGATGCCGCTCGGGCCCGGCGGCTCCCTCGGCGTCGCCGAGTACGTCATCGTCGCCGACGCCCCCGAACCCCACTGCGTCATCACCCGCGTCCAGCTCTACTGACCAGCCACCCCACCCGAGCACGCTCCCCCGCGACGCCGGCCGCAGGCGTGCGTCCAGATTTTCTTCGAGGTTCAAGGCGGGCTCCGCCCGTTGGAGGTGGCCCGACGTCGCCGACCGACCCAGACCGGACCAGCACCCGAGGTCCTCGCGGATGTCGGCGGTCAGCGGTCAGCCGCGTCGTGGGCGGGTTCGACTCGTGCCCGATGGGAGCAAGTTGTGGGGTAAGCGCTGCTTACCCGAGCACCGCCCAGGGTCGGAGCAAGTTGTGGGTTAAGGACTCCTTGCGCCCTTGCGGAGCAAGTTGTCGCCTGCGACCGTCCTACGGTCGGATCGCGGGCACAGGGTCGGCCAGAGGTCCGACCCTCCGTTTCCACCGCCGGGCCCGCCGAGGGCGGTGTCCGACGCAGCCCCGACTCCGCAGCGCAGGCTCCCGCCGACCCGCCGACCGTTCCTGTGCCGAGCGACCAGACCGTGCGCAAGCCCGCCGAGTGCCGGGACGCCCGCAGGCAGCAGTCCGAACTCGCCCCCCGCGCGATCGGGACGATCAGGACGCCGGCAGCTCGGCGACCTCGGGAACGTCGCGGAACGCCCGCAGCCGGTCCAGCACGATCCGTGCGGGCTCCGTGGTACGTTCGCTGCCGCTCTGCCCCAGGGAGAGCATCCGGCCAGCGGTCCCGACTGCGGCCTCGGGGTCGTTTAGGGTGGTCAGGGCTGGTACTCGTAGCCGATGGTGAACCGGGGCGGCAGGCACCATTCCCCGTACTCGATGATCCCTTCCGAGTCCGACCATCGGTGAGCACCGGCCAGGATCGGTGAGCCGACGGCTAGCCCCAGCGCACTCGCCTCGCGGGCGTCGGCGGGGCGGGCGTGCATGTCGTCACGGGCGTGAGTGATCGTGCGGCCGGTGGCTTCGAGTACCCGCGCGGACAGCCCGTGATTGCGGCCCGGAGCGGTGTTCAGCAGATCGGGGACCAATGCGGCGAACGGCGCTGGGTACCAGGTCACCGCGAACACGGTCCGCGTCTTGCCCCGACCGGCCAGCCACTCGCGCCGGACCACCTGGTCCCCGGTCTCCAGATCGAAGATCTCCGCCACGTACAGCGGCGGGGCGATCAGCTCAGCGGCCGTCACACGGCTTGTCTCTCCCTCCGCCAGGAACGACTTCACCCGCTGGACCCTGGCCAGCCGGTCGCGCGCCGACAGAGTCCACCTCGGGTCATCGGCGACGAACGTACCCCTGGGGGTGGTGCGGATGAAGTTCTCGACCTGGAGGGCTTGCAGGGCACGAGACACGGTGGCGGCTGCGGCCTGCCACTGCCCGGCGATCTCCCGGTTGGTCGGCAGCTTGGCACCCGGCGCGAGCTCGCCCGACAGGATGCGCTCCCGGAAGTGATCAGCGATCTTCGTGAACGTCTTGGGACTGGGCATAAGGCTGCCCCTCCAATGAATTGACGCGCTGTCAGTGAGGGCACACTAGTGCACTACGAACCGTAGCGGGAGTGCTTCGGCCACTCGAATACTGAACTAGAGCACCGACCTGTCAACAGGTCAGCCATGTGACGTTCGAAGGGTGGCGACGCACCATGAGTGAGCCGACCAGGTACTCGACTGCACCTGTTGAACTGCCGCTGCGACTGGATCCGGACCCGGCCCCGGTCGAAGGCTGTGCAGGCTGCACCGAACTGGCCAACGTACGCGACCGCGCACGCATGGTCGGCGACATGACGACCGTGACCGACTGCAACGTCTACATGCGACGCCACCCCGAGGGTCACCAGTGACCGCCCGCGCCGTGTACCGGCACGTACCCCACACCATCCGGCATGTCCCCGACGGCGGCATCACCTACGAAGCGTTCTGCGTCACCGCAGGGTGCTACGCCGAATCCGGCCCGCACGACGAGCGAGAGGCAGCGCAGGATTGGGCGCTGCGACACACCGGCCGCACCAGCCATGACCTCTTCCGGCGCGTCGTCACTGACCACGCGAAGGTCACCTGTGCCGATTGAGCCTGCGGGCGGCCACCCAACCTCATACTCGGTCAGCTGGTGCGCCCGACGTGGTGATGGCTGCCCGGATTTTTGAGTAGGGAAGTCAACTGCACGGCTCGGCTGTGCCGCCTCGGGGCCGGCCTGGGTGTAGGGGTGTGCTTGGCGTCAGAGGTCGAGGACCAGGTGGTTGTCCTTGGCGCGGGAGACGCACAGGAGCATCGAGTCCTCGTGTTCCCGGTCCGTGAGGAGTTCGTCGCGGTGGTCCACCTCGCCTGCGAGGACGCGGTGTTGGCAGGTGCCGCAGAAGCCCTGTTCGCAGGAGTACGGGGTGGCGGGGAGCTCGCGGCGGACCGCGGTCAGGGCGGATTCGTCCGCCGCGACCTCGATCGTGCGGCCCGAGCGGTGGAGTTCCACCGTGAAGGGGCGGCAGGTTCCGGTCGCCGAGGGTGGAGTGAAGCGTTCCAGGTGGACGGCCGAAGGGTCCGGGGCTGCCGCCCGGACCGCCGTCATCAGGGGGTCCGGGCCGCAGCAGTAGACCAGCGTGCCGGGGGCGGTCCCGGCGAGCGGGGACAGGTCGGGGAGGCCCGCCTCGTCCTCCGGGACGATCGTGACCCGGGGGCCGTAGGCCGAGAGTTCGCTCAGGAACGGCATCGTGGCGCGGCTGCGACCGCCGTACAGGAGGGTCCAGTCCGCGCCCGCCGCCGTGGCCGCGCGCAGCATCGGGAGGATCGGGGTGATGCCGATGCCGCCCGCGATGAAGGCGTAGGACGGGGACGGGACCAGCTCGAAGCGGTTGCGCGGCGGGCGCAGTTCCAGTTCCGCGCCCTCCACCAGCTGGGCGTGCGCCTCGCGGGAGCCGCCGCGGCCGTCCTCGATCAGGCGGACCGCGATCGTGTGGCGGCCCGCGTCGGCCGGGTCGCCGCAGAGGCTGTACTGGCGGATCAGGCCCGAGGGGAGCCGTACGTCCACGTGTGCGCCCGGGGTCCACGGCGGGAGCTCCGGGGATTCGAGGGTCAGGGCCATGACCCCGTCCGCCGGCTCCGTACGGGACACGATCAGGGCGGGCAGCCAACGGCGCGGGGAGTACCCGGAGACCGGGGTCTCCAGTGCCGGGAGGGGCCACAGGGGGGAGCGGGCGATGCGCCCCCGCAGGGCGCGGCGGGCCAGCAGGGCCGCGCCCGCCAGCGCCGCCGCCTTCAGGGCGCGGCTCATGCCGTGGCACCGCCGTTCGCGCCGGGGGAGGAGGCCAGGTAGGCCACGGCCTGGGCCGTCGAGCCCTCCTGGGACGGGTGGTACGTACGGGAGAGGTACGTCGGGATCGACTTGAGCATCGCGCCCGTCGAGGGGAGCGTGCCCTGCCGGCCCGCCCGGAAGAACTGGCCGAACGAGGCCTTGGCGCCGGTCGGCTCCGGGTCGTTCTCCATGAAGAAGCGGGCGCCCCGCTGCCACAGGAAGACGAGCGCCGTGAACGCGGTGGCCCAGGTCCGGGCCCGCCGGCGGTAGCTGCCGTCCACGTGCATGAAGAGGTCGAAGGCCACCGAGCGGTGCTCCACCTCCTCCGCGCCGTGCCAGCGCAGCAGGTCCAGCATCACGGGGTCCGCGCCCCGACGGTCCAACTCGTCCGCGTTGAGGACCCAGTTCCCGAGGAACGCCGTGTAGTGCTCGATCGCCGCGATCACCGCGACCCGCTCCATGAGCCACCAGTGCCTGGCCTTGCCCGGGGGCAGCGTCCGGTCGCCCAGCAGCTTCTCGAAGAGCCAGTCCACCTGCGCCGTGTAGGGGGTCGGGTCCAGGCCCAGGCGCTTCAGGTGGGGGAGTACGTCGTCGTGCGCGGCGGCGTGCATGGCCTCCTGGCCGATGAACCCGACGACGTCCGCGCGCAGCCGCTCGTCCTTGATGTACGGGAGCACCTGCTTGTAGACGTGCACGAACCAGCGCTCGCCCGCGGGCAGCAGCAGGTGCAGCACGTTGATGGTGTGCGTGGCGAACGGGTCGCCGGGCAGCCAGTGGAGCGGGGTGCCCTCCCAGCCGAAGGACACGTTCCGCGCCTTGAGCTCGATGTGTTCCGACGCCACGGGGGCGGGCGCGAGCGGCGTATTAGACATGGCGTCAATGTACTGAGGGGTAGGGGAGGGGAAAACCCCTCTGCGGCCACCACTTCACGCACTTCACGCAAGAGTCCCCCGGGCGCGTGCGCGCCCGGGGGACTCCGGTCTGTCGCCGGGCTCTGCCGCCCGGCTCGTGCGGCTAGGGGGTGTCCGGCCCTGATCCGCCGGACACCCCCTTAGCGCTCGGCGTGCCCGCTCGCGAGGGCCCACTCGCGGTTGAGCGTGCCCAGCGGGATCTTGCGCTCGAAGAGCGGCGTGCCGAACAGGGAGAGCTGCAGGTGGAGGTTTCCGCTCAGGTCGAAGCCGCCGTACACCGCCCAGGCGCCGCTGAGGGAGGTCTTGCCGTCGCTGGACGCGCTCGCCTTGACGTCGGCCTCGCCGCGCAGGTACGGGGCGAAGTCCGCGCTGACGCCGACGGCCCCGTACAGGCCGACGGAGGCCTCGGCGCCGAGCGCGCCCTTGACCTTGCCGGCGGCGGTGACGGTCGCCGTGACCGGCGTGCTCTTGACGTTGGACTGGCTGACCGGCGTCCAGCCCTTGCCCAGCGCGTAGCTGCCGCCGACCTTGAAGTCGCCCTTGACGTCCTGCTGGACGTCGAGGGTCACGCGGCCGTCGGCCTCCACCTGGACGTAGCAGGTCAGGTCGAGGTTGACGACGACCGGGACCGGGCCGACCTGGATGACCGGGGCGCTGTGCAGCTTGGCGAACGGGATCCGCTTGGGCGCCCCGGTGCTCGCGGCGGCGCGGCCCTGGAGCTTCCACTGCGAGGACCAGTCGCCGCTCATGCCGAGGAAGGCGCCGCGCGGGCCGGAGCCGCCGCCCGTGCTGCCGTCGTACGAGAACTCCACCTGGGGGGCGAGCTGGACGAAGCCGGAGACCGAGGCGCCGGCCGAGGCGGGGGCGTCCGGGGCGGTGTCGACGGCGGCGTTCACGTCGAGCCGCAGGTTGCCCAGCGGCAGCTTGGCGCTCTGGGGGCCGAACTTCACGCCCCCGGTCTTGGCCCAGGAGAAGGTGACGCCCTTCAGCAGGGGCTCGACGGTGACCGACGACGGGTCGACGGGGACCTTGCCGTCGGCCTTGTCGTCGTTGAGGACGGAGGCCAGCGTCGTGGAGGCGGTCTTGACCTCGGTGCCGCGGTCGGTCTTCCCGACGACCTCGGTGACCTTGGCGAGCAGGCCGTTGGGGGCACCGGGCGCCGGCGCACTGGCGATGACGTCGCCCACCGCGACGGGCTTGTCGGCCTCGGGGGACTTGCCCGCCTCGGGGGACTTGCCGGCCCCGGCGGACTTGCCCGGCGAAGGCGAATGGGCGGGCCCCTGCGGGGCCTTGGCTATGACGGCCCGTCCGCTCGCCTGGTCGTAGGAGGCGACCTTCAGCGAGGACTTTTCGGTCTTGCCCTTTCCGTCGGCGCGGGCCACGGCCGCCGGTGTGGGCGTCCCCTGGGGTGCCGCGGCCACGTCGAGCTGCTGCGACGTGCCGTCGGACGTGGGCGCGAGGGTGACGGGGGCGGCCGCGTCGGCGGCGCCGGTGTGTGCTGTCGAGGAACAGCCGGTGGCGGTGAGCGCCAGGGTGGTCAGGCCGGGGAGCAGGAGGCGTCGGGCGAGCGTGCGCACGTGGGTGACCTTCGGTACGTGAGGGGTGTGGGGGGTTACCGCGTGGTAACCGGAATCAGATCATGCCATGTGCGCACTGCGGCAGTCATGTCCGGATCCCGCCAACTCCCCGGCCGTTCTTGACGGTTGAAGATTCACCCACCTGTCGGGGCTACTTGAGCACCCCCGCCTTCGTGCCGTCCGTGAGCCTGCCCGCCAGCTCCACCTGCGCGCCCTCCGGCGCCTTCACCGCCAGCCGGTTGCCGTTCGCCGACCCGCTCACCCCGCCGCCCGACACCGACAGCGACGCGAACTGCGCACTGCCCGCCGCCAGCACGTACCACTGGCCCGCCTTCGACTTCCACAGCACGCCCGCCAGCACCCGCGGCTCCCGCGGCCCGCACGCCGGCGAGCCCTCCGCCTTCGCCGCCTGCGCCGCCAGCGGGGCGCCCGGGGTCAGGAACTGCGCCTGCACCCGGTCCTCCGTACCCGACCAGGTCTGCGCCCGGGTGCACAGCCAGCTCGCCGTGCCGTCGCCCTCGGGCAGCGGCTGCTTCGCGTACGTCCAGGCGTTCACGCCGCTGACCCCGTGCGAGCGGACCGACGGCAGCAGGCACGCGATCCGAGACCAGTCGCCGAGCTCCGCACCCTCCGCCGCGTCGCGCTCCGCGCCGGGCGCGCCCGAGGTCAGCCGGGCCGGGGTCAGCTCGCCGAGGTCGGTGACCAGCCGGGTGGAGCCGTCGCCGGTCAGGGTCAGGGCGTTCCAGCCGGTGCAGTTGCCCGACGGGGCGGGGCTCGCCACCGGCGGTGTGATCCCGTCCCGGCTCAGCTTCAGCGCCGTCGGGGCGTCACCGGGCTTGAGCAGGTCCCGCAGCCCCACCCCGGTGACCCACGGCGCGGTCAGGTAGCGGACGTTGCCGTCGACGCGGCTCAGCACCAGCGCGGTCGCGGTGTCCGCCGAGGCGCCGTCGGTCCGGGCGAAGTCGAGGGCGGCGACCGAGGTCCCGGTGCGGGGTTCGGCATACCGGACCACGCGCAGTCCGTCGTAGAGCAGGACCACGACCGCCTGGTCGACGGTGCCCGCGAACAGCAGCTGCGGCGGGCCCATCGGCGGTCCGGGCGGCGTGCCGGGGGTGGCCGAGGCGACCACGGACCGGCCCGGCCGGGCCCAGACGGCCAGCGCGCGGCGCAGCAGTTCGGCGTCGTCGGCGCGGTCGCCGCGGGCGGGCCAGGTGGAGAAGCCCGTACGGGAGGACGTACGCCAGAGGGTGGGCGCGACCCGGACCAGCTTCCCCGGATCCAGGGCCTGTTCCGCCGCCGCGTTGCGCGCGTACGGCGGGGCGGCGGCCCCGTCCGCGCCCCAGCCGCCGCCGGGCAGCGCGAGCAGCGCCCCGCACACGGCGAGGGCGGCCGCGGCGGCCAGCCCGGCCCGCGCGAACCGGCGCCGGCGCAGCAGGTCGGTGGGCCGCGCCTGGAGCACGCACGGATCGAACTCGGGGGAGGCGAACAGGGCGTCGTTGGCCGGATCCCCCGATTCCGCGACCGCGGCGGCGGGGTTCGCGACCCCGGCCTCGGTGAGCACCCGGAGCACCTCGGGCTCCGGCAGCCGCTCCAGAGCGCGCAGTACGCAGGCCGCCCGGCCGGGCCCGTCGAGGGTGGCCAGCCACTGGTCCAGGGCCAGCTCCTCGGCCCCGCCGGAGCGCGGGAACAGCCGCAGCCCCCACACCTGGGGGAGCAGCGGAGGCAGCTGAGCCCGCCGGGGCAGCGCCCGGAAGGTCAGTGGAAGCCCGGCCTCCAGGGCGGCGCGCAGCACCCTCAGCCGGACGTACGCGTACCCGGACTCGGCGCCCGCGGTCCCGCGCTGGCCCGGAACCCCGCCCTGTACCGCGGTCTGTACCGCGGCCTCGGCGGCGGCCCCGCGCCGCCCGCGCGGCAGTGCCCGCTGGGCCAGCGAATGGGCGGTGAGCACCCGCCGGTTGCGGCCGAGGGCGGGTGGCAGCACCAGATAGGCGAGCCGCACCAGCCGCGGGTAGTGCTCGACGATGGCGGCCTCGGCCAGCTCGACGTCGGGCGGCACGGGAGTCGGGGGGCGGGTGGCGGTATCCGGCGCAGTCACGTTCAACAGAACGAGCGAATCACCGGATGGTCACCCGCCCGCAGGTCACACGTTCGGGTCGAATGCCGGCCGCGGGCGGGTCTGGGCAGGTCCGGATCAGGCCGCCAGGCGGGCTCGCAGCGCCTCGACCGTCTCGTCGGGGACGCCGAGGCCCTCGCGCACGTACTTCTCCATCGAGCCGTACCGCGTGTTCACCTCGTCGAGCGCGGCCTCCAGGTACTCGGGGAACACGCCGATCAGGCCCAGCGCGATGTCCGGGTTGCCGCCGGCGACGGTGAAGCCCTCGATCAGCGGCGCGAAGGCCTGCTTGACCGCGGGATTCACGGAGAGGTACTCGGCCATCAGGGTCTCGTCGTCCGCGCCGAGCAGCGACAGGACGACGGTCGCGCCCCAGCCCGTACGGTCCTTGCCGGCCGTGCAGTGGAACAGCAGCGGGCCCGCCTGCGGGTCCGCGAGCTCGGTGAGCAGGGTCCGGTACGAGGCCTGCGCGGAAGCGGTCGTCACGAAGGACCGGTAGGTCTCGGCGAAAAGGGCCTGGACCTTGCCGCCGCCCAGGTGCTCCTCCGCCATTGCCGGGTCGGACAGCAGGTCCTTGAGCTGCGTGGCGGCCGGGATCTTCCCGGAGCTCAGCTTGTCGGCGAGGACGTCGCGGACGAGCAGGCGGGCGCCCTGCGGTATCCGGTCCGGGTGGTCGGCGCGCTCGGCGTCGGTGCGGAAGTCGATGACCGTACGCAGGCCCAGTGCGGCCACGACCGGGTCGGCGTCGACGTCGAGCCGATCGAGCTGGCCGGAGCGCAGGGCCAGGCCGGGGCGGACGGTGCGGCCGCCGGAGAGGGGGGTGCCGCCGAGGTCGCGGAGGTTGGCGACGGTGGTGGAGGGGGTGGTGGTCGTCATCGTGGCGGCTCCAGCGGTGTGCATAGGGCGTGGGCGGTGCGGGTGGTGCAGGCAATGCCGAGGGTCCGGGTGTCCGGGTGTCCGGGTGGGGCGGGTGGTCCGGGTGGTCCGGGTGGGGCGGATCGTGTGAATGGTCCGGGTGGTGTGCAGTCACCCGATTTTCGGATGTTTCGGCCCGGATAGGTAATCGAGGGCGAGCGAGAGCCCGACCCCGATCCCCAGGGCCGCCAGATGCCCGGCGTCCGTGAAGGTCCGCTCCCGCTTCAGCACCGGCCGCGCGGCGAGCGCCAGCAGCCCCACCCGGGCGGCCGTACGGACCCGGCCGCGCGGCAGGGCGGAGGTCAGTGCGCCGAGCACGGCGTTGAATCCGTAGCTGGTCCCCACGTCCACGGCCCGCCGGGTCAGCGGATCGGCCGTCCGGCGCAGGACGCCGTACACGAGGAGCGTCGCCGCGGCATGCCCGAACAGGAACACCGCGGCCGTCCACCAGGCCCCGTACGCGTATTCCGCGTACCCGAGGACCGCGACGAGCAGCAGCGCGTACGGCAGCGGCATGGGCTCCTCGACGACGAAGGCGCTGCTCAGCAGGGTCTCCCAGCGGCCGGCGGCCAGGTTGTCGACATGCGTCGAGCAGCCCCGCAGCACCCGGTCCCGCTCGGCCGTCCCCAGCCTCTCCAGCGCGTACGCGCCGAGCTGGACCCCGCCCGCATACACCGCACCGAGCGTCGGCGGGGGCCATGGCAGTGAATTCATCCGATCATGATCGGATACAGCCCTCGGACTGGCGGAACCGGGTCCCGTGCGAGCATGTTCCTGCCATGTCTGAAATCCCCGCGCCGTTGCGCGTCGCACGGGCCGCGATGTTCGCGGCGGTGTGCACCGCATTGGGTGCTGTGGGGCATTCCTACATGTCTGACGCGGATATTCCCCTGATGGGCCTTCTGGGTGCTTTCGGGGTGACCGGCGGGCTCGCGTGGCTCGGAGCCGGGCGGCGCCGCGGGCCCGTGGGGATCAGCGCGGCGCTGCTCGCCGTCCAGGGCGTACTGCACCTGATCTTCGCCGACAGCCAGGCGGGGTCCGCCGGCCACCCCGGCCGGACCGCACAGGCCGTGCCCGTGCCCGTCCACCTGCCCGCGCCGATGCCCGGGCACCACCACCTGGCGGCCACGGCGCTGCCGGAGGCGACGGCCGGAGCCGCCGGTGCGGGCTCCATGGACGGCATGGCCGGGATGGCGGACACGAGCGGGATGGCCGGCATGGCCGACATGGCCGGGCACGCCGGCCTCGGCATGATCGCCGCGCACGTGCTCGCCGGGCTGTTCTGCGCGGCCTGGCTGGCGTGGGGCGAGGCGGCCGTGTTCCGGCTGGCCGCGGTCCTCGGCGCCGCCGGACTGCTGGCGGCCCGGCCGCTCGCCCGCGCGATCGCACTGGTCCGGGCCCGTGTGGCCCCCGTACCGCCGCCGCCCGCACCGCGCCCCTCGCACGAACCCCCGCGCAGGCTGCGCGGGGCCGTGCCCGCCCACGCCCTGGTGCGCCGCGGCCCGCCCGGGTGGCGAGACACCCACGCCACGGCCCCCGGCCGTCCTGCCTGCGCCTGACCGGCGCACCTCCTCCATCGGCGAGGCGGCGAGACCCGGGGCCGGTTCACCCCTGTCTTCGCCAACGCCTAGGACCCACATGTCCCTTGAAGAGGTTCAGGACGTCCGCACCCCGGACGCCGACGCACCCGACGCAGCTGCCGCACCCGACGCATCCGCCACACCCGACGCATCCGCCAGAGCCGGAGCTTCCTCGAATCCCGGCACCTGGGCGGCCCTGCGGCCGCTGCTCCTGCGCATGCACTTCTATGCCGGAATCCTGATAGCCCCGCTGCTGTTCCTCGCCGCCGCCACCGGCCTGCTGTACGCCGGCTCCTGGCAGGCCGAGAAGATCGTCTACTCCGATGAACTGACCGTCACCAAGGTCGGCGAGAGCGCGCTGCCGCTCAGCGCCCAGGTCGCGGCCGCCCGGGGCGCCGCGCCCGAGGGCAAGGTCGTGGGCGTGTGGCCCGCGCCCGACGCCGAGGCGACCACCCGCGTGATCATGGAGGTCCCGGGGCTGGAGGAGGGTCAGACCCGGACCGTGTTCGTGGATCCGTATACGGCCCACGTCAACGGACAGCTGACCACCGCAGGTGACGCGCTGCCGCTGCGGGCCTGGCTCAGCGAGTTCCACTCCAGCCTCCAGCTGGGCGAGTTCGGCCGGAACTACAGCGAGCTCGCCGCGAGCTGGCTGTGGGTCGTCGCACTCGGCGGACTCGCCCTGTGGATCGGCCGCCGCCGGTCCCGCAAGGCTCTGCTCGTCCTGCCCGACCGCGCCGCCACCGGCCGCCGCAAGACCCTCTCCTGGCACGGGGCCGTCGGCCTCTGGGCCGTCACCGGACTCGTCGCCCTCTCCGCCACCGGCCTGACCTGGTCGAAGTACGCGGGCGAGAACATCGGGCAGCTCCAGGACAGCCTCGGCGGCGCCACCCCCTCCCTGTCCGCCGCCCTCGCGCCCGGTTCGGGCTCCGGCTCCGACGAGCACGCCGGTCACGTCATGACCGAGGGCATGGAGATGCCCCCGCCGCCGCCCACCGCGGACATCGGCATCGACAAGGCCGTGGCCGCCGCCCGCGCCGCCGGGGTCACCGAGGAGCTCCGCGTCACCCTGCCCGCCCGGGGCAAGGGCTACGTGATCAAGGAGCAGGACAAGCAGCTGCCGGTCCACCTCGACTCCGTCGCCGTGGACCCCGCCGACGGCCGGATCATGGACGAACTGCGCTTCGCCGACTACCCCGTCCTCGCGCAGCTGACGCGCTTCGGCATCGACCTGCACATGGGGAAGACCTTCGGCCCCGCCAACCAGATCGCGCTCGCCGCGCTCGCCGTCGCGCTGATGTTCCTGGTCTTCTGGGGCTACCGGATGTGGTGGCTGCGCCGCCCCACCAAGGACCGCACCCTCTCGGCCGGCCGCGCCCAGCCGCGCGGAGCCTGGCGCAAGGTGCCGCTGACCGTGCTGCTCCCGCTCGCCGCCGGGGTCGCCGTGGTCGGGTGGTTCGTACCGCTGCTCGGCATCAGCCTGGTCGCCTTCCTGGCGGTCGACGTGCTGCTGGGGGTGCTCGCGACGCGCCGCGCCAAGGCGGCCACCGCCGCTTAGGACGTCTCGGTCCGTCCCGAAGGCCCGGTGGGCCCGTACTCCCTCGCGGAGTACGGGCCCACCGTCGTGCGCGGCGCCGCGCCGTGCCGAACGGGCGCTCAGGGGGCGTACTTGTAGCCCACCCGGCGCACCGTCTGGATCGCGCCGCGGTGCGCCGCGCCCAGCTTGCGGCGCAGGCGGGCGACGTGGACGTCCACGGTCCGGCCGTCACCGACGTGACCGTAGCCCCAGACCGTGGTCACCAGCTGGTCCCGGGTGTGCACGCGGTGCGGGTGCGCCACCAGGTGGGCGAGCAGCTCGAACTCCAGGTACGTCAGGTCGAGTACCCGGCCTTCGATCTCGGCGGAGCGCTGCGCCGCGTCGATGCGGACGAGCGCGTCCTCGGTGGTGACCGGGGCGGGCCGGGGTGCGGCCGGGGCGGGAACGGACTGCGGGGCGAAGGCGATCGGCGGCTGCTGGTCCGCCGGTACGAGGACCAGGTAGCCGACCATCGGCGGCTGGCCCGGCAGCGTCGGCAGGGTGTGCTGGGGCGCGGGCAGCCAGGTGGCGCCGGGCGGCAGGAGGTCGACCACGCGGGCGACCTCGTTCCGGTCCACGGCGCGCAGCCGGTGGCGCGGACTGGGCGGGTAGGCGAGGGGCGCGGTCGCAGCGGAGGCGGCGGAGGCGGCAGAGGTCAGGGAACGGGTGTGAGACATGAGTGGTCAGCTCTTTCACGCGGAGTGGTCGGCAGGAGACGTACGTACGTCGTCGCGTTCCGCGCAGACCGAAGGCCTCGGGGAAGGGTCTGGTGGGAGATCCCGGAAGGCTTTAGAGGGCCGGCGCGTTCTTCGCGCGGCAACACACCCGGTCGAAATCGTGGTCCTGACGGGAGGGCCAGAACGGCTCGAGGTCGCTGCGACCGTTCGAGGTGTGCGAGTGGCTGGCCATGGGCCCATTGAAGCAGATGCAGGAGGTGCGGGGCAGGTCGCGTCTCAGGTAGTGGAGCGGAATCTCAAATTCCGCGAGCATTCCCCGAGTCGCCGTGGACAACACCGGACAAACCGTCACCCGGCGACCCGGGTCCGGGCGTCCGGACCGATGGCCCGTATCGCATGCTGGTCGGATGCGTGGACGCACAAACGGACAAACGCGCAACGCACAATGCGCAACGCGCGACGCCCGCCGGGCCACAGGGCTCGGCGGGCGTCGCGTCGTGGTGCGGGAGAGGCCGGGTCCTAGACCAGGCCCTCCTTCTGCAGGCTCGTGCAGCAGGTGTCCGTGATCAGGCGGGTCACCACGTACGGGTCCACGTTCGCGTTCGGGCGGCGGTCCTCGATGTAGCCCTTGCCGTCCTTCTCCACCTGCCACGGGATGCGGACCGAGGCGCCGCGGTCGGAGACGCCGTAGCTGAACTCGTTCCACGGGGCGGTCTCGTGCAGGCCCGTCAGGCGCTCGTCGATGCCGGCGCCGTAGTTCTTGACGTGGTCCAGCGGCTTCGAGCCCTCGCCCAGCGACTCGCACGCGGTGATGATGGCGCGGTAGTCCTCGCGCATCGCCTTCGTGGAGAAGTTGGTGTGCGCGCCGGCGCCGTTCCAGTCGCCCTTCACCGGCTTCGGGTTCAGCGTCGCGGAGACGTTGAAGTCCTCGGCGGTGCGGTAGAGCAGCCAGCGCGCGATCCACAGCTGGTCGGAGACCTCCAGCGGACCGACGGGGCCGACCTGGAACTCCCACTGGCCGGGCATGACCTCGGCGTTGATGCCGGAGATGCTCAGGCCCGCCGCGAGGCAGTGGTCCAGGTGCTTCTCGACGATCTCGCGGCCGAAGATCTCGTCCGAGCCGACACCGCAGTAGTAGCCGCCCTGCGCGGCCGGGAAGCCGCCCACGGGGAAGCCGAGCGGCCGGATGCCGTCGAAGAAGGTGTACTCCTGCTCGATGCCGAAGATCGGCTCCTGGCCCGCGAACTGCTCGGCGATCGGACGCAGCAGCGCGCGGGTGTTCGACTCGTGCGGGGTCATGTCGATGTTCATGACCTCGCAGAGCACGAGGACGTTGTCGCCGCCGCGGATCGGGTCCGGGCAGGAGAACACCGGCTGGAGTACACGGTCGGAGGCGTGTCCCTCGGCCTGGTTGGTGCTCGATCCGTCGAAGCCCCAGATCGGCAGCGCGTCGCCGTCGGCCATGATCTTCGTCTTGGAGCGCAGCTTCGCCGTCGGCTCGGTGCCGTCGATCCAGATGTACTCAGCCTTGTAGCTCACGGGCCCCATCCTTCGGTGCGTCGCTGCGGCGCAGACTCTGCGGGTGCTGCGTTCGTGGTGCTGCGATTGCGTTGCTGTGTTGACCGCAGCGTGCCCGCTCGCGATTTCTCGTCCGTTGCCCATGTGTGAACCCCGTGTTACCGAGGTTTACGCCGCAGGTCGGGTGGGTTGTGCGGGTTGCTGGCAGCACACCCGTCCGAGTGGGGCAGACTGAGCAGGTGAGCATTTCGTACGATTTGACCTCGGCCGGTGACCCCATGGATTCCCCCCGCCCGCCGGCCCGCCCCCGGGTCGGCCTGCTGGGCACCGGCCCCTGGGCCCGCCGCACCCATGCCCCCGCCCTCGCCGCGCACGCCGGCTCCGATTTCGCCGGCGTGTGGGGCCGCCGCCCCGAAGCCGCCGCCGGGCTGGCCGACGCGTACGGCGTGAAGGTGTACGAAGACCCCGACGCGCTGTTCGCCGACTGCGACGTCGTGGCGTTCGCCCTGCCGCCGGACGTACAGGCCCCGCTCGCCGTGCGCGCCGCCGCGGCGGGCTGCCAGTTGCTGCTCGACAAACCCGTCTCCACCACCGTCGAGGACGCCCGCGCCGTGGCCGACGCCGTCGCCCGGCACGGCGTCGCCTCCGTCGTCTTCCTCACCCTGCGCTTCGCCGAGCCCGCCGCCGGCTGGGTCGCCGAGCAGGCCGGCCGTTCCGGGTGGTTCACGGCGAGCGCCCACTGGCTCGGCGCCGTCTTCCCGCCCGACGGCACGCCCAGCGCGTACGCCGACTCGCCCTGGCGCAAGGCCAAGGGCGGGCTCTGGGACGTCGGGCCGCACGCGCTGTCCGTCCTGATCCCGGTCCTGGGCGACGTCACGGCCGTCACCGCCGCCCGCGGGCCCTCCGACGTGGTCCAGCTCTCCCTGCGCCACGCCTCCGGCGCCGCCAGCACCGCCGTGCTCAGCCTGGGCGCGCCGGCCGCGGCGGCCGGGGTGGGGCTGGAACTGCGCGGGGCCGAAGGGGTGTTCTCGCTGCCCGACTGGACCGACGTACCCGGCGCGTACGGGCGCGCCCTGGACGCGCTGCTCACCGCGGTCCGGACCGGGGTGGCGGACCCGCGCGACGCGGAGTTCGCGGCCCGGCTGACGGAGATCCTGGCCGAGGCGGAGGCGCAACTGCCTGCCTGAGGGGGCGGGCCGGGCCGGGGCCGGGCGGCCGGGCCGAACCGGGGCTACGTGATGACGGCGTTGGCCACGATGACGGCCAGTCCGATGGTGGCGTCCGCGAGGCCGGCGGGGACTACCGCTCCGCCGTGCCCGCAAGCCGGCGGGGACTACCGCCCCTCCGTGCCCGCGCGCCCGACGGTCCCCGCCAGTGCCTCCACCGCCCGGCCGAACGCCGCTTCCGGCGACGCCGCGTACCCCACCACCAGTCCCTCCCGGCCCGCCCCGGCCGCAGCCGGATGCCGGTATTCCGACAGGCCGTCCAGCGCCAGGCCCGCCGCCCGGGCCGCCTCCAGCGCCGCGGCCTCCGTCCCCGGCGGGAGCTCCACGACCGCGTGCAGCCCCGCCGAGATCCCCGTCACCCGCAACTCCGGGGCGTGGGAGGCCAGTACGGAGACCAGCTGGTCGCGACGGCCGCGGTAGCGGTGGCGCATGCGGCGGATGTGGCGGTCGTACGCGCCGCACGCGATGAAGTCGGCCAGTGCCAGCTGGTCCAGGGCGCTCGCCCAGGACTCCCGCAGGCCCTTCGCCGCCAGGACCCGGTCCACCAAGTGGTCCGGCAGCACGAGCCAGCCCAGGCGGATCGCGGGGGAGAGGGACTTGCTCAGCGACCCCGCGTAGACGACGTGCTCGGGGGCCAGGCCCTGCACGGCGCCGACCGCTTTGCGGTCGTAGCGGAACTCCCCGTCGTAGTCGTCCTCCACGATCAGCCCGCCCGCCGTACGGGCCCATTCCACGACGGCGGCCCGCCGGGCCGGCAGCAGCCGGGCACCCGTCGGGAACTGGTGAGCCGGGGTCAGCAGCAGCGTGCGCGCCCGGGCCGGGATCCCGTCCGGGCGGGCGCCGTCCTCGTCGACCGGGACGGGGTGCGGGCGGACCCCGGCGGCTTCGAGGATGCCGCGGTGGAAGGGGAGCCCGTACTCCTCCACGGCCCAGTCGCGGGGCCGCAGCGACGCGAGGTGCCGCAGGCCGTTCGCGAAGCCGGAGCAGACCACGATGTTCTCCGGCCCGGTACGCACGCCCCGGGCCCGGGACAGGTACGCGGCCAGTGCCCGCCGCAACTCCGGGCGGCCCCGGGGATCGCCGGGCCCGAAGGCCTCGGTGGGGGCCTCGGCCAGGGCCCGCCGGGCGCTCGCGGACCAGGCGCCCCGCGGGAAGGACGCGGGGTCGGGCTTGCCCTGGAGCAGGTCGTGGCGGGGCCCCTCGGCGGCGGCCGGGGCCGGGCCGGCCGGGGCGGCGGCGGTGGCCGCCCCCTCGGCGACCCGGGTGCCGGAGCCCTGCCGGGCGGTGAACCAGCCCTCGGCCACCAGCTCGGCGTACGCGTCGGCGACGGCGTTGCGGGCCAGCCCGAGGTCGGCGGCCAGCGCCCGGTAGGCCGGCAGCCGGGTCCCGCCGGAGAGCCGCCCGCTGCGCACGGCTTCGCGCAGGGCCTGGGCGAGGGCGGTACGCCGGGCACCGTGCGCGGGAAGCTCGAGATGCAGGTCGGCGCCGATACCGGCGCCCGTGCCGGCCGCGGTGGCGGTGGCCGTGGTGCCGGCGCTCGTGCCGGGCGCGGTGGCGGCAGCGGTGGTGCCCGCGCCGGTGCCGGGCGCGGTGGCGGTGGTGCTCGTGCCGGGCGCGGTGTCGTCGGACGTCATGCCGGGAGCCTAGGCGGCCGCGCCGAGCCGCCGAAGGGGCCGTCCGCGCAGGTCGGCCCCGGTTCCGGCGGCCGCCCCGGGGAGGCGGTGGACCGGCTCAGCCCCGCCGGGACAGGGCCTCGCGGACCGCCTCCTCCGAGCGGGCGACCACCGCCGTGCCGTCCTCCGCCGTGATGATCGGGCGCTGGATGAGCTTCGGGTGCGCCGCCAGGTGGGCGATCCAGCGGCCCCGGGCCGCGTCCGTCTCCTCGCGCGGCAGGTCCCGTACGCCGGTCTCCTTCGCGAGCGGGTCCGAGGTGCGCGTGATGTCCCACGGCTCCAGGCCGAGCCGGTCCAGGACCTCGCGGATCTCGTCCTCGGAGGGCACGTCCTCCAGGTAGCGGCGCACCGTGTACTCGGCGCCCTCGGCGTCCAGCAGGGTCAGCGCGCTGCGGCACTTCGAACAGGCGGGATTGATCCAGATCTCCATGTCCCCCAGCCTAGCCAGAGCCTGTCTGGCCAGGGGCTTTTGTCAGTGGTCCCCGGTAAAATCGAGGGAGAACGACAGGACGCCAACTACCGTTTGGGAGGCTGTAGATGGCCACTGCCACGACCATTGAGCCCGTCAAGAAGAAGCCGCTGCCGGCGGGCCTGCCCCGCGAGTGGTACGAGAGCCACAACCGCCGTCTGAAGGCGATGCGGCTGGCGATATCCCTGCTCGACTCGGGGACGTACGACGCCCGCCGCGCCACCAACCGGAAGATCCGCACGATGGCCGTCCGCACGGGCGTCCACCGCCCGTCGAACGTCACGTGCAGGCTGGTCCGCGCCTTCATCATCAGCAACGGAGCCTGAGCAGCCGGCCGGGTCGGACGCGTCGGGCAGAGTGTTCGCGAACGCTCTGCCCGACGCGGGGGGTCGTGAGGGAGGCATTGCGGTGAGCGGGCGCGTACGGACCCATTGCGGCGTTGCCGCGGGTGGCGGGCTTTACTTCGCCGTGCTGCCGGTTCTGCCGATTGTCGCCGCCGTCCTGAGGCCGGCACTGGTGGCTCCTGAGCTCTGCGGCGCCGGGTCTCACAGAGTCATACGGGCTCCGCGGCGTCCGGAATCGACAGCACCAGCAGGGCCACGTCGTCGCGGGGGCCGCCGTCGGTGAACGCCACCAGGTCCTGCCACACCGCCTCGACCAGGCCCGCCGGGTCCTTCGAGAGGCCCGGGACCCTGGCGGCCAGCGGGTAGAAGTCGCCCGCCGCATCCCGGGCCTCCGTTACCCCGTCCGTGTGCGCGAGCAGCCGGTCGCCCGGCAGCAGCGGTACGCCGGCCACCACCGCGAGGTCCGATCCGGCGAGCCCGAGCCCCAGCGGAGGGCCCGGTTCCACGGCCACCTCCGACACGGTGGACGCCCGCAGCAGCAGCGCCGGCGGATGCCCGCACGAGATGATCCGTACGAGGTCCAGCCCGGGCGGGAACTCCAGCAGCAGCGCCGTCGCGAAGAGCTCCGGATGCTCGACGGCGGCGCCCGCCGAGTCCGCCGAGTCCGCCGAGTCCGCCGAGTCCGCCGGGCGCGCGGTGTCCGCCGGGCCGGCCGGGCCGCCCGAGCCGGCCGGGCCCGCGGTGTCCGCCAGGAGCCTGCGGTCCAGCCGGGCGGCCACCCCCGCGAGCTCCGGATCGTCCAGGACCCCTTCCCGGAAGGCGCCGAGCAGCGCCGCCACCGTGCCGACGGCGGCCAGACCGTGCCCCTGCACGTCCCCGACCAGCGCCCGCACCCCGTACGGCCCGATCCGTACGTCGTAGAGGTCCCCGCCGACCAGCGTGCCGCGCTGGGCGGCCCGGTACAGCCCGGCGCAACGCACCGGACCGACCCGGTCCGGCACCGGCGGCAGCACCGCCAGCTGGGCCGCCTCCGCGACGGTCCGCACACTGACCAGCTGCGCGTCGCGGCGCCGCCGGACCCAGGCGATCACCACGCTGAGCAGCCCGATCGCGGCCACCGTGGCCAGATCCGTCCCGTGGGCGTGCGCGACCTCGATCCACGGCGCCCCGAGCAGGAAGAGCACCAGCGTGGCGAAGACGGCCGTCCCGGCCGCCCCGTACGCGAAGGCCGCCACCGGGGGCAGGCCCGCGAGGAAGAAGCCCAGCTCGATGTCGCCCGGGGTGATGCGCTGCGCGAGCACCAGCACCACCAGCGCCACCGCGGGCGCGAGCCGCGCCCAGCGTGGTGGCGGCTTTCCTTGCAGCCAGCCAGGCTCCTCGCGTCGGCGTCTCACCCTTCCACCCTGGTACGGGGGCCGGGGCCGCGCACGCCGGACCGGCCCGCCGGGTGGCCCTGCGGGGTCCGGGCGCCGACAGTGGTCCCGTGACGGATGCGGACGGGGCGGAGCAGAGCGCGGCGATCAGCACGCGGCTGAACTGGTTGCGCGCGGGGGTGCTCGGCGCGAATGACGGGATCATCTCCACCGCAGGCCTGGTGGTGGGCGTGGCCGGGGCCACCACCTCGCGCACGTCGATCCTGGAGGCTGGGGTGGCCGGGCTGCTGGCGGGGTCGCTGTCGATGGCGGCGGGGGAGTACGTCTCGGTGAGCTCCCAGCGGGACTCGGAGCGGGCCGCGCTGGAGACGGAGCGGCAGGAGCTGGCGGCGGAGCCGGAGGCGGAGCTGGAGGAACTGACCGAGCTGCTGCGGGCCAGGGGGCTGAGCCGGGAGCTGGCGAGGGAGGCGGCGGAGCAGCTGACGGAGCGGGACGCGCTGAAGGCGCACGCGAGGGTGGAGCTCGGGATCGATCCCGACGAGCTGGTCAACCCGTGGCACGCGGCGTTCGCGAGCCTGGTCGCGTTCACGGTGGGGGCGCTGCTCCCGCTGCTGGCGATCGCGCTGCCGGGGGCGTCGGAGCGGGTGCCGGTGACGGTGGTGGCGGTGCTGGGGGCGCTCACGCTGTGCGGGGTGACCAGCGCCCGGCTCGGCGGCGCGCCTGCCCTCCGGGCAGTCCTGCGCAATGTCGCCGGGGGCGCCCTGGCGATGACGGTCACGTACGCGGTCGGCACCTGGCTGGGCACCACCTGATCCCGGACGCCCCGGCGCGGAGACCCCGCGGGCCGGCCCGCGCGGGCCCCCGACAACGGCACCACCCCCCCCGGACGCCCCGGGCGCGGTGCGGGGGCTGCGGGGTTCCGGGCCGCTCCCGGCGGCGGCGCCGTGCTCGGTTGTCCCGGGCGCGGTGGGGGCCTCTCGGGTTCGGGGCCGGCCCCGAACGATGGCGCCGCACGCGGACGTCCCGTGCGCGGTGCGGGGCCTGTGGGGTTCGGGGGCTGGCTCCCGGCGGCGGCGCACGCACGCCCCGGCGTGGTGCGGGGGCCTGTGAGGTTCCGGGCCGACCCCCGGCAGCGGCGCCGCGCCCGGACGTCCCGGCGTGGTGTTTGGGCCTGTGGGGTTCGGGTCGGCCCGCGGCGGCGGCGCTGTGCCTGGGCGGGTCCGGGCGGAGCTCGGGGAACGGGACGGGGCGGGGGAGAAGGCTCGCGCAGCGCCACCGGATGCGCCGCGCGGCGGACCTGCATCATGGGGGCATGCGTATCGCCATCACCGGCTCCAGCGGCCTCATCGGCAAGGCCCTCGTACGGTCCCTGCGCGCAGACGGCCACGACGTGGTCCGCTTCGTGCGCCGCACGGCCGCCGCACCCGACGAGGCGACCTGGGACCCGCGGTGCGGGTACGTCGGCCCCACCGGGCTCGCCGGCTGCGCGGCCGTCGTCCACCTCGCCGGGGCCGGGGTCGGCGATCACCGGTGGACCGCCGCGTACAAGAAGGAGATCCGGGACAGCCGGGTCGGCGGCACCGACGCGCTCGCCCGGGCGATCGCCGCGCTCGACGAGCCGCCCGCCGTCTTCGTCAGCGGCTCCGCCATCGGCTACTACGGCGACACCGGCGACCGCGCCGTCGACGAGCACGCCCCGGCAGGGCGGGGCTTCCTGCCCGAGGTCTGCGTCGAGTGGGAGGCGGCCGCGGCCCCCGCCCAAGAGGCCGGCGTACGGACCGTCTTCGCCCGGACCGGACTGGTGGTCGCCGCCGAGGGCGGGGCCTGGGGCAAGCTGTTCCCGATCTTCCGGGCCGGGATCGGCGGCCGGCTCGGCAACGGCCGGCAGTACTGGTCCTTCATCTCCATGCACGACGAGATCGCCGCCCTGCGGCATGCCATCGACACCCCGGAGCTGTCCGGCCCCGTCAACCTGACCGCCCCCGAGCCGCTGACCAACCGTGAGGTCACCGCCGCGATGGGCCGCGTACTGCACCGGCCGACGCTGTTCGCCGTACCGGCGCCGGCCATGCGCGTGGTGCTGGGGGAGTTCGCCGGGGACGTGCTCGGCAGTCAGCGGGTGCGGCCCGCCCGGCTGTTGGAGACCGGGTTCACCTTCCGGTACCCGGGGATCGACGAGGCGATCCGGGCCGCGCTCGGCCGGTAGAACCGGGCTCACCCCCGCCCTGCCTGCGCCCCCGCCCTGCCTGCGCCTTCCGCCCCGCCTGCGCCCCCCGCCCCGCCCGCGCCCGCGGCTCCGCGCCGCGCGCGGCGCCGCCGGGCCCTGCCCGAACCGCCCGGCAGCGCGCGCCCCACCCCCGTGCGACCGTTTGTGACCCGGATGCGACCGCCGTGCGACCGTAGTTGACCGCAATACCCCATCGAACTCAGGTTCCCCTGGAGCTCGTTGGGGGAAGGAGGATTCCCACACAGCCGCGCCGACCTCGGGGAGGGGCACGTGCTCAGCAGCTCACACCGCGCCGCACAGCATGCGGACGTCGTCATCGTAGGAGCCGGAGTCTCAGGACTCGCGGCGGCACACCACCTGATCGCAGCAGGGGTCACGGTCACCGTTCTGGAGGCCGCCGACGATCCCGGCGGCCGGATGGCCACCGAGCAGGTCGACGGATTCCGGCTGGACCGGATCGGGCAGCTGCTCAACACCTCGTACACGGAGCTCGATCGGACCCCCGGCCTGGCCGGTCTGGTCCTGCGTCCCTTCGCGCCGGGGGCGCTCGTCCACACGGACGGCAGGCAGTTGCGCGCCGGAGCGCTGACCCCGGCCCGCGCGCTGGCCAGCGGCTCCTTCGACCAGGCCCGGCTCAGCGCCTACCTCGGCCGGCTCGCCGCCCTGCCCGTGGACCGCGTACTGGCCCGCCCCGAGCGCACGGCACTCGCCGCCCTGCGCTCCCGGGGCCTCGGCACGACCCTGCGGCCCCTGCTCGCCGCCCTGCTCCGCGATCCGGAGCTCACCACCTCCAGCCGGGTCGCCGACCTCGCCCTGCGCACCTTCGCCCGCGGCCGGCTCGCCGTGCCCGAGGGCGGCGCCGCGGCCCTGCCCGAGCTGCTCGCAGCCGGGCTGCCGCCCGGCACCGTGCGCACCGGGGTCCGGGTCCGGTCGGTGGCGACCAACCTGGTCACCACCGAGGAGCACGGCGACTTCAGCTGCCGCTCGGCCGTCCTGGCCACCGGCGCGCGGGCCGCCGCCGGACTGCTGCCGGGGCTGCGGGTGCCGGACTTCCACGAGGTCACCGTCATCCACCACGCCACCGCCGCCCCGCTTCCGTGGGACGGCTCGCTCCTGCTCGACGGCGATCCCAGGTGGCCCGTCGCCCACACCGCCGTGATGAGCGCGGTCGACCCGACGCGGGCCCCGGCCGGCCGGAGCCTGGTCACCACCACCGTGCTCGGCCCGCCGCCGCCCATGCGCACGGTCTCCTCGCGCCTCGCCCGGCTGTACGAGACCGGCACCCGGGACTGGGAGCTGCTGGCCGTCCACCACACCCCGGAGGCCGTACCCGCGATGCCGCCGCCCTACGACCTGCGCCGTCCGGTCCGGGTCCTGGCCGGGCTGTACGTGTGCGGCGACCACCGCGACTCCAACACCGTCCAGGGGGCGCTGCACTCGGCCCGCCGCGCCGCCACGGCCGTCCTGCGCGACTTCGGCATCCGGCTCCCGGCGAGCGCGGAGCCCTCCGTTGCGGCGGTGGCCTGAGAACCACCGTGCCAGGGCCCGGTTCCCCCCTGCGGAACCGGGCCCACGCCTGACCCCTCCGACCGCTCCGACCGTTCCGACCCCTCCGACCGCCTGACCGCGTCGGCCTCGGTGCCGTCGTCGCCTCACGACAGCGCCGCGACCCGGTCCCGGTACGTCCGCACCGCCGAGGCGTCCCGGTACGGCTCCAGCCGGCGCTCGAAGTCCCGTACGTACTCCACCGCGCGCACCGATCGCATCTCCATCGCCTGCTGCGCCGCCTCCGCGCCCAGCGCGCACGCCTGGTCCAGCTCACCCAGCCCCAGCCGGGCCGTGGCCAGCACCACCCGGCAGAACAGCCGCGAGCGCGCGAACCCCGGTGCGCGCAGCTGGAGCGAGCGCTCCGCGTGCTGCGCCGAGGCCCGGTACTGCTGGAGGTCCCGGTGGCAGTGTCCGAACTCGTCCGCCAGCTGCGCCTCGTCGAACAGCCGCGCCCAGTGCGGTACGTCGTCCCCGGGCCGGGCCCCGCCCAGCGCGCGTTCGGCCCGCACCAGCGAGGCCGTCGCCGCCCGGACCTCGCCGAGCACCGCGTGCCCGCGGGCCTCCGCCGCGTGCAGGAGCGCCTGCACCACCGGCGGCGGCCCGGCGCCGACGCCCTGCTGCGCGACGCGGGCCAGCTGCACGGCTTCCCGGCCGTGGCCGAGGTAGACGGCCTGCCGGCTCATGGTCACCAGCACGTACGAGCCGTACGGCCGGTCCCCGGCGGCCTGCGCGAGGCGCAGGGCCTGCACGAAGTACCGCTGGGCGAGTCCGTGCGCGGCGATGTCGTACGAGGTCCAGCCCGCGAGCCGGGTCAGGTCGGCGGCGGCCGAGAAGAGCCGCCTCCCGGTGGTCTCCCCGTAGGTGCCGCGGAGCATGGGCTCGGCCTCGTGCTCGAGGTAGCGCACCAGGGCCTGCCGGGCGTGCCCGCCGCCGTAGGCCTGGTCCAGGGTCCGGAACAGCTCGCTCACCGACCGCAGCGCCGCGATGTCCCCGCTGGTCACCCGCTGGCCGGGCCCCCGGTCGATCTGCCGCTGCCGGGGCACCGAGGCCCGGCCCTGCACCGGCACGCGGGCCGCGGCCGCCGGGTCCGCGCCGCGGCCCACGCGCTCGTCGGCCCGCCCGATGAGCCAGTCCCGGCTGGGCACGACCAGCCCGGCGGGGGTGAACGCGATCTTCCGCAGCTCGGCGTGGGAGCCGGAGTCCTTGCGCCACAGCCCGCTGGCGATGTCCACCGCCTCCTCGGGGGTGGCCGCGAACTCCAGACCGGCGTAGACGGGCGCGCAGGCGTCCAGGCCCAGATCCTGCGCGGAGAGCCGCCGTCCCAGGCGCCGGGTGAAGACCTCCGCGATCAGCGCCGGAGTGGTCCCGCGCGGCTGCTGCCCGCGCAGCCATCGGGTCACGGAGGTCTTGTCGTACCGCAGATCGAGACCGTGCTCCAGGCCGAGCTGGTCGACGCGGCGGGCCAGACCGGCGTTGGAGAACCCGGCTTCCGCGATCAGCGCCGCGAGCTGCCGGTTGGGGACGCGCTGGGCAGGTCGTTCCGTCATCGGCTCCACGGTTTCCTGACGTGACGGACCGGAGTCCCGGCCCTGTGAACGGCGTGAATGTAGCGGCGAACTTCGCTCGTACCGCCCCCTCTGCCCCACATTCATCCGATCGTGTGCAGAACCGGTAGGGCCCTTTACGGACCGACCCCTCCGTCCGCGTACGCTGCGCGACATGACCCGCAGGCCCACGAGGGCGGAGCCCTCCGCCGACGCCACCGCGCCGCTGCCCGCGCCCGAGCTCACCGAAGCCGAGTGCCGGCGGTGCGGCACGTACATCGCGGGTCTGGACGGCCGGTACGCGTGCGGGGTCTGCGGCTGGGTCAACGACCACTCGGAGGGCCACCGGCGGCTGCCGCGCGCCGACGAGGACCCGGACCGGCCGCCCCGGGGCCGCAGGCGGCCCAGGCCGCTGCCGCCGGGCCCCGCGGAGGGGCCGCCGGCGGGCGGCTGAGGGGGCGGGAACCGGCCGCCGTACTCTTGGCTGGGTGCGATACGTGCACACGGCAGGTTCAACGAGGAGGCGCTGCGGTGGCTGAGCTTGGGTTTGTCCATCTGGGCTTCGGACCCGATTACGTCGAGTACACCCAGGCCTGGGAGGAGCAGCGGCGGGTCCACGCCGCGCGCTTCGCGGACGAGATACACGACACCTGCCTCCTGCTGGAGCACCAGCCCGTCTACACCGCCGGCCGGCGCACCGCGGACAACGAGCGCCCGCTGGACGGCACGCCCGTCGTGGACGTGGACCGCGGCGGCAAGATCACCTGGCACGGCCCGGGCCAGCTGGTCGGCTACCCGATCATGAAGCTGCCCCGTCCGGTCGACGTCGTCGCGCACGTGCGCCGGCTGGAGGAGGCGCTGATCCGCACCGCCGCCGAGTTCGGCCTGGAGACCACCCGGGTCGAGGGCCGCTCCGGCGTGTGGGTGCTCGGCGACCCGGTGCAGGAGCGCCCCAGGATCGGCGGCCTCAGCCTCGACTTCGACCCGCGCATCGGCGACGACGAGTTCGACGCCCGGCTCAACGGTCCCGAGTACGCCCCGTCGAACGCCGGCCAGCGCCGCGAGGACCGCAAACTCGCCGCGATCGGCATCCGGGTCGCCAAGGGCGTCACGATGCACGGCTTCTCCTTCAACGTGAACCCGGACAACACGTGGTTCGACCGGATCGTGCCCTGCGGCATCCGGGACGCCGGTGTGACCTCGCTCTCGTACGAACTGGGCCGCGAGGTCACCATCGCCGAGGTGCTGCCGGTCGTCGAACGGCACCTGAAGGACGTACTGGAGCACGCGGAGCTGCGGCCCCGGGAGATCGAGCAGGTGGCGGGCGCCTAGCGGCCGGGGAATGGGTCCGGCCGTCCACCGGTTGGCCGACGTAAGAGCGTACGAATTTACGGGCGTACCCTGGTGGGCGCCGAAGAATCGAAGTCACAGGGAGCCGGTCGTGTCCGCAGTCGCACCCGACGGACGCAAGATGCTGCGCCTCGAGGTCCGGAACAGCCAGACCCCCATCGAGCGCAAGCCCGAGTGGATCAAGACCCGGGCGAAGATGGGTCCCGAGTACACCAAGATGCAGGCCCTGGTGAAGGGCGAAGGACTGCACACGGTGTGCCAGGAGGCCGGTTGTCCGAACATCTACGAATGCTGGGAGGACCGCGAGGCCACCTTCCTCATCGGTGGCGACCAGTGCACCCGGCGCTGTGACTTCTGCCAGATCGACACGGGCAAGCCCGAGGCCCTGGACCGGGACGAGCCGCGCCGCGTCGGCGAGTCGGTCGTCACGATGGACCTGAACTACGCCACGATCACCGGCGTCGCGCGCGACGACCTGGCCGACGGCGGTGCCTGGCTGTACGCCGAGACCGTGCGCCAGATCCACGGGCAGACGGCGGGCCGCGAGGGCGGGCGCACCAAGGTCGAGCTGCTGGCCCCCGACTTCAACGCGGTCCCGGAGCTGCTGGAGGAGGTCTTCGCCTCCCGCCCCGAGGTCTTCGCGCACAACGTCGAGACGGTGCCGCGGATCTTCAAGCGGATCCGCCCCGGCTTCCGCTACGAGCGCTCGCTCGACGTGATCACCCGGGCGCGCGCCTACGGCCTGGTCACCAAGTCGAACCTGATCCTCGGCATGGGCGAGGAGCGCGAGGAGGTCTCGCAGGCGCTGAAGGACCTCCACGAGGCCGGCTGCGAGCTCATCACCATCACCCAGTACCTGCGGCCCTCGCCGCGGCACCACCCCGTCGAGCGCTGGGTGAAGCCGGACGAGTTCGTGGAGCTGGCGAAGGAGGCCGAGGAGATCGGCTTCTCCGGTGTGATGTCCGGCCCGCTGGTCCGGTCCTCGTACCGGGCGGGTCGCCTCTACCAGCAGGCGATGGAGAAGCGCAGCCGAGTCTGAGCGCAGGTCGAGGGTCCGCCCGAGGTACGAGGGCGGGCACTCGGCCGGAGCGGTGCCGAGGCGGAGCTCGACCGCAGGCGGGGAGAAGCGCGCGACGGTGTGACGCGCGCTACCACACGGACTGTGTGAACTCACGCACAAAGTCCTACCAATCAGTAACACCGCATCCACGCGGCCCCTAGGCTCTTTGTAACGAAGAGCCCGGCGGGCCGCGTAAATGTTTCATCACCGTTTGACCGACCGGTCATGCCCTGGTAACACCAGTCAGTGACGATGGGTCCACGCACCGCGCACACCGCCGCGCACCGCCGACCCACCCCGCCGCGCACCCCAAGCCCCCCGATGAGCACCGTGAGCACCGTGAAAGGGATCGACATCATGCAGGCCGCGCCCGTACGCGCCATCGCCATTCCGTCGTTCACCGACGCCTTCCGGGGCTTCGAGTCGCTGCTCATGAGCGGCGCCCGCCGCAATGCATGGACCGCCGTCCTCGAGGACCGCCGCCGGGCCAAGGACCGGGTCGAAACCGAGCACGTACTCGAGGCCGCGGCGACCCGGACCCCGCAGGCCACGTAAACTTCGCTGTATGGCGAGGAAGTCAAACGCAGAGACTGCTGCGAACCCCGGGCGACTGAAGCAGATCGCCCTGACGTACAAGATGACGCGCAAGGCCGACCCGAAGGTCGGTCTGATCGTCGCGGGCGTGGGAATCGTCACCTTCGGTGTCTTTCTTGCGATCGGCTTCCTGATCGACCACCCGGTCTACCTGGGCATTCTGGGCTTCCTGGTGGCGTTCCTCGCGATGGCGATCGTCTTCGGACGGCGGGCCGAGCGGGCTGCCTTCGGGCAGATGGAGGGACAGCCGGGCGCGGCCGCGGCCGTACTGGACAACGTGGGACGGGGCTGGAGCACCACCCCGGCCATCGCGATGAACCGGAGCCAGGACATCGTCCACCGGGCCGTGGGCAAGGCCGGCGTCGTACTGATCGCCGAGGGCAACGCGAACCGGCTGAAGCCGATGCTCGCCGCCGAGAAGAAGAAGCTGGCCCGGATCATGCCGGACGTCCCGGTGCACGACTTCATCGTGGGCACCGGCGAGGGCGAGGTCCCGCTGAAGAAGCTGCGCACGACGCTGCTCAAGCTGCCGCGCGTGCTGGACGGCCCGCAGATCACCCAGGTCAACGACAAGCTGCGTGCCATGGGCGATCTCATGAGCAACATGCCGCTGCCGAAGGGCCCGATGCCCAAGGGCATGCGGATGCCGCGCGGCGGAAAGATGCGCTGACCCGCTTTTCGTATACAACGCTTAACGCACAACGCACCGCGCGTACGACACAGGGGCGCCCCCGAGCCGAACGGCTTCGGGGGCGCCCCTGTGCGTATTGCTGCGGGCGGGTCAGATCCTCACCTGGACGGCGCGGGCCAGCCGGTCGTGCAGGCCGCGCCCGTCCCGGTCCCAGACCAGCGCCGGGATGACGAGGGCGAGCAGCACCGTGCGCAGCACGACCCGGCCGAGGCCGAGGCGGCCGCCGTCCAGCGCGACGACCCGCAGGCCCACGAGCCGCTTCCCGGGGGTGAATCCCACGGTGCCGACGGTGAGGATGCTCAGCACCACGAAGAGGGCCAGCGTCCAGTTGCCCGTGGCGGTCGCGTTGCCGCCCGTGATCAGCCCGTATGCGATCACCTGGCAGCCGATCCAGTCGATGGCGACACCGCCGAGCCGGCGCCCGAACCGGGCCGCGGAGCCGGGCCCCTCCTGGGGCAGGCCGAGCCGCCGGCCCGGGTAGCCGAAGTCGACGCCCATGTCCTCGGCGGCCGCGCGGGGGCCGGAGAGCCAGGATCCGAGTGCTTGCCTGTTGTCCACCCGAACACGGTACCTGTGCGGCTCCACGGCATTCCGGCGGGACCCTGGTTAACTTGTGCGAAACAAATGGGTCATGCTTGAGAAATCCCGCCTGCTTATGGTCGGGTCAGCGTGCGGCACCGCACTGACGCACCACGAGCTATAAAGCCCGCCCTGCCCCGGGGTCGGGAGTAGGAGGAGTTGGATGTTCCAGAACGCCGACGAAGTGAAGCAGTACATCGAGGAGAACGACGTCAAGT
Organism: Streptomyces sp. NPDC050448; assembly: GCF_040655295.1. NCBI lineage: Bacteria > Bacillati > Actinomycetota > Actinomycetes > Kitasatosporales > Streptomycetaceae > Streptomyces > Streptomyces sp. NPDC050448. The sequence goes on along the minus strand of NZ_JBFAJR010000001.1, from coordinate 431,159 downwards.
TCGTCGACGTCCGCTTCTGCGACCTGCCTGGTGTGATGCAGCACTTCACCATCCCGGCTCGGGCATTCGACCCGGCGGAGGAGCTCGCCTTCGACGGCTCCTCGATCCGCGGCTTCCAGGCGATCCACGAGTCCGACATGGCTCTGCGTGCCGACATCACGACCGCGCGCCTGGACCCGTTCCGCCGTGACAAGACGCTGAACGTCAACTTCTTCATCCACGACCCGATCACGGGCGAGGCCTACAGCCGCGACCCGCGCAACGTCGCGAAGAAGGCCGAGGCCTACCTCGCCTCCACCGGCATCGCCGACACCGCGTACTTCGGCCCCGAGGCCGAGTTCTACGTGTTTGACAGCGTGCGCTTCGCGACCACCGCGAACGAGGGCTTCTACCACATCGACTCCGAGGCCGGCGCCTGGAACACCGGTTCCGAGGAGAACAACCGCGGCTACAAGGTCCGCTACAAGGGCGGCTACTTCCCGGTCGCCCCGGTCGACCACTTCGCCGACCTGCGCGCCGAGATCTCCCTCGAGCTGGACGCCCAGGGCCTCCAGGTCGAGCGCCAGCACCACGAGGTCGGCACCGGCGGCCAGGCCGAGATCAACTACAAGTTCAACACGCTGCTCGCCGCGGCCGACGACCTGATGCTCTTCAAGTACGTCGTGAAGAACGTCGCCTGGCGCAACGGCAAGACCGCGACCTTCATGCCGAAGCCGATCTTCGGTGACAACGGCTCGGGCATGCACGTGCACCAGTCGCTGTGGGCGAACGGCGACCCGCTGTTCTACGACGAGGCCGGCTACGCGGGCCTGTCGGACACCGCGCGCTACTACATCGGCGGCATCCTCAAGCACGCCCCGTCGCTGCTGGCGTTCACCAACCCGACGGTGAACTCCTACCACCGCCTGGTCCCGGGCTTCGAGGCGCCGGTCAACATGGTGTACTCGCAGCGCAACCGCTCCGCCGCCATGCGCATCCCGATCACGGGCTCGAACCCGAAGGCGAAGCGCGTCGAGTTCCGCGCCCCGGACCCGTCCTCGAACCCGTACCTGGCGTTCTCGGCCCTCCTGCTGGCCGGCCTCGACGGTGTGAAGAACAAGATCGAGCCGATGGAGCCGATCGACAAGGACCTCTACGAGCTCTCCCCGGACGAGCACGCGAGCGTCCCGCAGGTCCCGACCAGCCTCGAGGACGTCCTCAAGGCCCTGGAGGACGACCACGAGTACCTCCTGGCCGGCGGTGTCTTCACCCCGGACCTGATCGAGACCTGGATCGACTACAAGCGCACGCACGAGATCGCCCCGATCGCCCTGCGCCCGCACCCGCACGAGTTCGAGCTCTACTTCGACATCTAAGTCGCAGAGCTGACGGCCGGCCGCTGATCGGCCGGTCTTGCGGAGCCCCGCCCTTCTCCTCGGAGAGGGGCGGGGCTCCGCCGTTTTCCGGCTAGGTTCGGGGCATGGACGATCAGTGGAAGACCGTTGGTGCCCTCGCCGCGCGGTTCGATGCGTACGACCGGGAGCGGGGGATGGCGCACGAGGAGAGTGTGACCCTGCAGATCCTCAAGATCGGCGAGGAGTTCGGGGAGGCGGCGCAGGCCGTCATCGGGGCCAAGGGGACCAATCCGCGCAAGGGCACCTCGCACACGTGGAACGACGTGGAGGCCGAGGTCGCCGATGTCATCGTGACCGCGATGGTGGCCCTGGCCCGGATGCGGCCCGATGCCGCCGCGTTCTTCTCCGAGCAGCTCAGGCTGAAGTCTGACCGTTTCCTCTGACCTTGCGCAGCAGCGGCATCGCGCCCGTCAGGTCGCGCAGGCAGCGGACCGCGAGTTCCGGTGGGGAGCCGGGGCCCGCGACCGGGGCTTCCGTGGTCGACCAGAGTTCCAGGGAGATGCGGATGGCGTCCGTGGCGGCCGCCGCGAGGAGGCGGATGCCCAGGGGGTCGGCGTCCACGCCGGCCAGTCGGGCGATCACCGGGACCAGGCGCTCCTCGGAGTCCTGGTTCACGCGGTACCAGACCGCGCGCAGCGCCTCGTCGGCCTGGGCCGCGCGGAGCAGGCCGCGGGTCACCTCCAGGCCCTCCTCCACCGCCTGGGAGTCGCTGAGCGAGCGGGTCACCGCGCGTTCCAGGGCCTCGCCGAGCGGGGTGCCGGGGTCCTCCTCGGCGAGCAGGGCGCGCCAGGCGTCGCCGCCGCCGGCGAGCAGCGGGGCCACGGCCTCCTGCTTGTTGCGGAAGTACCGGTAGAACGTGCGCAGTGCCACGCCGGCCCGGTGCGCGATGTCCTCGGCGGTGGTGCCGTCGGGACCGTGCTCGGCGAACAGTTCGCAGGCCGCGCGGGCGATGTCGAGCTGGGTGGCGGCCTTGCGGCGCTCGGTCAGCGACTGGGCTCCGGGGCCGGCCTGGGGAGCGTACGGACGAGGGGATCTCACGGGTGAAGCCTACCTCCCGCGCCCGCCCGAGATTGCATGCTTTGACACTCTGGCAAAACGTGTCATCCCGGCGGTACGCTCGCCCCATGAACCGTTACGAAGGACGTCGCGTCCTCATCACCGGCGGCGGCTCCGGCATCGGCCAGGCCACCGTCCACCGCATCCTCGCCGAGGGCGGCCGCGTCCACACCGTGGACGTGAGCGAGGCGGGCCTGAAGGCGACCGCCGACCAGGCCCTCGCCGACGGGCGCGCCGACCGGCTCACCACCGCCGTCCTCGACATATCCGACGAGGCCGCCGTGCAGAGCGGCATCGCCGCCGCCGTCCAGACGCTCGGCGGGCTCGACGTGCTGGTCAACGCGGCGGGCATCCTGCGCTCCGCGCACACCCACCAGACCACCCTCGAGTTCTGGAACAAGGTCATCGGGGTCAACCTCACCGGCACCTTCCTGGTGATCCGCGAGGCGCTCCCGGCGCTGCTGGAGGGCGACCAGCCGGTCGTCGTGAACTTCAGCTCCACCTCTGCGTCCTTCGCGCACCCGTACATGTCCGCGTACGCGGCCAGCAAGGGCGGCATCCAGTCCATGACCCACGCGCTGGCCGCCGAGTACAGCAAGCAGGGCCTGCGCTTCGTCGCCGTCGCACCCGGCTCCATCGAGAGCGGCATGACCACGGGCAACGGCCCCGGCCTGCCCGAGGACACCGACTGGAGCCTGTTCGCCAAGCTGGCCCCGGCCATCGGCCAGGGCTTCGCCGGCCCGCAGACCGTCGCCGGCGTCGTCGCCATGCTGGGCTCCGAGGACGGCGCCTTCATCACCGGTACGGAGATCCGCATCGACGGCGGTACCCACTACTAGGCCGTCTCCTTCGCCGGGCGCTGCCCGGCGCTCAGCCTCTGAAGCGGTCCCACAGCCGGGGGAAGCGCTCCGCGAGCACGGCTTCGTTCTCGAAGTCCAGCGGGGTGCCCTCCGGCTCCGCGGCCTGGAGCGGAATCCCCAAGTCCGGTGCCACCGCCCCGGTCAGCTGCTCGTACGCCTCGTCGGCCGCGTACCCCAGCTCCTCGCCGTCCCCGTCGATGTCCTCGTCGAACTCCTCCAGGAGCTCCGCGAGCGCGTCGGGGTCGTGCACCCCGCCCTCGAAGACCTCCCGGCCCTGGCCGATCAGCCAGCACCGGAAGTAGTCGAACGCGTCGTCGCTCGCCCCGTCGAGCAGCACCCAGGCCGCGCCCCACAGGTCCCACGTGTACGCCCGGTTGTACCGCGACTCGAAGTGCCGGGCGAAGTCCAGGACGGAGTCCGGATCGAGCTGCGCCAGCCGCTCCACGAGCAGCTCGGCGTGCTCCTCGGGGTCACCCTCGGCGGCCTCGCGGGTACGGTCGACGATCTCCCAGAACTCCGTCTCGTCCATCACCGCTCCAGCATCACGGGTGCGCCCCCTCGCCGCCACCGCGCATACGGCCAAAGGCCGGTGTCGGCCTTCCTTTGGCCTCCACCGGCCTCCACCCGTGCACGGAATCGCCGGGACCGGGCCCCATACTCGGAACACGGCAGCCGAGGGGTGGAAGGGGCACTGATGCGGGGGGAATTACTCGAAGGCCGGTACCGGCTGGAGGAGCGGCTCGGCGGAGGGGGCATGGGGGAGGTCTGGAGCGCCGTCGACGTGCGGATGCTGCGCCCGGTGGCCGCCAAGCTCGTCGATGCCGTGCGAGGCATGGACGAGGAGGAGGTCGAGCGGCGGTTCACGCACGAAGTGCGCTCGGCCGCCAACCTCCCCCACCGCCACACCGTGACCGTCCACGACTGCGGCGAGGCCTGGGTGGCCGGCCGCCGGATGCTCTATCTGGTCATGGAACGCCTTGACGGCCGGACGCTCGCGCAGACCTTCAAGGAGTCCGCGCCCGTGCCCTGGTACGACGTCGTGAACTGGGGCTGCCAGATCGCGGCCGCCCTGGCCGCCGCGCACGAGCGCGGCATCGTCCACCGGGACATCAAGCCGCAGAACGTCATGCTCACCGGCACCGGTGTGATCAAGGTCCTGGACTTCGGCCTGGCGAAATTCCTCGGTGAGACGCTGAGGATCGCCGAACTCACCACGGGCAGCGCCAAACTGGGCACCCCCCTGTACATGTCCCCCGAGCAGTGCCGCGGCGACCGCGACATCGACCACCGGGCCGACCTCTACAGCCTGGGCTGTCTGCTCTACGAGGGCCTCTCGGGCCGCCCGCCGTTCATCCCCTCCACCGCGCACGCGCTGCTCTACCACCACATCTACGAGCTTCCCGTCCCGCTCTCCGAGGTCGCCTCCGGGCTCCCCGCCGAGGTCACCGCCCTGGTGATGCGCCTGCTCGCCAAAGACCGGGAGGACCGGCCCGGTGATGCGGCAACCGTCGTCACGGGCCTGCGGGCACAGCTCGCCGAGCACAGACAGACGAACCTCGTCACGCGCGAGGCCAAGACCAAGGTCGTCCAGGCCCTGGCCGACGCCCACGCCCTCGCCCGGTTCGTGGCGGAGGACGCCCAGGAGCAGGCGGCCCGGGTACGGGCCCAGGCGGAGGCGGACGCGGCGGCAACGCGGAAGGAGGCCGAGCGAGTCCTCCGGGAAGCCCACGCCCAGGCGGCGCAGGCGGCGGACGCCGCGGTCGCGGCGGCCGTCGCGGCGGCGCGCGAGAAGGCCGAGGGCGAGGCCGCCACCCTGCGCGCCGAAGCCGTGAGCCACGTGGCCGCCAGGCGTGAGGAGGCCGACGCACTCTTCGAGGAGACCCGCGCCATGGCGGCCCGGGCAGCCCTGGACTTCGAGACCAACCTGCGCAAGCGCCGTGAGCAGTCCGAGCGCGACCTGGCCGCGCGTCAGGCCAAGGCCGAGAAGCGGCTCGCGGAGATCGAGCTCCGCGCGGAGCAGCTGCGCCTGGAGGCCGAGAAGCTGCGTACGGACGCCGAGCGCCGAGCCCGCCAGAGCGTGCAGACCGCGCAGACCCAGGCCGAGGACATCGTCGCCGACGCCAACGCCAGGGCGGAGCGGATCCACGGCGAGTCCGACCGCCAGCTGGCCGAGATCGACGCGGAGCGCCGGCAGATCGCCGACAACCTGGAAGCCCTGCGCAAGCTGCTGATCGCCCCCAGGGGATCCCTCGGGAAGCCCGCCGAACAGGAGCAGGCGCAGGACTACGCCCGCTGAAACGCCGTGAGGCGGTCCGCCCCCACGGGGGCGTACCGCCTCACGGCCGGATCCTGCGTACGGCTCAGAGGCCGTAGCGCTCGCGCGCCTCCTTGATGGCGGACGCCGGCACCTCGCCGCGGCGGGCGAGCTGGGCCAGCGCGGCCACCACGATCGACTGCGCGTCGACACCGAAGTGGCGGCGGGCGCCCTCACGGGTGTCGGACAGACCGAAGCCGTCCGTACCGAGCGAGGTCCAGTCCTGCTCCACCCACTGGCTGATCTGGTCCGGGACCTGACGCATCCAGTCGGACACCGCGAGGACCGGGCCGGCGACACCCTCGAGCGCGCGCGTGACGTACGGGGTGCGCATCTCGCCGCGCAGCAGCGCCTCGTCGCACTCCAGCGCGTCGCGGCGCAGCTCGCCCCAGGAGGTGGCGGACCAGACGTCGGCGGCCACGTTCCAGTCGGCGGCCAGCAGCTGCTGCGCCTCCAGCGCCCAGTGGATCGCCGTACCCGAGGCCATCAGCTGGATCTTCGGGGCGTCGGCGGCCGGGGCGGCCCCGTCCAGGTCGGCCGCCGTGTTGAAGCGGTACAGACCCTTGAGGATGCCTTCTTCCACGCCCTCCGGCATGGCCGGCTGGACCTTCGGCTCGTTGTAGACCGTGAGGTAGTAGAAGACGTTCGAGTCCTCGCCGGGCGTCGGCTCGCCGTACATGCGGCGCAGACCGTCCTTGACGATCACCGCGATCTCGTACGCGAAGGCCGGGTCGTAGTTGAGCGACGCCGGGTTCGTGGACGCGATCAGGTGCGAGTGGCCGTCCGCGTGCTGCAGGCCCTCACCGGTCAGCGTGGTGCGCCCGGCGGTGGCGCCGACGATGAAGCCCTTGCCGAGCTGGTCGGCGAGCTGCCACATCTGGTCGGCGGTGCGCTGCCAGCCGAACATCGAGTAGAAGATGTAGAAGGGGATCATCGGCTCGCCGTGCGTCGCGTACGACGTGCAGGCGGCGATGAAGTCGGCCATGGCGCCGGCCTCGGTGATCCCCTCGTTGAGGATCTGGCCGTCCTTGGCTTCCTTGTAGTACATGAGCTGGTCGCGGTCGACCGGCTCGTACGTCTGGCCCAGCGGCGAGTAGATGCCGGCCGACGGGAAGAGGGACTCCATGCCGAAGGTGCGGGCCTCGTCGGGGACGATCGGCACCCAGCGCTTGCCGGTCTCCTTGTCCCGCATCAGGTCCTTCACGAGCCGGACGAAGGCCATCGTGGTGGCCATCTCCTGCTTGCCGGAACCCTTGAGCAGCGGGGCGAAGGAGCGCTCGGCCGGAGCCGGCAGGGCCACGTGGTGGACCTTGCGGGCCGGGGCCGGGCCGCCGAGGGCCGCGCGGCGCTCGTTCAGGTACTGCACCTCGGGGCTGTTCGCGCCCGGGTGGCCGTAGGGGACCTTGCCGTCGACGAAGGCGCTGTCCGGGATCGGGAGTCCGAGCAGGTCGCGCATGCTCTTGAACTCGTCGGTCGTCAGCTTCTTCATCTGGTGGTTCGCGTTCTTCGACTCGAACCCGGCACCCAGCGTGTAGCCCTTGACGGTCTGCGCGAGGATGACCGTCGGCGCGCCCTTGTGCTCCAGGGCGGCCTTGTACGCGGCGTAGACCTTGCGGGGCTCGTGGCCGCCGCGGGAGCTGTGGAAGCACTCGGCGATCTTCGCGTCGGAGAGCACGCCGGCCAGCTGCACGAGCTCGGCGTTGGCGCCGAAGAAGTGCTGGCGGATGTAGGCCACGTCGCGGGTCGCGTACGTCTGGAACTGCGCGTCCGGTACCTCGCGCAGGCGGCGTACCAGGGCGCCCGTGGTGTCGAGCTGGAAGAGCTCGTCCCAGGCGGAGCCCCACAGCGACTTGATGACGTTCCAGCCGGCGCCGCGGAACTGGGCCTCCAGCTCCTGGACGACGCGGAAGTTCGCGCGGACCGGACCGTCGAGGCGCTGCAGGTTGCAGTTGATGACGAAGGTCAGGTTGTCGAGCTGCTCGCGGGAGGCCAGGGCCAGGGCGGCGGTCGACTCGGGCTCGTCCATCTCGCCGTCGCCGAGGAAGGCCCAGACGTGCGAGTTGGCGGTGTCCTTGATGCTCCGGTTCTGCAGGTAGCGGTTGAAGCGCGCCTGGTAGATCGCGGAGAGCGGGCCGAGGCCCATGGAGACCGTGGGGAACTCCCACAGCCACGGCAGGCGCCGCGGGTGCGGGTAGGACGGCAGGCCGTTGCCGCCGGCCTCCTGGCGGAAGTTGTCGAGCTGCTGCTCGGAGATGCGCCCGTCGAGGAAGGCGCGCGCGTAGATGCCGGGGGAGGCGTGGCCCTGGATGTAGAGCTGGTCGCCCGATCCGTCGGCCTCCTTCCCGCGGAAGAAGTGCTGGAAGCCGGTCTCGTAGAGCCAGGCCGCCGAGGCGAAGGTGGCGATGTGGCCGCCGACGCCGTACTTGGAGCCGCGGGTCACCATGGCGGCCGCGTTCCAGCGGTTCCACGCGGTGATCTTGGCTTCCATCTCCTCGTCACCCGGGAACTCGGGCTCCGCGGAGGTGGGGATGGTGTTGACGTAGTCCGTCTCCAGCAGCTTCGGCAGGGCGAGGCCGGCGGCCTCGGCGTGCTGGAGGGTGCGGCGGAGCAGGTATTCGGCGCGGCGCGTACCGGCGGCCTTGGCGACGGCGTCGAGGGAGGCCGCCCATTCGGCGGTCTCCTCGGTGTCGCGGTCCGGGAGCTGGTCGAGCTCGCTCGGAAGCTTTCCTACGGGGTCGGACATCGGTGTGCGCCGCCTTCCGGACAAAGGAGAGGTGGTGAAAAATCCCTGACGGGCAGGACAGGGTCGGTGGACCAGGTTGGGGTCCGCCGTCGACTGTAAATCGCTGATCGATGATCGATCAAACGAATGTGGCGAAGAAATGTCCAGCGAGCGAAAGTCGGCACCGGGTGCCACGAAAATAGGCACCCGGTGCCGGGCAAACCAGGACAGACCGACCCGTCAGGCGCGGGGTGCGCACCCCAGGACATGCCGCTTCACCAGCACGCCGATGTCCGGATCCTGATTGCGGAACGCCTCGACGAGGGCCGCGTGCTCCTCGGCGTACGACTTCTGCACGGTTCCGAGCCAGCGGATGGACAGGGCCGTGAAGACCTCGATGCCCAGGCTCTCCCAGGTGTGCAGCAGCACGCTGTTCCCGGCCGCCCGCACCAGCTCCCGGTGGAACCCGACGGTGTGCCGCACCTGCGCGGTCCCGTCCTCGGTGCGGTCGGCCTCCCACAGGGCCGCCACGTGCGGCTCCAGCGCCGAGCAGTCGGTCGCCAGCCGGGGCGCGGCCAGCTCGGCCGCGATCTGCTCGAGGCCGGCCCGGACCGGGTAGATCTCCTCCAGGTCGGCCGCGGACAGGTTCCGTACGCGCACGCCCTTGTTCGGCGCCGACTCGATCAGCCGCAGCGTCTCCAGCTCGCGCAGGGCCTCGCGCACGGGCGTCTGGCTGACCTCGAGCTCGACGGCGATCCTCCGCTCGACGATCCGCTCGCCGGGCTTCCAGCGCCCGCTGACGATCCCCTCCACGATGTGCTCGCGGATCTGCTCGCGCAGCGAGTGCACGACGGGTGGGGTGATCATCGGGGCTTCATCTCCTGTGGGGGCGTGCATCGCTTCGATGCGTAGACAATACGGCGGAGTAGGCCGCAGGGATGCGTTCCTGGTCAGGGCCGTTGGGTGAGGCTGGTTACAAGAGGCCCCGGACGAGGGGGCGGACGCCGCGGGTCACCGTTCCGCCACCAGGCTCAGGGCCGTCACCCCGCCCACCGCCAGGCGGTACGCGCCCGGCTGCGGCGGCGGGAAGGCGCCGGCGTAGCGGCCCCCGCCCAGACTGCGCAGGGTGCGGGCTGTCGGGCGGTTGCCGTCCGCCGGGCGGAGCTCCGCCGTGAGGAGGAGTTCCTCGCCGGTCGCCGTGACCGTGACCTCGTACGGGGCTCCGGCCGGCAGCAGGGCGGGCGCCTGCACGCCCAGGCGGGAGCCGGCGGCGTCCTCGGCCGTGCCGGGGGGCGTGTGGCCCAGGAGACCCCACAGGGCGTCCCGTACGCCCCGGTTGTTGTGCAGGGAGCCGTGCTGCTCGTACGGGGTGAAGGACTCGGTCACCGCGTGGCCTTCGCCGGCCCCGGACGCCGGCAGGGCCGCGAGACGGGGGACCGTGCCGTCGCCGCCCGCACGGGCGCCGTCGAGCTCCGGCAGGAGCGTCAGGCGGTCGTCCGCGTAGGCGGCGCTCGCCGCCGTGGGCTGGCCGACGCCGACGATCGCGTGCAGTTCGGCCCGCGGCGGGGCGCTGCGCAGGTCCGCGTGGAAGCGGGCCGCATCCGCCAGCAGGGCCGGGTCCACGCCCGGCAGGCCCGGCAGGTCGCGGGCGTACGCGAGGCCCTGTGGCCCCGTCACGCACGCGTAGTCGGGGGCCAGCTGGTGCAGGGACGGCAGGCTGCGGGCGAACGTGCCGAGGTCCGGGCCCAGGAGGCGGCTGCCGTTGACCAGGGCGGCCAGGGCCTCCACGGAGCCCCGGTGCGGGGTGCCCAGGGTGATCAGACGGCGGGTGACCTCGTGGCCGCCGAGGCGTTCCGCGTAGTGCCGGGCCACCAGCCCGCCCATCGAGTGGCAGAGGAAGACCACCCGGGCCTCGCGGCGCTCCGGGGCCGAAGCCCGCCAGCGCTCCAGCTCCAGGTCGATCCGGCCCTTCAGCCGCTCCGCGTTGTAGCGGCAGGACAGGCGCCAGTCGTACGGGAACGTGAGGAGGTTGTCGGCCACGGACAGGGTGAAGTGCCGCTCCAGCCAGCGCAGCAGGTCCGTGTAGCCGTCCACCGGGTGCCAGATGCCGGGGAGGGCGTGCAGATCGGGCATCAGGCCCACGGGGACGACGCCGTCGCCCGGGTCCCCGTCGCCGATGTCCTTCGGGAGGCGCAGGGCGGTCACGGAGCGGCCGAAGGTCCGCAGGCCTCGTAACAGGGCCGCGCCCGACAGGTCCCAGACCGCCGTGCCGTCGGCGTCCGCCAGCCGGCTGCCCATGATGCCCGGCAGTACCACGACAAGATCCGTCACCTGTGCACGAGCCATACGACGCCCCCCGAGATGTCCCACATGGACCCACCAGGGTATGACGACGGCGCCCCCGCCCGAAGTGGTTCCGGGCGGGGGCGCCGTACGAGGCGTTGCCGATGCGGCGTGTGCCTCAGAGGCCGAGCTCGACCTCGAACTCGCCGGCCTCGAGGATCGCCTTGACGGCCGAGAGGTACCGGGCCGCGTCCGCGCCGTCCACCAGGCGGTGGTCGTAGGACAGGGTCAGGTACGTCATGTCGCGGACGCCGATGACGGTGCCCTCGGGGGTCTCGATGACCATCGGGCGCTTGACCGTGGCACCGATGCCCAGGATGGCGACCTGGTTCGGGGGCACGATGACCGTGTCGAAGAGCGCACCGCGCGAGCCGGTGTTGCTGATGGTGAAGGTCGCGCCCGACAGCTCGTCCGGCGTGATCTTGTTGCCGCGGACCTTGGAGGCCAGGTCGGCGGTCGCCTTGGAGATGCCCGCCAGGTTGAGGTCACCGGCACCCTTGATGACCGGGGTCATCAGGCCCTTCTCGGAGTCCACGGCGATGCCGATGTTCTCCGAGTCGAAGTAGGTGATGGTGCCCTCGTCGTCGTTGATCCGGGCGTTGACGACCGCGTGGGCCTTCAGCGCCTGGGCGGCGGCCTTGACGAAGAACGGCATCGGCGAGAGCTTGACGCCCTCGCGGGCCAGGAAGGACGCCTTGGCCTGCTCGCGCAGCTTCATGATCTTGGTGATGTCCACCTCGACCACGGAGCTGAGCTGAGCCTGCGAGTGCAGCGCCTTCATCATGTTGTCGCCGATGACCTTGCGCATGCGGGTCATCTTGACGGTCTGACCGCGCAGCTCCGAGACCGCGGCGGCAGCCGGGGCCTTGGCGGCCGGGGCGGCGGCCGGAGCCGGGGCGGCAGCGGCGGCCTTGGCGGCCTCGGCGGCGGCCAGGACGTCCTGCTTGCGGATACGGCCACCGACGCCGGTGCCCGAGACCGAGGCCAGGTTGACGCCGGACTCCGAGGCGAGCTTGCGCACCAGCGGGGTCACGTACGCGCCCTCGTCACCGGCGGAGACCGGAGCGGCGGGGGCAGCGGGGGCGGCGACCGGAGCCGGGGCGGCAACCGGAGCCGGAGCGGCCACGGGCGCCGGAGCGGCGGCCGGAGCCGGGGCGGCAGCGGCCGGAGCCGGGGCGGCAGCGGCCGGAGCCGGGGCGGCAGCGGCCGGGGCGGCCACGACGGGAGCCGGAGCGGCGACCGGGGCAGCCGCGACCGGGGCCGGAGCGGCCACCGGGGCAGCGGCAACCGGAGCCGGGGCGGCGGCCGGAGCGGCACCGGCGACGCCGATGACGGCCAGAACGGTGCCGACCTCGGCGGTCTCGTCCTCGCCGATCCGGATCTCGAGCAGCGTGCCGGAGACCGGCGCCGGGATCTCGGTGTCGACCTTGTCCGTGGAGACCTCGAGCAGCGGCTCGTCGGCCTCGACGGACTCGCCGACCTGCTTCAGCCAGCGGGTGACGGTGCCCTCGGTGACGCTCTCGCCCAGCGCGGGGAGGACGACGTCCGTGCCGGAGGCGGGGGCAGCGGCGGCCGGAGCCTCGGCGACCGGGGCCGGGGCCGCGGGGGCCTCGGCGACCGGAGCCGGCGCGGCCGGAACCTCGGCGACGACCGTCTCGGCCTCGGCGGCAGCCGGCGCGCCGGAGCCGTCGTCGATGACGGCCAGCTCGGCGCCGACCTCGACGGTCTCGTCCTCGGCGACCTTGATGGACGCCAGGATGCCGGACGCGGGGGACGGGATCTCGGTGTCGACCTTGTCGGTCGAGACCTCGAGCAGCGGCTCGTCGGCCTCGACGCGCTCGCCCTCGGCCTTCAGCCAGCGGGTGACAGTGCCCTCGGTAACGCTCTCTCCGAGCGCCGGAAGGGTTACGGAAACCGACATGGTTTCAGTTGCTCCTAACGAATGTGCGGAAGTGGTCGTCGCGCCCGTGACGAATTAGTCGTGGGAGTGAAGCGGCTTGCCGGCCAGGGCCAGGTGGGCCTCGCCGAGCGCTTCGTTCTGGGTCGGGTGCGCGTGGATGAGCTGCGCGACCTCGGCCGGCAGAGCCTCCCAGTTGTAGATCAGCTGGGCCTCGCCGACCTGCTCGCCCATCCGGTCACCGACCATGTGGACGCCGACCACGGCACCGTCCTTGACCTGGACGAGCTTGATCTCGCCCGCGGTCTTCAGGATCTTGCTCTTGCCGTTGCCCGCCAGGTTGTACTTCAGGGCCACGACCTTGTCCGCGCCGTAGATCTCCTTGGCCTTGGCCTCGGAGATGCCGACGGAGGCGACCTCGGGGTGGCAGTACGTGACGCGCGGAACGCCGTCGTAGTCGATCGGGACGGTCTTGAGACCGGCCAGACGCTCCGCGACCAGGATGCCCTCGGCGAAGCCGACGTGCGCGAGCTGCAGGGTCGGGACGAGGTCACCGACAGCCGAGATCGTCGGCACGTTGGTCTGCATGTACTCGTCGACCAGGACGTAGCCGCGGTCCATCGCGACGCCCTGCTCCTCGTAGCCGAGGCCCTGCGAGACCGGGCCGCGGCCGACGGCGACCAGCAGCACCTCGGCCTCGAAGGTCTTGCCGTCGGCCAGCGTGACGCGCACGCCGGTCTCGGTGTACTCGGCCTTGTCGAAGAAGGTGCCGAGGTTGAACTTGATGCCGCGCTTGCGGAACGCGCGCTCCAGCAGCTTCGAGCTGTTCTCGTCCTCGACCGGGACGAGGTGCTTGAGGCCCTCGATCACGGTGATGTCGGAGCCGAAGGACTTCCACGCCGAGGCGAACTCGACGCCGATGACGCCGCCGCCCAGGACGATCGCCGACTCGGGGACGCGGTCCAGGACCAGCGCGTGGTCCGAGGAGATGATGCGGTTGCCGTCGATGTCCAGGCCCGGCAGCGACTTCGGCACGGAGCCGGTCGCCAGCAGGATGTGGCGGCCCTGGATGCGCCGGCCGTTCACGTCGACGGAGGTCGGCGAGGAAAGGCGGCCCTCACCCTCGATGTACGTCACCTTGCGGGAGGCGACCAGGCCCTGCAGGCCCTTGTACAGGCCCGAGATGACCTCGTCCTTGTACTTCTGCACACCCGCGATGTCGATGCCCTCGAAGGTGGCCTTCACGCCGAACTGGGCGGCCTCGCGCGCCTGGTCCGCGATCTCGCCCGCGTGGAGCAGGGCCTTCGTGGGGATGCAGCCGTTGTGCAGGCAGGTGCCGCCGAGCTTGTTCTTCTCGATCAGGGCAACGTCCAGACCCAGCTGGGATGCGCGCAGAGCCGCGGCGTAACCGCCACTGCCACCGCCGAGGATCACTAGGTCGAAAACGGTGCTGGCGTCGTTCGCCACGTCACGTCCTCCATGCATGTGCGCCGGGCACCGGTCCTCTGTGACCGGGCGGCGGCTGGTAATCGGCCGCTTGTTTCTTCGGCCCTGTGGTGGGGGCCCTGTCCTGCCGAGAACCCATCTTCGCATTTGTCGGGGGAACGCGGGACGCCGGGCCCGGACTGTGGCAGGTGGTTCTGCCCGAAGCAGGGGTTACCGAGGCGTAGAAACGTACGGATTTCGTTGTGGGTGAACGACTCCGGGGCCTCGATCGACTGATCTTCGAGGCCCCGGGGTGCGTCACGCATCACATATCACGCGTGAGGCGTCACGCCTCAGGCGTGATATGTGCGGTTATGTGAGGTACGTCAGCCCAGGTCGCCGGTGGCCGTACGCTCGGCCAGCCGCACCAGGGTGCGCACGGCCGAGCCGGTGCCGCCCTTGGGGGTGTAGCCGTACGGGGCGCCCTCGTGGAAGGCCGGGCCCGCGATGTCGAGGTGCGCCCAGGTGATGCCCTCGCCGACGAACTCCTGCAGGAAGAGGCCGGCCACCAGGCCGCCGCCCATGCGCTCGCCCATGTTGGCGATGTCGGCGGTGGGGGACTCCATGCCCTTGCGCAGGTCGGCGGGGAGGGGCATCGGCCAGGAGGCCTCGCCGACCTCCTCGGCGATCTCGTGGATCGAGGTGCGGAACGCGTCGTCGTTGGCCATGATCGCGAAGGTCCGGTTGCCCAGGGCCACCATCATCGCGCCGGTCAGGGTCGCGACGTCGACGATCGCGTCCGGGTTGTCCTCGGAGGCCTTGGTCAGCGCGTCGCCGAGGACGAGGCGGCCCTCGGCGTCGGTGTTCAGGACCTCGACGGTCTTGCCGCTGTACATGCGCAGCACGTCGCCCGGGCGGGTGGCGGAGCCGGAGGGCATGTTCTCGGCGAGCGCGAGCCAGCCGGTGACGTTGACCTCGAGGCCCAGCTTGGCCACGGCCACGACGGAGGCGAACACGGCGGCGGCGCCGGACATGTCGCACTTCATCGTCTCGTTGTGGCCGGCCGGCTTCAGGGAGATGCCGCCCGAGTCGTAGGTGATGCCCTTGCCGACGAAGGCGAGGTGCTTCTCCGCCTTGGGGTGGGTGTAGGCGATCTTCACCAGGCGCGGCGGGTTCTCGGAGCCCTTGCCGACGCCCATGATCCCGCCGAAGCCGCCCTTGGTCAGCGCCTTCTCGTCGAGGACCTGGACCTTGATCCCGTGCTCCTTGGCGGTCGCGGACGCGACGGCGGCGAAGGCCTCGGGGGTGAGGTCGTTCGGCGGGGTGTTGATCAGGTCGCGGGCGATGTTGACCTCGGTCGCGACGACCGTGGCGCGCTCGACGGCGGCCTTGTGCTCCTTGTCGCGCGGCTTGGCACCCAGCAGGGCGACCTCGGCGAGCGGCTGCTTCGGGCCGCCGTTCTTGCCCTTCTTCTCGCCGCCCTGGTAGGCGGTGAAGGCGTACGCGCCCAGCAGTGCGCCCTCGGCGACGGCCGTGACGGCGGAGGCGTCGTTCAGGGGGAGGGCGAAGGCGGCCTTCTTGGTGCCGTGCAGCGCACGGGCGGCGGCGCCGGCGGCGCGGCGCAGGGCCTCCTCGTCGTACGACTCGTCCTTCTCGGGGACGGGGCCGAGTCCGACCGCCAGCACGACCGGGACCTTCAGGCCGTCCGGGGCCGGCAGCTTGGTGGTCTCGCCTTCGGCGCCCGAGGCGCCGAGTGCGTCGAGCACGGCGGCGAGCTTTCCGTCGTACGCCTTGTCCACGGCCTCGGCGCCCGCTGCGACGACCGGGCCCTTCGGGCCCTTCGCCACGCCGACCACGAGGGCGTCGGCGCGGAGCGTCGCCGCGCCGGCAGTGCTGAGAGTCAGAGCAGTCACGGTAGTGAAGTCTCGCTTCCGTTTGTGTTGTGGGCCGAGTGGGTGGACGGCCATCCGTAGCGATCGTATTCCGGCCCGACGGCCGCCAGAAATGAGCCTACGCGTACCGGCTGGTCCGTACGCCACTCGAAGGTTGGGCAAGTTGTTCGATCAAGACGCTGACAGGTTCACCCATCTGTGGCTTCTGTTCCAGGTTTGCCCTTGAGGCCTGACGGGGTCCGAGAGACTCGAGCCACTCTCGCAAGGGGACGCGGGGTCCCTTTGCATGATTTCCACAGAGCCTCCTCGGCCCGGCCGACCGCCATGGGGCCGTAGTCGAGTGATGCCTGCGGGGGGAAAGGCCGAAATGGTCAACAAGAACCGGATGAACAGGGCTGCCGCCGCGATGGCTGCGGCAGCGCTGATGTCCGTGGCAATGCCCGCTGCGACCGCACAGGCGGCCGTGACACCGCGCATCGACCTGAAGGTGCTCGTCGTCGACGACGGCGGCAGCTCGGTCGAGGCGATCACCGCAGAACTCCAGGACACCGGAGTGCCCTATACCCGCGTCGTGCTGGGCGTTTCCGGCCACCCGGTGATCAACGCCGCGTTCCTCAGCGACACGGTCGACGGCCGGCCGCGCGCCAAGTACCAGGGCGTCGTGCTCCCGAACGAGAACCCGTTCGGCGAGGGCTCGGCCGAGATGGCCGCGCTCACCGCGTACGAGACGGCGTACAACATCCGCCAGGTCGACGCGTACACATGGGCCCACCCGGGCGTGGGCCTCGAATACACCGACAACGGCGGCTACAGCGGACAGCTCGACGGCACCCAGGCCGCCGTCACCGCCGCCGGCAAGGCGGGCCCCTTCGACTACCTCGCCGGCCAAGTCACCTTCGAGGACAACTCCACCCTGATTCCAGAGAGCTACGGGTTCATGGGCAAGCCGAGGGCCGGCTACACCAGCTACCTCGACGCGCCCGTCACCGGCGGACGGGCCTCGCTGCTCGGCGAGTACGCGCACGACGGCCGCAGCGAGCTGGTCGTCACCTTCGGCTACAACCGGTACCAGCAGCAGTTCCGGCTGCTGGCCCGCGGCATCGTCGACTGGCTCACCCAGGGAGTCCACCTCGGCCAGAGCCGCAGCTACTTCGCGGTCCACGTCGACGACGTCTTCGCCCCGGACGCCCGCTGGAGCAAGGACCTCAACTGCACGCCCGGCGACTACGCCTGCGCGGGCGGCGAGGGCAAGGAGAGCACCATCCGCATGACCGCCGCCGACGCCCAGTACGCGGCGCAGTGGCAGACGAGCAAGAACTTCAAACTCGACCTCCTCTTCAACGCAGGCGCCGGCGAGGAGTGGAAGACCGAGAACGGCGGCACCGACGCCCTCACCGCGCAACTGGTCGCCGACCGGGCCAAGTACCGCTGGATGAACCACACCTACACGCACCTCTTCCTCGGCTGCGTCCAGGACACCACCACCGTCCCGTGGACCTGTACCAAGAACGACCAGGGCGCCATCAACTGGATGAGCCGGGCCGACATCTCCGCCCAGATCCGCGACAACAACAACTGGGCCGCCGCCAAGGGCATCACCACCGACCGCACCGAGCTCGTCACCGGCGAGCACTCCGGCCTCAAGACCCTGCCGCAGCAGGCCGAGGACAACCCCAACCTGGCCGGCGCGCTCGCCGACAACGGGGTCAAGTGGGCGGGCAGCGACAACTCGCGCGAGCCGGCGCAGCGCGCGGTCGGCGCCGCCCTGACCGTCCCCCGCTACCCGATGAACGTGTACTACAACACGGGCACCAACGCGGAGATGGCCGACGAGTACAACTGGATCTACACCAGCCGCGCCGACGGCGGCAGCGGAGTCTGCGAGGACAACCCCGCGACCTCCACCTGCCTCCCGGCCCCGATCAACACCACCACCGGCTACCTGGACTACATCGTCCCGGCCGAGGCGCGGACCGCCCTGCGCCACGTCCTGGCCAACGACCCGCGTCCGCACTACGTCCACCAGTCCAACCTCGCCGAGGACCGCACCCTCTACCCGGTGCTCAACCAGGTCCTCGACACCTACCGCGCGCTCTACGCGCCCAGCGCGCCGATCGTGAACCAGAGCATGAAGGACACCGGCATCGAACTCGGCCGCCGGGCCGCCTGGGACAAGGCGCTGGCCGACGGCAAGGTCACCGCCTACCGCATCGGGACCGCCGTCACCGTCAAGGCGCCCTCCGGCGTCGTCGCCCCGGTGACCGCACCGGTCGGCACCAAGAAGCAGCTCCTGCTGGGCACCGCCGACTTCGGCACCGCCTACGCCGGCAACCGCTCGGCGTGGACCGCGCCGGAGGTGCTCCAGAGCGCGGTCACGCTCAAGCTGCCCAGCTGACCACCGCGTCATCCGACGCCAGTACCACCTGGTACCACCTAGCGCCGGCGCTCCGCATACCCACGGGCGCCGGCCCCGTTTTACCGTCCTGGGGGGACACAGCGCATGAGCCACGGGCGTCATGTCACCATGCTCACCGAAGGCACCTATCCGCACGTCCACGGGGGAGTCAGCACCTGGTGCGACCAGCTGGTACGCGGGATGCCGGAGGTCGACTTCAACGTCATAGCCCTGACCGGCTCCGGCCGCGAGCCGGTCACCTGGGAGCTGCCCCGCAACGTCTACCGGCACACCGCGGTCCCGCTCTGGGGACCGCCGCCGGGCCGCAGCCGCCGTTCGACCCTGCGGGGCAAGGCGCACCGCCGGTTCACGGAAACCTACGAAACCCTCCTGCTGTCGCTCCTCGATCCCGGACGCGGCGGATTCTCCGAAGCCCTCCGCGAACTCGCCGTCATGGCCCGGGCCGGCCGCCTCGCCCCGGCCCTGCGCTCCGAAACGGTCCTGCGCCTGCTGATGACCGTATGGACCCGCCCCGGCCTCGTCACCGCCGCGGCCGAGCCCACGATCCACGACGCGCTCACCGCCACCGACCTGCTCGAGCACGCGCTGCGGCCGCTCTCCGTACGGATCCCGCCCGACAGCGTCGCGCACTCCGTCAGCAGCGGGCTCGCCACCCTCCCGTCCCTCGCCGCCAAGTACCTCGACCGGGTGCCCTTCCTGCTCACCGAGCACGGCATCTACCTGCGCGAGCGCTACCTCGGCTACCGCACCGCGCAGCAGCGCTGGCCGGTCAAGGCCCTGATGCTCGGCTTCTACCGGGAGCTCAACACGGAGGGCTACCGGCAGGCGGACCTGATCACCCCGTGCAACCAGTACAACCGCCGCTGGGAGGAGCGCGGCGGCGCCGCCCCCGACCGGATCCGCACGGTCTACAACGGCGTCGACCCGTACGCCTTCCCCGACGCCGGACCCGAGCCCGAGGTGCCCACCCTCAGCTGGTGCGGGCGCATCGACCCGATCAAGGACATCGAAACCCTCATCCGGGCCTACGCGTTCATGCGCGAGGAGCTGCCCGCCCTGCGGCTGCGCCTCTTCGGCCCGGTCCCGGCCGGCTGCGAGGAGTACAGGCTCCGCCTGGAGGAACTCGCCGCCGAACTCGGGGTGGGCGACGGGATCTCGTACGAGGGCAGCATCGAGCGGGTCGCGAACGCCTACGCGGCGGGCAGCGTCGTGATGCTCTCCAGCATCAGCGAGGGCTTCCCCTTCAGCATCATCGAGGCCATGTCCTGCGGCCGCACCACCGTCTCCACCGACGTCGGCGGGGTGCGCGAGGCCGTCGGCGACACCGGCCTCGTCGTCCCGCCGCGCGAGCCCGAGACCATGGCCCGCGCCACCCTCGCCCTGCTCCGCGACGACGAACGCCGCGCCGAACTGGGCCGGTTGTCCCGCAAGCGGGTGGTCGAGAAGTTCACCCTCCACCAGTCCGTGGACGGCTTCCGGCACATCTACCGCGAACTCGCGGGCCAGCCCGCCCCGCCCGTCCGCGAGGGCGACGAATGGACGCAGCGGCTCGCCGACCCCTGGTACCGCGAACTCGCCGCCGACGGGAGCGTGTGGTGAGCGGATCCCTCTGGCTGCGCGTCCCCGGCGGCGACACACTGCCCGCCATCCCCCGGCCCCGGCACACCGGGCCGGGGGAGCCCGGCCCCGCCGGCGACCCGATGGACGAACTCGCCGAACGCCTCGACGGGTTCATCGCGGCGGCCGTCCACCCCGACGAGATCGCCGCCATCCTCGAATCCGACGGGATGACCGACGAGCACATCCGGCTCACCTACGGCCGCCACGACTCCTTCGGCCTCGCCGAGGAGCTCTATACCCGGGTGCCCCGCGCCTTCCCCGAGCCCGGACGCGTCCCCGACCCCTGGAAGGTCTCCCTCACCGCCTGCCTGCTCCGCGGGCTGATCTTCGCGCTGCCCGGTCTGGCGTACGTACTGGGCGCCCCGCTGCTGGAGGGCCCGCAGGACCGGCTCGGGCTGCCCGCCGGGACGCTGACCCTGCTCGCCGGGGCGCTCATCGGCTGGGTGTGGGACCAGACCCTGTCCCACCGCGCCTACTCCTGGCTGGGCATGGGCGACCGGGCCGCCGCCGGGCGGACCCTGCTCGTCGGCGCCCCCGCCGGCGCCCTGCTCGGCAGCGCCGCCGCGCTGACCGTGCCCGGCGGGCCGCCGTTCTCGTACGCGTTCGCCGCCGGCCAGGCCCTGTACGTCGGGGCCGCCACCGTGCTGCTGGTCCTCGGCCGGGAG
The DNA here is from genome assembly GCF_040655295.1 of Streptomyces sp. NPDC050448. Taxonomy (NCBI): domain Bacteria; kingdom Bacillati; phylum Actinomycetota; class Actinomycetes; order Kitasatosporales; family Streptomycetaceae; genus Streptomyces; species Streptomyces sp. NPDC050448. Next base: position 410,555 of record NZ_JBFAJR010000001.1, on the reverse strand, counting down.
CGGGTGCTGCTCGCCGCACTCGCCCCGATGGCCGCGGGGTCGCTGCTCGCGCTGTTCACCGACCTGCCCGTGCCGGTACGGGTGGGCCTGCTGCTGGTCTCCCTGCTGGCCGCCTGCACCCTCGCCGTACGGGAGCTGCCGCTGGCCGAGGGCGTACGGGCCGGCGTGCGCCGGATCAGGAGCCGGGCCGGACACCGGCCCGGCCAAGGCCCCGTGCGCTGGCGGATGCTGCGGGGCGCCGAGGAGGAGTACCGCCCGCGCGGACCCCGGCTCCGGGACTCCGTGCCGTACGGGGTGTTCGGCCTCGGGACCGGCCTGCTCGTGCTGTACGCCGCCCTGGGGGAGGTGCTCGCCGGGGGTCCCGCCGAGGCCGTCGCCGCCCCCTCGGCGGTGGCGCTCACCCTCAGCATGGGGCCCGCCGAATGGCTGCTCCACCGGTTCCGCAGCGGAAGCCTCGCCGGGCTGCGGGCGGCCCGCTCGCCCCGGCGGTTCTGGCAGCGGATGCTCGGCACGCTGGGCCGCTGCCTCGCCGTGTACCTGGCGGTGCTGCTGGCCCTCGGGCTGGCCGGCACCCTGCTCTGGCCGGGAGCCCCGGGCCTGACCGGGGTCCGGGCCGCGACCCTGCTGCTGCTCGGCACCGTCATGTGGACCGGGCTGCTGCTCCAGTCCTTCGGGGCGGTCCGGCCCGCGGCCGTGGTCTGCGCCTCGGCGGCCATCGCCCAGAGCCTGGCGCTGCTCCTGGGGCTGGGGCAGCCTCGGCTGGTCCAGCTCGTCGTGGCGGGTGCGGCCGCGGCCGTGCTGGGCACGCTGGTCTGCCTGCTCCTCGGCCGCGCGACGGCCCACCGCTGACGATGACCCCGTACGAGAAGAAGGACCTCATGCTGCTGGTGCCCCTCTACGAGCACCCCGCCGACCGGCCCGAGGACTGGGAGCTGCTGATCCGCTCCGCCGGCCGGCTGCACTCGGTGGTCCTCAACCCCGCCAGCGGGCCGGGGGAGGCCCCCGACGAGCGGTTCGCCGCCGTCGCGGAGCGGCTGCGCGACGTCGGGGTGCCCGTCCTCGGGTACACCGACACCGACTACGGGCGGCGCCCGCACACCGCCGTGGTGCAGGACCTGCTGCGCCACCGCGACTGGTACGGCGCCGACGGGGCCTTCCTCGACCAGGCCTCCGCCGATCCGGCGCTGCTGTCGCACTACGGGCGGCTCGCCGTCGCCGCCCGGGCCGCAGGCGCCCGCACCATCGTCCTCAACCACGGGGTCCACCCGCACCCCGACTACGCCGGACTCGCCGACCTGCTGGTCACCTTCGAGGGACCCTGGGACGCCTACCGGGACGCGACGGTGCCGCCCTGGACGGCCGACCATCCCGCCCAGCGGTTCTGCCACCTCGTGTACGCCGTCCCGCCGGGTGCGCCCGCCGCCGAGCTCGCCCGGCAGCGGGGGGCCGCGGTGCACTGCGCGGTCCCCGGGACCGGCGCGCACCCGTGGGGGACCCTCCCGTACGCCCTGGAGGCCGCCGGATGACGCGTTCGTTCCGGCGCGGCCGGGTCCTGCTGCTCCTGCTGCTCCTGCCGGCCGCCTGCACCACCGTGGGGCAGGAGCCGGACGACGTGTCGCGCGCCCCGGCGCCGGGGAAGCGCTGGCAGCCCGAGCCCCGCGTCAGCTGGCAGTGGCAGCTCTCCGGAAAGCTGGACACCTCGGTGAAGGCCGCGGTGTACGACGTCGACGGGTTCAACACCACCAAGGAGCAGGTCGCCGGGCTGAACAAGGCCGGCCGGCGGACCGTCTGCTACCTCTCCACCGGCGCCTGGGAGGAGTTCCGCCCCGACGCCGACGCGTTCCCGAAGACGATGCTCGGCGAGGGCAACGGCTGGGAGGGCGAGCGCTGGCTGGACATCCGGCGGCTGTCCGAGCTGGAGCCGCTGATCGCGAAGCGGTTCGACATGTGCCGGAACAAGGGCTTCGACGCGGTGGAGCCGGACAACATGGACGGCTACCGCAACAAGACCGGCTTCCCGCTCACCGCCGACGACCAGCTGAAGTACAACCGGCTGATCGCGAAGCTGGCGCACGACCGGGGCCTCGCGGTCGGGCTGAAGAACGACCTCGACCAGATCCCGCAGCTGGTGGGGGACTTCGACTTCGCGGTCAACGAGCAGTGTTTCGAGTACGACGAGTGCGAGCAGCTCAGGCCGTTCATCGCGGCGGGCAAGGCCGTCTTCCACGTGGAGTACGAGGGCCGGATCGGCCAGTGGTGCCCGCGCTCGCAGGAACTGGAGCTCAGCTCGCTGCAGAAGAAGTACGAACTGGGCGCCTGGCGGCAGTTCTGCCCGCCGGACAGCCCTTAGGCCACGGGGAGGACGGCGTGGACCCGGTAGCCGCCGCCGAACCGGGCTCCGGCGAAGCAGGAGCCGCCGAGGGCCGTGGCCCGCTCGCGCATGCCGAGCAGCCCGTGGCCGCCGCCCGCGCCCTCGTCCGCGGGGACCTCGGCGGTGCCGCCGTCGTCCAGCACGGTCACCTCCACCGAGGCACCGACCCGGACCACGCTGACCTCGGCCCGGACCTCCGGGCCCGCGTGTTTGCGCACGTTGGTCAGGGCCTCCTGGATCACCCGGTACGCCGCCAGGTCCACGGCGGCCGGCAGCGGGTCCCGGTCCCGGCCCAGCTCGACCATCACCTTCACCGGCAGCCCGGCGTGCCGGAAGGTGTCCACCAGCTCGTCCAGTACGGCCAGCCCCGGCGCCGGTTCGGTCGGCGCCTCGGGATCCCCGGACTGCCGCAGCAGGCCGACCGTGGCCCGCAGCTCGTTCAGCGCCGAGCGGCTCGCGTCCCGTACGTGGGCCAGGGCCTCCTTGGCCTGGTCGGGGCGCTTGTCCATGACGTGCGCGGCCACCCCCGCCTGCACGTTGACGAGTGCGATGTGATGGGCCACCACGTCGTGCAGGTCGCGGGCGATCCGCAGCCGCTCCTCGGCGACCCGCCGCCGGGCCTCCTCCTCGCGGGTCCGTTCGGCCCGTTCGGCCCGCTCCCGTATGGCGTCGACGAACGCCCGCCGGCTGCGCACCGCGTCGCCGGCGGCCGCGGCCATCCCGGTCCAGGCGAAGATGCCGATGTTCTCCTGCGCGTACCAGGGCTGCGGGCCGGCGAGCATGGCCACGCCCGTCAGCCCCGCCATCGTGAGCAGGCCGATCCGCCAGGTGGTGGGCCGGTCGGTGCGGGAGGCCAGCGTGTACAGGGCGATCACCGCGGACATGGCGACGGGGGCCCGGGGCCCGCCGGTGGTCAGTTCCAGCAGGGAGAGCCCGATGGTCACGGCGAGCACGGTGCGGGTGTGCCGGCGGCGGAACACCAGCGCGGCCGCGCCCAGCAGCATCAGCAGCAGGGAGAACGGCTCGGGGGTCCGTGTTCCGAAGGCGGGCCCGTGCGGGCTGTGCGGATCGGCGAAGGAACCGACGATCATGGCGACGAGCGCCCCGAGCGCGAGGACGGCATCGGTGGCGAGCGGATGGGCCCGCATCCACTGCCGGGTGGGGGCGAACGGCCCGATGTCTGTCGTCACCCCGATACGGTACGGCCTGCCTCCGGCCGGGCGGCCCCGTCAGGTGCCGGGACGCTGCGGGGGGAGCGGGGCGGCCGGGGGCGGGCGCTGGCCGAGGGGGGTCCGGGAGCGTTCCGGGCCCCATTTCGCGCGGACCACGCACACGGCCATGACGGCGGCGATGGCCGCGAGGTGCTCCTTGCCCGCCAGGTTGTCCTTGACCAGCACCTCGCCGATCATCACCGCGATCACGACGGCGCCCGTCAGGTACGCCCGGTACCGCCAGCACACGTAGATCGCGAGGCCGACCACCGCGGCCGACGGGCCGGTGTCGTTGACGACGCGGTCGGACACCGGCAGGCCGAAGGGGTGGTCAGGGCCCAGCGAGAGCCCGATCCGCGCGTACGTGGTCCCGGCGAGGGTGGCGACGTAGCCGATCAGCAGTGTGCGCCACCAGCCGATGCAGATCTCCGAGATCCCGAAGACCAGCAGGATCTGGACGAGAGCCCCCCACACGGGCAGGTCGAGGGCGGGGACGAACAGGGACAGCGGGGTGCGCAGCAGGGCCAGCCACAGCGGGTCGACGGCTTTGACCGACCCGAGGTTCTGGACCGGCTGGAACCCCCAGGACGTGTTCTGGACGATCTGGAAGACCGAGGTCAGGCAGACGGCCCCCAGCGTCATGGGGGCGGCCCGCCACTTGTCGCGGACGAGCGCGTCCCGGACGGTCCAGAACAAGGGCCCCCACTCGCGGCGGGCGAACCGCCGGAGGGGGGTGGTCGTCCAAGCCGTCAACGATTGGTCTCCAGATGTCTGCGGTTCAGCCACTTCGGCAGCCCGGGAGCCTCCAGGAAGCCCTCGGCCCGGCCCGCCGCGATACCGATGCGCAGCAGGTCGGAGCTCTTCTCGAAGAGCATGAACCGCGGTTCCCAGATCGGCCGGTATTTGGCGTTGGCCCGGTAGAGGGACTCGATCTGCCACCAGCGGGAGAAGAAGCTCAGCAGCGAGCGCCACATGCGCAGCACCGGACCCGCGCCGAGCTTGGACCCCCGTTCGAAGACGGAACGGAACATCGCGAAGTTGAGCGAGACCTGTGTGACGCCGATCTCCTTGGAGCGTTCCAGGAGTTCGATGACCATGAACTCCATCAGGCCGTTCTCGGAATCGCGGTCACGGCGCATCAGGTCCAGCGACAGCCCCTTGGGGCCCCACGGCACGAAGGACAGCAGGGCGCGCAGGTCGCCGTTGCCGTCGGTGCACTCCAGCATCACGCACTGGCCGTCGGCAGGATCGCCCAGTCGGCCCAGCGCCATGGAGAAGCCGCGCTCGGTCGCGCCGTCGCGCCAGTCGTCGGCGCGGCGCACCAGCTCGTCCATCTCCTCGGCCGGGATGTCGGCGTGGCGCCGGATCCGGACCGTGTACCCGGCCCGCTTGACACGGTTGAACGCCTGCCGGACGGTGCGCATGGCGCGGCCTTCCAGGGTGAACTCGGCGGTCTCCACGATCGCCTCGTCGCCCAGCTCCAGCGCGTCCAGTCCGTGCCGCGCGTAGATCTGCCCGGCTTCCTCGCTCGCGCCGTTCACGGCGGGGATCCAGCCGTGCTCGCGGGCCTCGGCGAGCCAGGGCTCGATGGCGCCGGGCCAGGCCTCGGGGTCGCCGATCGGGTCGCCGGAGGCCAGCGAGACCCCGCCGACGACGCGGTACGTGACGGCGGCCTTGCCGGTGGGGGACCAGATGACGGACTTCTCGCGGCGCAGCGCGAAGTAGCCGAGGGAGTCGCGGTCGCCCTGCTTGGCGAGCAGCGCGCGCAGCTTCTCCTCGTCCTCCTCGGTGAGGGGGTCGACGGCGCGGCGCGAGCGGAAGGCGGCGAGCAGCACGGCGATCAGCAGCAGCGTCGACATGACGTTGATGACGATGTCCACCCAGCCGGGCGTGGTGATCGCCGCGTAGTCGCGGGCGTTCGGCTCCAGGGTGATCAGCCGCATCACGCCGTACCGCCAGCGGGCCAGGAACGTGGCGTCGGCGGCGTCCGGGTCGATGTTGGCGGCGCCGACGATCAGCGCGGCGAGCAGCGAGGTGAACAGCAGGCCGACGGCGCCGACGGCGGTGGCCAGCTTGGGGTTGGAGCGGTCGCCCTTGGCGTAGAACTCCCGGCGGCCGAGCGCCAGGGCGCCGACGAAGGCAGCGGTCAGCGCGAGGGAGACCCAGTTCTGGGTGTGGTCCCGGAACTCCGGGTAGCAGAGGTTGAAGTCGCCGCTGGTGCACGGGGCGAAGGCCGCGGTGGCGAAGGCCAGCAGCAGCATGCCGCTGAGCACCAGGTTCAGGATCCACGCAGCCCGCTTGCGGCGGCCCATGGTGACCGCGAGCAGCAGCGAGAACAGGCCGGACGCGAAGCCCGCCGTGAGCAGGTACGGGGTGTAGAAATCGGCGGTGTTGTGCCTGCGCAGGTCCTGCCCGAGCGAAAGCCACACCGCGCTGAGGAAGTTGACGAAGGTGACGGCGCGCAGGTACCAGACCGCGAACGCGGCGCTGCGCCGTGACCGGGCGGATCCCCGGCCGGTCTCCCGGCCTCCGTTCTCTTCCTTCCTCTCGTCCTTCCTGTCGTCCTTCCTGCTGTTCGTGTCCTTGCCGGATCCTTGTGCCGCCTTGGCGGTCTGTGCTGCCTGTGCGGCGTTCCGGTCAATGTCTGCGCTGGTCAAGCGGGCCTCTCCCATGAAACGCGATGATATGGGGCGCCGCCGTCCACGGGTGGCCCGGTCCGGGGACCGCGGGCGGCCGGACCGCGGAGCCCCGGAGCGGGCGTTCAGCCCTTCGGCTCCCGCGCCGCCCGCACCGGCAGTTCCGCCGCGAGCGCGGCGGCCGCCTGGACCAGCGGGAGAGCCAGCAGTGCCCCGGTTCCTTCTCCCACAGTGACGCCGTGGTCGAGCACCGGGTTGAGTGCCATTCGGTCCAGGGCCTTCGTCTGGCCCGGCTCGCCGCTGGCCTGCCCGGCCAGCCACCAGTCGGGGGCCCGGAACGCGGCGCGCTGGGCCACCAGCCCGCAGGCCGCCGAGACGACGCCGTCGAGGATGACCGGCGTACGGCGGACCGCGCACTGGAGCAGGAATCCGGTGATCGCGGCCACGTCGGCGCCGCCGACCGCCGCGAGCAGGGCCACCTGGTCGCCGAGGACCGGGCGGGCCCGGCGCAGGGCGTCGCGGATCGCCGCGCACTTGCGCATCCAGGTCAGGTCGTCGATGGGCATTCCGCCGCGCCCGGTGACCACGGAGGCATCGGTTCCGCACAGGGCGGCGACGAGCGTCGCCGCGACCGTGGTTCCCCCGACGCTCACGTCCCCCAGGACCACGAGGTCGGTGCCGGAATCGGCCTCCTCGTCGGCGATCCGCATCCCGAGCCGCAGCGCCGCGTCGGCCTCCTCGAGGGTGAGCGCGTCCTCGGTGTCGATCCGCCCGCTGCCCCGGCGCACGCGATGGCGGACCACGTCCTCGGGCAGCAGCCCGGGCTCGCAGTCCAGGCCGGCGTCCACGATCCGTACGGTGGCGCCCAGCCGCCCGGCGAGGATCGAGACGGGGCTGTTCCCGTCGAGCACGGAGCGCACCAGCTCGTGCGCACTGCCGGCGGCGCGGGCGGACACCCCCTCGGCGGCGATCCCGTGGTCGGCGGCGAACAGCACGACGCGGGGCCGCTCGATCGGCCGGACGGGCACCCGCCCCTGCGCGGCGGCGAGCCACTCGGCGAGCTCGTCGAGCCGCCCCAGCGCCCCGGCCGGCACGGCCAGCCGCTCACGGCGTTCCTCGGCGTCACGCCGGACGCCCCCGTCGGGGCGCTCGATCAGATCGGAGAAGTCGTCGAGATTCAGCGTGGTCATCTGCCAGAGCGTACAGCGGGTAAGGCCCTCCCCAAGCCCCGTCCGCCGTCCTCGGAGCCCGGGGTGCGGAGTCACTCCTTCAGGACCACCGCCTGCCCGGCCACCACCATCAGGACGTGCTCGCACTCGGCGGCCACCGCGTTGTTCAGGCGCCCCAGTTCGTCGCGGAAACGCCGGCCGGAAGCGCTCGCGGGAACGATCCCCGAGCCCACCTCATTGCTGACGGCCACCACCGTGCGGCGGGTCGTCCGGACGGCCGCCACCAGCTCCGCCACCCGCTCCCGGAGCTCCTTCTGCCCCTGCCCCGCCCAGACGGCGTCGTCCCAGGCCCCCGCCCGGTCCATCGCGTCCGTCAGCCACAGCGCGAGGCAGTCGATCAGCAGCGGCGGCCCTCCCTCCACCAGCAGCGGCACCAGCTCGCACGTCTCCACCGTGCGCCAGCTCCCCGGCCGCCGCTCCCGGTGCAGGCCGATCCGCGCCGCCCATTCCGCGTCGTTGTCCCGGGAGCCGCCGGTGGCCACGTAGACCACCTCCGGGAAGCCCGCCAGCCGCCGCTCCGCCTCGAAGGACTTCCCGGAGCGGGCCCCGCCGAGCACCAGCGTCCGGCGCGGCAGGTCCGGCACCGCGTGGTACTCGCCCACCGTCACCGTCGTCCCGTCCGGCACCGCCCGCGCGCCCGCCGCCGCGCACCGGCGCTCCAGCTCCCGGCCCGGCGGGGTGTCGTGGTCCAGGTGCACGGCGATCACGTCCGTGGTCGGACCGGCGGCGCCGCTCGCCCGCAGCCGCACCAGCGCCTCCGGCCGGCCCAGCACGTCCGCGAGGACCATGTCGTAGGGGCGCTGCCCGACGCCTCGGTCCGTCCCGGCCGGCGCCCCGCCGGGCGGGAGGTACAGCAGCCGGCTCCCGTCCGGCCCGGTCACCTCGTACCCGGTGCCCGGCGCGTCCATCGGCACCGCCCGCACCCGGTGCCCGCTGATCACCGCGAGCTCCCGCCCGTCCGGCACCCGCCCGGCGGCCGGCAGCCCCGGCGGCAGCTCGACCGGGGGTCCGTCGTGCGGATGGGTGAGCAGGACCTGCCGTACGCCGGCCAGCGAATGCCCCGCGCGGGCGCCGGCGAGCACCGCCCCGGGGGTCAGGTCGAGCAGTAGCGCCCCGTCGACGAGGAGGGACGTCGCGGTGCGCGACCGGGGGCCGAGGGAGACCGCGCAGGCCGCGCAGGGACAGCCGGGGCGGGGCAGTCCTTCGGGTGTGCCGGTGCCGAGCAGAGTGAGTTCCACGAGAAGATCCTCCCGCGTCGCCGAGACTGGTGCGCGCCCGGCTACTCTGCGGGCAGACTCAAGGCGAGAAGCGTGCGAGCAGCGGACGAGCAACGGAGGCGGACATGGCGTGGACGTGGCGGTTCGAGACGGCCGACGGCACCGAGACGAGCCCGTCGGTGGTACCGGAGGAGTTCACCACGCAGGGCGACGCGGAGTCCTGGATCGGTGAGTACTGGAAGGAGCTGCTGGACGGCGGCACCGAGAAGGTGAAGCTGTCCGACGACAACGGCACCGAGCTGTACGCGATGAGCCTGCGCGAGGCGCTGGGCGCCTGAGCGGCCGCCGCCGATGCAGGAAGCCCGGACCTCCAGGGGGCCGGGCTTCCTCGGTTCTGCGGGGGTTGCGGTGGTCAGCCCCGTACGCCGCACAGGTGCAGCAGCGCCGCCACCCCGCGGTACGGGTCGGTCCGCCCGGCGCGGTCCTCTGCGGCCAGCAGCCGCTCCAGCTCCTCGTCCGGGGGCAGGTTCTCGCCGGCCTCGGTCCCGTCGGTGAAGACGCGTACGCCGTACCAGGCCTGCAGCGGCGCGCCGATCCCGGACAGCGTGGCCGTGAGCCCGGCCAGCCGGTCGGCCCGTACGTCCAGGCCCAGCCGGTTCGTGTAGTCGACGGTGTCGAAGGCGGCCAGCGCGGCCGACCAGTCGGCGTCCAGCCCGGGCCGCATCGCGAGGGCGTCGCCGTTGCGCACGAGCAGGGACATCAGTCCGCCGGGGGCCAGCATCCGGGCCAGCCCGGCGAGCATCGCGTCCGGCTCGGGTACGTACATCAGCACGCCGTGGCACAGCACCACGTCGAAGCTGCCCGGCAGGAAGTGCGCGCCGGTCTCACGGCCGTCGCCCTCCATGAGCCGGACCCGGTCCTGGATCCCGGCGGGCTCGGCCGCCAGCGCCTCCTGGGCGGCGGCGAGCATGGCGGGGTCCTGCTCCAGTCCGGTGACCTTGTGCCCGGCGCGGGCGAGACGCAGCGCCTGGGTGCCCTGGCCCATGCCGACGTCGAGGACGCGCAGCCGCTGCCCGACCGGGAAGCGGTGCGCGATCTGTTCGTCGACCTGCCGGCCCACGAGTTCCTGGCGGACGGCGTTGCGCAGTCCGCCCAGTCCCTCGAGCCACAGCCTGGCGCCCCCCGCGAAGCCGTCTCCGGACGCTCCGGGCTTTCCTCCGGTCAGGGCCGTTCCCCCCGCTTGACCTGCGGCTTCGGCAGGCGCAGCCGGCGCATCTGGAGGGTGCGCATCAGGCCGTACGCGACGGCGCCGCCGCGGCGCGGCTCGTCGGGGAAGCGCTGGGCGAGGGCCTTGCGCAGGCGGAAGCCCATGCCGATGGAGTCGACGATGATCAGGGCGATCACCGCGAGCCACAGCATCAGGGCGATGTTCTGGATCGACGGCACCCGCACCATGGTCAGCACCAGGATGATCACTGCCAGCGGCAGGAACATTTCGGCGACGGAGAAGCGGGAGTCCACGAAGTCGCGGACGAACCGGCGGACGGGGCCCTTGTCGCGGGCGGGCAGATAGCGCTCGTCACCACTGGCCAGCGCCTCGCGCTGCTTGGCCATCTCTACACGGCGGCGCTCACGGGCACGCTTGGCGTCCTCCTTGCGATTGCCGGTCGAGGCCACCACGGCCTTGCGCTGCGACTGGGCCACAGCACGCTTCGGCGTCGGGCGGCCCTTCGGGGCCTGCGGGTCACGGGGCTGCGAGAGGTCGGCGCTCACCTTGTCGGTGGCGGCGGCCTTCTCTTCCTTGGAGGAGCGGCTACCAAACACAAAACCCAAGCCTACGTGGTTGCGGCCGGGTACCCCACCCCGCCGGGGAACGATCCGGCAACGGCGGGCGTCTTCCCTGTGCAGGGTTCGTACAGCGGGTCGGGCCTTCCCGGACCCCCGGCGCCGGTCGGGGGAGCACCTACTCCTTACGCCCGACAAGGGCGGGGGCGGAGTCGTCCTGGAGGAGGAGCGCATCCGTACACGAACAGTGCGGTAATGGAGACAGGGCCCGTACTGTGGGTTCTGATGGTGGTCGGCTCGGGAGTCCGGGGCGATCGCCATGGCTGGTGACCTGGAGCGAAGTCCGTCAGAAGGGGGCGCGCGAAGCCCATGAGCGGTGTCATGAAGCGTATGGGGATGATCTTCCGCGCGAAGGCGAACAAGGCCCTGGACCGGGCCGAGGACCCGCGCGAGACCCTCGACTACTCGTACCAGAAGCAGCTGGAGCTGCTTCAGAAGGTGCGCCGCGGCGTCGCCGACGTGGCGACCTCCCGCAAGCGACTGGAGCTGCAGCTGAACCAGCTCCAGGGCCAGTCCGCCAAGCTCGAGGACCAGGGCCGCAAGGCGCTGGCGCTGGGCCGCGAGGACCTGGCCCGCGAGGCGCTGTCCCGGCGCGCCTCGCTGCAGCAGCAGGTCAGCGACCTGGAGGTGCAGCACCAGACCCTGCAGGGCGAGGAGGAGAAGCTGACCCTCGCCGCGCAGCGCCTCCAGGCAAAGGTGGACGCCTTCCGTACGAAGAAGGAGACCATCAAGGCCACGTACACGGCGGCGCAGGCCCAGACCCGGATCGCGGAGTCGTTCTCCGGCATCTCCGAGGAGATGAGCGACGTCGGCCTGGCCATCCAGCGGGCCGAGGACAAGACGGCCCAGCTGCAGGCCCGCGCCGGTGCGATCGACGAGCTGCTGGCCTCCGGCGCCCTCGACGACCAGAGCGGTCTCGGCTCCAAGGACGACATCCAGGCCGAGCTGGACCGCCTCTCCGGCGGTACGGACGTGGAGCTCGAGCTCCAGCGGATGAAGGCCGAGCTGGCGGGCGGCCCGTCGGCGCAGCAGCAGGCCATCGAGGGCGGTGCCCCGGGCAGCGCCCAGCAGTCGCAGACCCAGCACCGCTTCGACAAGCAGTAGGACGGGGCCCGTCATGATTGTCCGCATCATGGGGGAAGGCCAGTGGAAGCTGGACGACGGTCACTTCGCCGAGCTCAACACGCTGGACGACGATCTGCTCGCGGAGATGGAGAGCGGTGACGAGGAGGGCTTCCGGCGCACGCTGGGCGCGCTGCTCGAGGCCGTACGGCGGCTCGGCGAGCCGCTGCCGGACGATGCGCTGGAGCCGTCCGAGCTGATCCTGCCCGCGGAGGAGGCCTCGCTCGACGAGGTCAGGGAGATGCTCAGCGACGACGGCCTGATCCGGGGCTGAGCCTCCCGGCGGCAGGACACGGACGTGGCGGCGCCCGGCCCGCCCCCTTCCCGGGGGGCCGGCCGGGCGCCGCCACGTTGTGGGCGCCCCGCCGGTACGGGGCGCGCCTCTTCAGTGCTTCGTCGGCTTCGAGACCACCGGCCGCTCCTGATCGGGGGTCCCGCCGATGAAGTTCTCGAACCTGCGGCGCGGGGCCGCCCAGCGCCGGTCGTGGTGGAACGCGCGCAGCCTGGCCTTGGCGCGGGCCCGCGGGCGTTTCGCGTAGAACCTCTTCGCGTACGGGGAGCCGGGCCGGGCCAGCCGGATCGCCCCGATCAGCGCCACGAAGGGGATGACCGTGCCGAAGAACGCGGTGCGCGCCTTGCCCTTCCACAGGGCGATCAGGGCCAGGAAGAAGTTGGTGGCGGTGTTCATGACGACGAGGCCGCGGCTCTGCCGCTCGTCGGCGGTCAGGTCGTTGACGCCGAAGGGCAGGAACCCGCCCAGCACCAGCGCCACGAGCGCGGCCGTCAGGACCACGATCTCGACGCTCTTGCGGCCCTGCTCGCTCCAGTAGACGTCGTCGAGGTGCAGGATCAGCGCGAACTCGTCCAGCACCAGGCCCGCGCCCAGCCCGAAGATGACGGCGGAGGCCATGGCGCCGAAACCGTACCGGCCGCTGCCCACCGCCCCGAACCCGCCGATGATCACCAGGACGACGCCGGGCACCACGTGGTGGACGTGCATCCCGCCCGGGGTGACGTTCCTGAACGGCCCCCGCCCGGCCCGGATCAGCCGGGTGATCACACGGGTGATCAGGAACGACATCACGAACGAAACCAGGGCGAGGAGGAGCGGGAGCTTCCCCGGTTCGACGATGTTCCGGTACCACCAGTGACCCATACCGCCAGCTCCCTCTTGTGGGCGGCTCCCTATTTTTCCCGTATGGGGCAATTTACCGCCCGCGGCGAGCGGGTAGCGTTCGCGCCGATGAAAGATTCGTTCGACGACCAGCCCCCCGCGTCGCTCCTGACGCCGCCGGCGGAGCGCGCCTCGCTGCGCGACGGCCTGCGCTTCGCGTTCGGCACGCTCACCGTGCTGCCCGCCCGCATCACCCGCTGGGACCGGCCCGCGGCCCGCACCGGAATGGCCTGTGCGCCGCTCGCCGGGCTCGTCGTGGGCGTGCTCGCGGCCGTGCCGGGCGTGCTGTTGCTCGTTCTGGGCGGCGGCCCGCTGCTCGCGGCGGCCGTCACGGTCGCCGTACCGGCCGCCCTGACCCGGGGTCTGCACCTCGACGGGCTCGCCGACACCGCCGACGGGCTGGGCAGCGCGAAGCCGGCCGAGGTGGCGCTGCGCATCATGAAGCAGTCCGACATCGGCCCCTTCGGGGTGGTGGCGCTGCTGCTGGTGCTGCTCGCCCAGGTGGGGGCACTGGCGGACCTCTACGCCGAGAGCTGGGTCCACGGGGCCCTGGCGACGGTCATCGCGGCCGTCACCGCCCGGCTGGCCATGACGCTGGCCGCCCGCGACGGCGTACCGCCGGCCCGCCCGGAGGGGCTGGGAGCGGCGGTGGCCGGGGTGCTCCCCAAGGGCTCGGCCGCCGGGATCGCCGCACTGGTGGCCGTCCTGGCCGGGGCCGCCGCCCTGCCGGTGGGGCCGGGCGCCGCCGTCCAGTGCGCGGGCGCGGTCCTGATCGCCCTGGCGGCGGCGGAGTCCCTGCTGCGCCGGTGCGTACGCCGCTTCGACGGGGTCACGGGCGACGTCTTCGGCGCGCTCGCCGAAATCGCGGCGACCACGGCCCTGGTGGTCCTGGCCCTCGGCTGACCCCCGCAGGCCCCGCGGGACCCGCCCCCGGGAGGGGACCGCGTAGGGTCGGGGCGTGGAAGAGACGCCGACGACCATCAGGGTGCTGCTCGCGGACGACCAGGCCCTGCTCCGCAGCGCCTTCAAGGTGCTGGTCGACTCCGAGCCCGACATGGAGGTCGTCGGCGAGGCCTCCGACGGCGCCCAGGCCTGCGCGCTCGCCCGGCAGACCCGGCCCGACGTGGTGCTCATGGACATCCGGATGCCCGGCACCGACGGGCTCGCCGCCACCCGCATGATCAGTGCGGACCCCGAACTCGCCGCCGTCCGCGTGGTCATGCTGACGACGTTCGAGGTCGACGAGTACGTCGTCCAGTCCCTGCGGGCCGGCGCCTCCGGGTTCCTCGGCAAGGGCGCCGAGCCCGAGGAGCTCCTCAACGCCATCCGCGTGGCCGCCGCCGGCGAGGCGCTGCTCTCCCCGGCCGCCACCAAAGGGCTCATCGCCACGTTCCTCGCCCAGGGCGGCGGCGCCGAGCCCGGCGCCCCCGCCGCCGTGCACGCCGAGCGGCTCGCCGCGCTGACCGTCCGGGAACGCGAGGTCCTCGTCCACGTCGCCGCGGGCCTGTCCAACGACGGCATCGCCGGACGGCTCGAGGTCAGCCCGCTCACCGTCAAGACCCATGTGAACCGGGCCATGGCCAAGCTCGGCGCCCGCGACCGGGCCCAATTGGTGGTCATCGCCTACGAATCGGGACTGGTCCGGCCCCGGGCCGAATAGCCCCGCCGCCGCCGGCGCGGCCGCGCGTACGGCCACGCAGTACAGCCACGCAGTACGGCGGCGTACTGCGGCGGCGTACTGCGGACGCGGTATGCCGCACATGAGGACGGCACCTGGGGGCGACGCAGTGGAGCGCCGGCGTACGGAAGCCTGAAGGACCGTGGCCTTCCCGGCCCACGCGCACGCCACTGCAGAGAGATCCCACACCCATGTCCTGGCTGTCCCGCTTCAGCCTGTCCCAAAGAGCGCTGATCGGCCTCGTGTCGATCACCGCACTGCTCTTCGGCGCCACAGCCATCCCGCAGCTCAAGCAGCAGCTGCTGCCGTCCATCGAACTGCCGATGGTGTCCGTGCTCGCGCCGTACCAGGGCGCCTCGCCCGACGTGGTGGAGAAGCAGGTCATCGAGCCGATCGAGGCCACCCTCAAGGGCGTCGACGGCATCACCGGCATCACCTCCACCGCCAGCGAGGGCAACGCCCTCATCATGGCCAAGTTCGACTACGGCGACAGCGGCACCAAGCAGCTCGTCGCCGACGTCCAGCAGGCCGTGAACCGGGCCCGCGTACGGCTGCCCGCCGAGGTCGACCCGCAGGTCGTGGCCGGCTCCACCGACGACATCCCGACCGTCGTCCTGGCCGTCACCTCGGACAAGGACCAGCAGGCGCTCGCCGATCAGCTGAACCGTTCCGTCGTCCCCGTCCTCGAGGACATCGGGGGCGTCCGCCAGGTCAGCGTCGACGGGGTCCAGGACCTCCAGGTCGCCGTCACCCCCGACAACGCCAAGCTCGCGGAGGCCGGCCTCGACGGCGCCGCCCTCGCGCAGGGCCTCCAGGCGGGCGGCGCGACCGTCCCCGCCGGCTCCTTCGACGAGGCGGGCAAGAACCGGACCGTCCGCGTCGGCGGTGGCTACACCTCTCTGTCCCAGCTGCAGGACCTGCGCCTGAGCGCCGGCCGCGGCAAGCCGGCCGTGCGCCTGGGTGACGTCGCCACCGTCAAGCAGGAGCCCGCCAAGGCCGTCTCCATCACCCGGACCAACGGCAAGCCCAGCCTCGCCCTCGTCCTCACCATGGACAAGGACGGCAGCGCCGTCGCGATCTCCGACGCCGTCCGGGACAAGCTGCCCGCGCTGCGCTCCGCGCTCGGCGCAGGCGCCGAGCTGACCGTCGTCAGCGACCAGGGCCCGCCCGTCGCCAAGTCCATCTCCAGCCTCACCACCGAGGGCCTGCTCGGCCTCCTCTTCGCGGTGATCGTGATCCTGGTCTTCCTGGCCTCGCTGCGCTCGACGCTGGTCACCGCGGTCTCCATCCCGCTGTCCGTGGTCCTCGCGCTGATCGTGCTCTGGACCCGCGACCTGTCGCTCAACATGCTGACCCTGGGCGCGCTCACCATCGCCATCGGCCGCGTCGTCGACGACTCGATCGTGGTCCTGGAGAACATCAAGCGCCACCTCGGCTACGGCGAGGAGCGCGAGGGCGCCATCATCGCCGCGGTCAAGGAGGTCGCCGGCGCGGTCACCTCCTCCACGCTCACCACCGTCGCCGTCTTCCTGCCGATCGGCTTCGTCGGCGGCATGGTCGGCGAGTTCTTCGGCCCGTTCTCCCTCACCGTCGCCGCGGCCCTGCTGGCCTCGCTGATCGTCTCCCTGACGGTCGTGCCGGTGCTCTCGTACTGGTTCCTGCGCGCGCCCGAGGGCGCGGCCGAAAACCCGGAGAAGGCGCGGCGCGAAGCCGAGGAGAAGGAGGCGAAGAGCCGCCTCCAGCGGTTCTACGTACGGGCCCTGGGCCTGGTCACCCGCCGCCGGATCGCCACCCTGTCCGTCGCGGTCGCGGTCCTCGTCGCCACCTTCGGGATGGCCCCGCTGCTGAAGACCAACTTCTTCGACCAGGGCGAGCAGAGCGTCCTGACGGTCAAGCAGCAGCTGCCCCCCGGCACCTCGCTGGCCGCCTCCGACGCGGCGAGCCGCACGGTGGAGAAGGCCCTGACCGAGGTCAAGGGCGTCAAGGACTACCAGGTCACCGTCGGCTCCTCCGGCTTCCTGGCCGCCTTCGGCGGCGGTACGGGCTCCAACCAGGCCTCGTACCAGGTCACCCTGGAGGACTCCGGCGACTCCGAGGGCGTCAAGAAGCGCATCGAGGACGCGCTCGGCAAGCTCGACGGCATCGGCGACACCAGCATCTCGGCGGGCGGCGGCTTCGGCAGCCAGAACCTCAGCGTGGTCGTCAAGGCGGGCGACGCGGACGTCCTCGCCAAGGCCGCCGAGCAGGTCCGGGCCGAGGTGGCCACGCTCGACGACGTCACCGACGTCCAGAGCGACCTGTCCCAGTCCGTGCCCCGGATCTCGGTGACCGCCACCCCGAAGGCCGCCGAGGCGGGCCTGAACCAGGCCGCCCTCGGCGCGATCGTGGCCCAGGCCGTACGGGGCAACCCGGCGGGCAAGGCCGTACTGGACAACACCGAGCGGGACATCGTCATCAAGTCCGCGCAGCCGGCCACCACCCTGGCCGAACTGCAGGCGCTCCCCGTCGGCCCGGTCCGGCTCGGCGACGTCGCCGAGGTCAAGGAGGTCCCCGGCCCGGTCTCGATGACCCGGATCGACGGTGCCCGCGCCGCCACCGTCACCGCGAAGCCGGTGGGCGACAACACCGGCGCGATCGGCGCCGCGCTCCAGACGAAGATCAAGGCGCTGGACCTGCCCGAGGGGGCCACGGCCACCATCGGCGGCGTCTCCGAGGACCAGAGCGACGCCTTCGCCTCACTGGGCCTGGCCATGCTCGCGGCCATCGCGATCGTGTTCATGCTGCTCGTGGCCACGTTCCGCTCGCTGATCCAGCCGCTCATCCTGCTGGTCTCGATCCCGTTCGCGGCGACCGGCGCCCTCGGTCTGCTGCTGGTGACCGGCACCCCGCTGGGCGTCCCGGCGATGATCGGCATGCTGATGCTCATCGGCATCGTGGTGACCAACGCGATCGTCCTGATCGACCTGGTCAACCAGTACCGCGCCCAGGGCCTCGGCGTCGTCGAAGCCGTCATCGAGGGCGGCCGGCACCGGCTGCGCCCGATCCTCATGACGGCCCTCGCGACGATCTTCGCGCTGCTCCCGATGGCGCTCGGCGTCACCGGCGGGGGCGGGTTCATCTCGCAGCCGCTCGCGGTGGTGGTGATCGGCGGCCTGGTCAGCTCGACCCTGCTGACGCTGCTCCTGGTGCCGACGCTCTACACGATGATCGAGCTCCGCAAGGAGCGCCGCCGCACCAAGCGCGAGGCCAAGCGCTCGGCCCGCCTGACGGTGGTCCCGGCGTCGTCGGCCGTCTCGGACGAGGAGTCCCCGGCCACGGTCTGAGTCCGCAGGCAGGGTGGAGGGGCGTCCCGCACGGCGGGGCGCCCCTTCTCTCCGATGTACTGCGTCATGGCGATCAACTCGCCGTCCGTACCGGGGAGGTTGGGGGAGGTTAAACGACAGGGGCACCCCGGAAGGTGCCCCTTCGCCGATCCGTTCCGCCCGTTACGGCAGGGCGAGCATCCGCTCGAGCGCGAGCTTCGCGAAGCTCTCCGTCTCCTTGTCGACCTGGATCTGGTTGACGAGGGTGCCCTCGGCCAGGGACTCCAGGGTCCACACCAGGTGGGGGAGGTCGATGCGGTTCATCGTCGAGCAGAAGCAGACCGTCTTGTCGAGGAAGACGACCTCCTTGTCCTGCGCCGCGAATCGATTCGCCAGGCGGCGGACGAGGTTCAGCTCGGTGCCGATGGCCCACTTGGAGCCGGCCGGGGCCGCCTCCAGCGCCTTGATGATGTACTCCGTCGAGCCGACGTAGTCCGCGGCCGCCACGACCTCGTGCTTGCACTCGGGGTGGACGAGGACGTTCACGCCGGGGATGCGGGCGCGCACGTCGTTGACCGAGTCGACGGAGAACCGGCCGTGCACCGAGCAGTGGCCGCGCCACAGGATCATCTTGGCGTCCCGCAGCTGCTCGACGGTCAGGCCGCCGTTCGGCTTGTGCGGGTTGTAGAGCACGCAGTCGTCGAGGGACATGCCCATGTCGCGGACGGCGGTGTTGCGGCCGAGGTGCTGGTCCGGGAGGAAGAGCACCTTCTCGCCCTGCTCGAAGGCCCACTCCAGGGCCTTCTTCGCGTTGGACGAGGTGCAGATCGTGCCGCCGTGCCTGCCGGTGAACGCCTTGATGTCGGCGGAGGAGTTCATGTACGACACGGGGACCGTCGCGCCCGCGACGCCCGCCTCGGTGAGCACGTCCCAGCACTCGGCGACCTGCTCGGCGGTGGCCATGTCGGCCATCGAGCAGCCGGCGGCCAGGTCCGGCAGGACGACCTTCTGGTCGTCCGAGGTCAGGATGTCCGCGGACTCCGCCATGAAGTGGACGCCGCAGAAGACGATGTACTCGGCCTCCGGCTTGGCGGCCGCGTCCTTGGCCAGCTTGAAGGAGTCGCCGGTGACGTCGGCGAACTCGATCACCTCGTCACGCTGGTAGTGGTGGCCGAGGATGAAGACCTTGTCCCCGAGCTTCTCCTTGGCCGCGCGGGCGCGCGCGACCAGGTCCGGGTCCGACGGCGAGGGCAGGTCGCCGGGGCACTCCACCCCGCGCTCGCTCTTGGGGTCGGCCTCACGGCCGAGCAGCAGCAGGGCGAGGGGCGTCGGCTGGACGTCCAAAGGCTGGGCGGTGGTCACGACACGCACCCTTTCTGTTCTGCGACAAGGGGACTTCTGAAGCAGAGCTTCGACTTCTCGTCTATTTGACGCTATCTATGATAGCCGCTTCACGTCACTTTGACGATGCCGATAGTGTCGATGTGACGAATTCGCCTGAGGTGAAGCTCCTGGCCTGAGATGAAGCACTCGGTCCGTCGGGCCCACCTCCCCACGACGGTGTGCGAGCATGAATATCTAAGACATACGTCGGGTCCGGAATGAATCCGCGGCCCCGCTCGTTGCCATCGACGGCAAGAGTCCGACGTTTCCCTGCTTCCGCGGGGAGCCGCCCACTTCGGGAGTGAATGCAGATGTCCGTACAGGACGACAAGACCACTGTGAGCGACGGCATCCTCCTGTCCGACGCCGCCGCCGAGAAGGTCAGGACCCTGCTGGAGCAGGAAGGCCGCGATGACCTGGCGCTTCGCGTCGCCGTCCAGCCCGGCGGCTGCTCCGGCCTGCGCTACCAGCTCTTCTTCGACGAGCGCTCCCTCGACGGCGACGTCGTCAAGGACTTCGACGGTGTGAAGGTCGTCACGGACCGGATGAGCTCCCCGTACCTGCACGGTGCCTCGATCGACTTCGTCGACACCATCGAGAAGCAGGGCTTCACGATCGACAACCCCAACGCCACCGGCTCCTGCGCCTGCGGCGACTCCTTCAGCTAAGCCTGGAGCGAGCCTGTACGACGAAAGGGCCCCCGGCGCCGAGAGGCGCCGGGGGCTCTTTCGCGTACGGGGCTACTGCCGGGGGAGCGGCTTGCCCGTGGTCACGTCGACCACCTTGCGCTCGCCGAGCGGCTGCTGGAGGGTCGTCGACACGGTCATGTCCTGGGCGATCATGATGCAGGCCCGGCCGGGCTCGTTCGGGGTGTCGGTGATCTTCACCATGACCGACCCGGCCTCCTCCCGCGCCTCCAGGGCATAGGTGCTGCACATCCCGCCCCAGAAGTTCACGGTCAGCGTCCGGTCGGCCTCCTTGTACGAGAACCCGGGCACGGTCCGCCCGCCCTTGGGGGCCGAAGGCGCGGTGGAGCCGTTCTCACCGGCCGGCTGGACCACCGTGCGCCCGGGCCCGCCGTTGCTGCCCGCCACCTCGAACAGCCAGGCCGGCACCAGGCCGCGCGTCCCGTCCACGGTCCCCGGGGCCAGCCCGAGCACGGCCCCCTTCACGGTCTCGGTCCGCGGCGGCTTCATCGGGCGCGGCTCCGGGTTGCACGGCAGCGTGTCCGAGGGCCCGGCCGGGGTGTCCGGGGTCAGCGGGACCGAGGTGGCGCAGCCGCTGGGCCCCGGGTCCGTACCGCCCGACCCGGCCGAGGACCGGTTCAGCCGGGCCAGCGCCTCGACGGCCCCGACCACCGGCTGCTCGGCGGCGCGGACGGGCGCCTTCAGCTCGCCGCTGCCCGCCACCACCTGGGAGTCCGCACCCACGCTGACCTTCGTGGACCAGCCCTGCGTGGGCAGCCCGCCGATCACCGGGTCGGCGTTCACCACGCGGACGGCGTCCTGGGTGAGCCGGGCGTCCAGCGCGGCCCCGCTCTGGCCGGCGGCCGCGAGCACCGGAGCGGCGGCGGCCCTGGCGGCCTCCTCGCTCACCGGTGTACCGCCCTTGCCGCCCGTGTCCTGGGCACTCCGGGCGCCCTGGGGGAGGGTGGCCGGGCCGCAGGTGTCCTTGCCGCGCCGGCAGTCGTCCCCGGCGCCGCCCGTCCCCTGGAAGCGGGAGAAGTTCCAGGTCCCGGGGGCCTTGAGGTTCACCGTGAGCCGGGGTCCGGCGCCGTCGGCGCTCTCCCCGGCCTGCCAGAACTCGCCGGTCAGCCGCGGGGCGCCCGGGATGCCGAGGGCCGTCGCGAGCCGGGCCACCTCCTCCGAGGTGACCTCGCCGGTCGCGGCGAAGGCCGGCACGGTCGCCGGAGCCTCGGGGAGCGCGACGTCCGCCCGGTACGTGACCCCGCTGCCGTGCGGATCCGGCTCGCCGGGGGCGATGCCCGGCCCGGAGGGGTTCGGCGCGACGCGGGGCGCCGAGGCCGCGCTGTCACCCGTACGACCGCGCGGCGTACCGTCGCCGTAGGCCGTCGACGCCCAGTACGCCGTACCGCCGCCCGCGAGCAGGACGGCGGCCGCGATCGAGCCGATGGCCCAGGCCGGCCGCCGCCGTGTGCCGCGTGATGTGTCGGGTTGTTCGCTGGTCACCGCTTGCTCCTTCGCCCGTACCGCAGTGGCTGATGCGGCTGTGACGGAACAGACGGCAAACCGGTTCCGCGCTTGCGGAAAACGGCTCCCGAAGACCGGACACCCCAGGGGGTGTCCGGCGGACCATGGCCGGGCCCGGGCCTCCCCCAGACTCCGTCCGGGGGGACCCCCAGGCACCGCGCCTTGCCGCGTTGTCGTCGGTCGCCAATGTCCCCCAGCTACCGCTGGGAGGTGCCCCCACCGCAGTGGCTCCCTCCTCCGCCTTGCAATCCACGGCACCAGACGACCCGGGCTATCCGGCCCTGATCCGCCGGACACCCCCTAGTCGCCGTACTCGGCCGTGGAGGCGATCAGGCGGGCCGAGGCCGGCGGGACGCTGATCCCGTGGATCTGGGAGGGCGCCACCCGGTCCGGCCGCGGGTCCGCCGGGACCGCCCAGTGCGGGGCCATCCTGGCGCAGTCACCCAGCAGCCGTGCGAAGCCGCGCTGCGTGTCGGCAGTGTTCTCGGCGTTCCCGGCGTTCCCGGCGTACCCGAAACCATCGGTATAGGTCATGGGGCACGGTAGGCACGGCGCGGTGGGCGAAGAAAGACCTACTACGGGGTAGTTTCATGCGGTCGGCTGCCGGGCCGGGACCGGGTAGTTTTGACTGTCCCCTCGCCGTCCTCCGCAGGAGCATCCACGCCGTGCGCATCGCAGTCACCGGCTCCATCGCCACCGACCACCTCATGACCTTCCCCGGCCGCTTCGCCGACCAGCTCGTCGCGGACCAGCTGCACACGGTCTCCCTCTCCTTCCTCGTCGACAACCTCGACGTACGGCGGGGCGGCGTCGGCCCGAACATCTGCTTCGGCATGGGCCAGCTCGGCACCCGCCCGATCCTGGTCGGCGCGGCCGGCTACGACTTCGACGAATACCGCGCGTGGCTGGACCGGCACGGCGTCGACACCGCCTCCGTGCGGATCTCCGAGGTGCTGCACACCGCGCGCTTCGTGTGCACCACGGACGCCGACCACAACCAGATCGGCTCCTTCTACACGGGCGCGATGAGCGAGGCCCGCCTGATCGAGCTGAAGGCGGTCGCGGACCGGGTGGGCGGGCTCGACCTGGTCCTCATCGGCGCCGACGACCCCGAGGCGATGCTGCGCCACACGGAGGAGTGCCGGACGCGGGGGATCCCGTTCGCGGCGGACTTCTCGCAGCAGATCGCCCGGATGGACGGCGAGAACATCCGCACCCTGATGGAGGGGGCGACGTACCTCTTCTCGAACGAGTACGAGAAGGGCCTCATCGAGTCGAAGTCCGGCTGGTCGGACGCGGAGATCCTCGCCAAGGTCGGCACCCGGGTGACGACGCTGGGCTCGCGGGGCGTGCGGATCGAGCGGGTCGGCGAGGAGCCGATCGTGGTCGGCTGCCCGGAGGAGGCGGCGAAGGTCGACCCGACGGGCGTCGGCGACGCGTTCCGCGCCGGGTTCCTGACCGGCCTGGGCTGGGGTGTGGGCCTGGAGCGGGCCGCGCAGGTCGGCTGCATGCTGGCGACGCTGGTGATCGAGACGCTGGGCACCCAGGAGTACACGCTGGCGCGTGCGCACTTCATGGAGCGCTTCACGAAGGCCTACGGCGAGCCCGCCGCGGCCGACGTCCGGGCCCACCTGGCCGCGTAGCCGCCGGTGCGGGGGCGCTGCCCCCGCGCCTCGAACGCCGGCGGGGCTGACATCAGCCCCGCCGGCGTCTGGGGCGACCGGCCCGTCACACCTGGCGGCGGACCGTGTAGGCCACTCCCACCGGGCGGGGGGCCTCGCCCAGGTAGGCGTGGCCGCGCATCGCACACCACGCGGGGATGTCCAGCCGGGCCACCTCGTCGTCCGACAGGACGGTCACGGTCCCGCCGACCGGCACCGCGGCGATGACCCGGGCCAGCTCGATCACCGGCTGCGGGCAGCGCAGGCCCAGCGCGTCGATCTCCAGTGCGTCCGACACCGGCTCCGCGGCCACCGGTTCGCCCACGCCGAGCGTGGCGCGGACCCCCGCCACCACCCCGGGCAGGACCTCCAGGAAGCCGTTCACCTCCTCCGCCGTCGTCCCCGGCGGCAGGGAGACCCGTACGTTCCCCTCCGACAGCACGCCCATCGCCTGCAGCACATGACTCGGGGTCAGCGTGGAGCTGGTGCAGGAGGAGCCGGACGAGACGGAGTAGCCCGCCCGGTCCAACTCGTGCAGCAGCGTCTCGCCGTCGACGTACAGGCAGGAGAACGTGACCAGGTGCGGCAGCCGCCGCTCCGGGTCCCCGACCACCTCCACGTCCGGCACCAGCCGCGCCACGCGCCGCCGGATGCGGTCCACCAGGACCCGCAGCCGGGCCGCCTCCGCGTCGGCCTCGGCCCGTACCGCCCGCAGCGAGGCCGCAGCCGCCACGATCGCCGGGAGGTTCGTGAAGCCGGGGGAGCGGCCCGACTCCCGCTCGTCGGCGGGTCCTTGGGGCGAGAACCGGACTCCCTTGCGGACCGCCAGCAGCCCGACTCCGGCCGGCCCGCCCCATTTGTGCGCGCTCGCGGTGAGCACCGACCAGCCGCCCCCGACCGGGCCCCAGCCCAGCGACTGCGCCGCGTCCACCAGCAGCGGCACCCCCGCCGCCGCGCAGATCTCGGCCACCTCCGCCACCGGCTGGACCGTGCCCACCTCGTGGTTGGCCGACTGGAGGCAGGCCAGGGCCGTCGACGCGTCCAGTGCGCAGGCGTATCCGGCCGGGGACACCGCACCCGTGCGGTCCACGGGGACCTGGGTCACCGTTCCCCCGGCGGCCTCGTGCGCCTCCGCCGCATGGAGGACGGAACTGTGCTCCACCGCTGATACGACCAGATGACCGCCGACGCGCCGGCGCCCGGCGAGGACTCCCGCGACCCCCGTGTGAACCGCGTGTGTCCCCGAAGGAGTGAACACGAGCTCGTCGGGACGACAGCCCACCGCCTCCGCCGCCGCCTCGCGCGCCGCGTCGAGCAGCAGCCGGGCGCGCCGGCCCTCCCGGTAGAGCCGGGCGGGGTCCGCCCAGCCCTCGTCCAGGGAGGCCTGCAACGCCTGCCGGGCCACGGGGTGCAGGGGGGCGGCGGACGCGGTGTCGAAGTACGGCATCCGGCCACGCTAACCGGCGGCCGGCACCTTTCGAGGTCAGGGGCCGTCAGATGCCACCGGAGGCCGCCATTCAGGGGGTGTTGAGCCGTCCCCCGTACGGCCGATCCATCCCTTCGGGGGCAGTAGCGGCGCGTTGGGCACCCTCCCCGCGCGACCCCAAATAGCGTCCAGTAGGGTTTGGTCCGCATAAACATCCAAACCCCTGCCTGCGTCAGGGCCGGCGACCGACCCGAATACGGCCGCGGCCGGCCGCGCGGGCCGAGACTCTCGGGAAGGCGCTACGTGAGTCCCTACGGCTCCGACCGCTCGCCGCGGCCCCCGATGCGGCGGAAGCTGCTGCAGGTGCTGACTGCGGGCGCGGTCCTGGCGACCGCCACTGGTTGCTCGTACAACTGGCAAGACTTCCCCCGCCTCGGAATGCCCTATCCGGTCACGGAGGAGGCGCCTCGCATCCTGTCCCTGTGGCAGGGGTCGTGGGCAGCCGCTCTGATCACGGGCATCCTGGTCTGGGGCCTGATCATCTGGAGCGTCATCTTCCACCGGCGCAGCCGGACGAAGGTGGAGGTCCCCCCGCAGACCCGGTACAACATGCCCATCGAGGCGCTGTACACCGTGGTCCCGCTCATCATCGTCTCGGTGCTGTTCTACTTCACCGCGCGTGACGAGTCGAAGCTGCTCGCGCTCACCCCCAAGCCGGCACACACGATCAACGTGGTCGGCTTCCAGTGGAGCTGGGGCTTCAACTACGTCGAGAACGTCGACGGCGATGCGGCCACCCCGAAGGCGGGCGAGGTTCCCAAGGAGCTCGCCAACATCCCGGACCGCTTCACCAAGGAATTCCCCGCGGGCGCCGAAGGCGTCTACGAGAAGGGCGTTCCCGGCGACCACAACCCGGAGACCGGCAACCCCGGCCCGACGCTGTGGCTGCCCAAGGGCGAGAAGGTCCGCTTCATCCTGTCGTCGAACGACGTCATCCACTCCTTCTGGGTGGTCCCCTTCCTGTTCAAGCAGGACGTCATCCCGGGCCACACCAACGTCTTCGAGGTGATCCCCTCCCAGGAGGGCACCTTCATGGGCAAGTGTGCCGAGCTCTGCGGCGTCGACCACTCCCGGATGCTCTTCAACGTCAAGGTCGTCTCGCCCGAGGCATACCGGGCGCACCTCAAGGAACTGGCCGAGAAGGGGCAGACCGGCTTCCTCCCGGCCGGCATCAAGCAGACTGACCCGGCCCGGAATGCGGAGACGAACAAACTGTGAGCATCCTCAACGAATCTCAGGGTGCCGCCGCCGACTCGTATGAAAACGAGCTGCCGGTGCGGCGCAAGCAGCCGGGCAATGTCGTCGTGAAGTGGATGACCACTACCGACCACAAGACCATCGGCACGATGTACCTGGTCACGTCGTTCGTGTTCTTCATCATCGGCGGTCTGCTGGCGCTCCTCATGCGCGCCGAGCTGGCCCGTCCGGGTACGCAGATCATGTCGAACGAGCAGTTCAACCAGGCGTTCACCATGCATGGCACGATCATGCTGCTGATGTTCGCCACCCCGCTCTTCGCGGGCTTCGCGAACTGGATCATGCCGCTGCAGATCGGCGCGCCCGACGTGGCGTTCCCGCGGCTGAACATGTTCGCGTACTGGATGTACCTCTTCGGCTCGACCATCGCGGTGGCCGGCTTCGTCACGCCGAACGGCGCCGCCGACTTCGGCTGGTTCGCTTACTCCCCGCTGTCGGACGCGGTCCGCTCGCCGGGCATCGGCGCCGACATGTGGATCATGGGTCTGGCCTTCTCGGGCTTCGGCACGATCCTCGGCTCGGTCAACTTCATCACCACGATCATCTGCATGCGCGCCCCCGGCATGACGATGTTCCGCATGCCGATCTTCACCTGGAACGTGCTGCTGACCGGTGTCCTGGTCCTGCTCGCCTTCCCGGTGCTGGCCGCCGCGCTCTTCGCGCTGGAGGCCGACCGCAAGTTCGGTGCGCACGTGTTCGATGCGTCAAACGGCGGCGCGCTCTTGTGGCAACACCTCTTCTGGTTCTTCGGCCATCCAGAGGTGTACATCATCGCGCTACCGTTCTTCGGAATCGTCTCCGAGATCATCCCGGTCTTCTCCCGCAAGCCGATGTTCGGTTACATCGGTCTGATCGGTGCGACGATCGCGATCGCCGGCCTCTCCGTGACCGTGTGGGCCCACCACATGTACGTCACCGGCGGTGTGCTGCTGCCGTTCTTCTCCTTCATGACCTTCCTGATCGCGGTCCCGACCGGTGTGAAGTTCTTCAACTGGATCGGCACCATGTGGAAGGGCTCGCTGTCCTTCGAGACCCCGATGCTCTGGACGATCGGCTTCCTGGTCACCTTCACCTTCGGTGGTCTGACCGGCGTCATCCTGGCCTCGCCCCCGATGGACTTTCACGTCTCCGACTCGTACTTCGTCGTCGCGCACTTCCACTACGTCGTCTTCGGCACCGTGGTGTTCGCGATGTTCGCCGGCTTCCACTTCTGGTGGCCGAAGTTCACGGGCAAGATGCTGGACGAGCGCCTCGGCAAGATCACCTTCTGGACGCTGTTCATCGGCTTCCACGGCACGTTCCTGGTGCAGCACTGGCTGGGTGCCGAGGGCATGCCGCGTCGTTACGCGGACTACCTCGCGGCCGACGGTTTCACCACCCTGAACACGATCTCGACGATCAGCTCGTTCCTGCTGGGCATGTCGATGCTGCCGTTCATGTACAACGTCTGGAAGACGGCGAAGTACGGCAAGAAGGTCGAGGTCGACGACCCGTGGGGCTACGGCCGTTCGCTCGAGTGGGCGACGTCCTGCCCGCCGCCGCGGCACAACTTCCTCACCCTGCCGCGGATCCGTTCCGAATCCCCGGCGTTCGACCTGCACCACCCTGAGATCGCGGCCCTCGACCACCTCGAGGACCACAGCGTCGCCGCCAAGGCCGTCACCGGTGGCAAGGAGGCCGGCAAGTGAAGATCCAGGGCAAGATGTTCCTCTGGCTCTCCCTCTTCATCCTGATCATGGCCGTCGTGTACGGCGTGTGGTCGAAGGAGCCCGTCGGAACCACCGCGCTCTTCCTGGGCTTCGGCCTGAGCGTCATGATCGGCTACTACCTGGCCTTCACGGCCAAGCGCGTGGACGAGATGGCCCAGGACAACCTGGAGGCCGACGTCGCCGACGAGGCGGGCGAGCTGGGGTTCTTCTCCCCGCACAGCTGGCAGCCGCTCTCGCTGGGCATCGGCGGTGCACTCGCGTTCATGGGCGTCATCTTCGGCTGGTGGCTCATGTACTTCTCGGCCCCGATCATCGTGATCGGCCTGTGGGGCTGGGTGTACGAGTACTACCGCGGTGAGAACCAGAACCAGTAGGACCGCAGCAAGGCAAGGACCTGGGGCCCGGACTCCTCCAACGGAGGAGTCCGGGCCCCTCGTTTGCAGTCACCCCGCGCGCCGTAATGGTCATACCTTCATAGCGTTGGCTCCATGAAGCACTCACCGCGTCTTTGGACGGTTCTCAGCTGCTCCGCGCTGGTCGCGTCCCTCGGGGCCGGCGCCTCCGGCTGCGGGCCCGGAGGCAACCCGCTGTCAGCCCGCCCGTACGACGCGGGCGACCAAGTCGTCTTCAACCAGCCCCCGGGCAACCGGCCCGTCGACCCCGACCGGCCCCTGGAGATCACCGCCAAGGGGGGCGCCGGCCGGATCACCGACGTGACCGCCGTGGACGCCCGGGGCCGCCGCCTCGCGGGCGAGCTGAGCGCCAAGGGGGACCGCTGGCACAGCACCGTCCCGATGGCCGCCGGCGCCCACTACACGGTCCTGGTGGACACCGAGGACGAGCGCGGCGCTCCAGGGCAGCGCAGGCTGACGTTCGAGACCACTCCGGCCAAGAAGGTCCTGAACGTCGAATTCGGGCCGGACGAGGGCAAGTACGGCGTCGGACAGCCCCTTACTGCCGCACTCAACGTGCCCGTCACGGACAAGGCCGCCCGCGCGATCGTGGAGCGGGGCCTGGAGGTCGACACGCCGTCGGGCGTCGAGGGCGCCTGGCACTGGGTGGACGACAAGAACCTGCACTTCCGCCCCAAGGAGTACTGGCCCGCCCACTCCACCGTCTCCGTACGGAGCAATCTGGAGGGCATCAAGATCTCCGACGAGCTCCACGGGGCCGCCAGCAAGCCGCTGAAGCTGGAGATCGGGGACCGCGTCGAGGTCATCACCGACGCGTCCTCCCACTACCTCACGTTCAAGCGCAACGGAGAAGTGATCAACACCATTCCGGTGACCACCGGAAAGCCCGGCTACTCCACCCGCAACGGGGTCAAGGTGGTGCTGGGCAAGCAGTACTACGTCCAGATGCGCGGCGACACCGTGGGCATCGGCGGCAGCGAGTACTACAACTTGCCCGTCTACTACGCGGCCCGCGTCACCTGGAGTGGTGAATACGTCCACGCCGCGCCGTGGTCCGTCGATTCACAGGGCTACGAGAACGTCAGCCACGGCTGCACCGGCATGAGCACGGGCAATGCCGCCTGGTTCTTCGAGAACATCTCCGAGGGCGACATCGTCAAGGTGATCAACAGCATCGGCGACGAGATGGAGCCCTTCGGCAACGGCTTCGGCGACTGGAACCTGGACTGGAAGGTGTGGCGCGACGGCAGCGCCCTCCTCAAGGGCACCCAGGAAGGCCGCAGTCCGATCGACCAGGCCCGCCTGCGCCCGCAGGTCTGAGCCCGCAGGCCCGCGGCCCGGATCCGGCCGGCCTCCCCGGCACCCGCCCGGGGCCCCGGTCCCGGTCGCCGGCGCGCAGGAGCCGACACAGGCCCCTGCGCGCCAGTGCATGCCGGCCAGGGGGTGTCCGGCGGATCAGGGCCGGACACCCCCTACGCGTCCAGCGAAAGCCGGGAGCGCAGCAGGACCGCCAGGGCGTCGGCGAACTCCACCGGGTCGACCGGCAGGGTCACCGCCGCGTCCGCGCGGCTCCAGGTGGCCAGCCAGGCGTCCTGCGGACGCCCCATCAGCAGCAGCACGGGCGGGCACCGGAAGATCTCGTCCTTGATCTGCCGGCACACGCCCATGCCCCCGGCCGGAACCGCCTCGCCGTCGAGCACGCAGGCGTCGATCCCGCCCGCGTCCAGCTCGCTCAGGACGGCCGGGAGGGTGGCGCATTCCACGAACTCGACCGGCGGCAGGTCCGCGGCCGGCCTGCGCCCGGCCGCCAGCCGCACCTGCTCCCGGGTGCTCGCGTCGTCGCTGTAGACCAGAACCCGTGCAGTCGAGCGCATTTCGTTCCTCCACGGTGCCGTGAACAACGTTGATGTTGCGCGGGATGCTACTCCGTCCGACCCGGTGTCAACATCGGTTCTGACAGCCTTGCCGACGAACGCGCAGGGCCGATCTGATGGGCCGTTCGGGCCTTGCACACGCCCCTGACACTCCGAACGGCACCCCCCGGGGTGAGGGCGGGATAAGCGACCGACATAATGTCGGTCGTGGCGACAGCAACGACAGTAGATACCGGGCACGCGCACCCGACGGTCAACCGGCCGAACCTCGTCAGCGTCGGAACCATCATCTGGTTGAGTTCCGAGCTGATGTTCTTCGCGGCCCTCTTCGCGATGTACTTCACCCTGCGATCCGTGACAGGCGCCGAGTACTGGACAGAGCAGGCTTCGGCCTTGAATCTGCCCTTCTCGGCGACGAACACGACGGTCCTGGTGCTTTCCTCCCTCACCTGCCAGCTCGGCGTATTCGCCGCAGAGCGCGGTGACGTGAAGAAGCTCCGATCGTGGTTCATGATCACTTTCGTTATGGGTGCGATCTTCATTGGCGGCCAGGTGTTCGAGTACACCGAGCTGGTCAAGCACGAGGGCCTGAGCCTCTCGTCCGGTCCGTACGGCTCCGTGTTCTACCTGACCACCGGGTTCCACGGCCTGCACGTGACGGGCGGTCTCATCGCCTTCCTGCTGGTCCTCGGCCGGACGTACGCGGCCAAGAGGTTCACCCACGAACAGGCCACGTCGGCCATCGTCGTGTCCTACTACTGGCACTTCGTCGATGTCGTCTGGATCGGCCTCTTCGCGACGATCTACCTGATCAAGTAGCGAACACGTCACCGGGCCAGGCCCGGCACTCCATCCAGAAACACCGACGCAGAAGATCCTGACACCGGGGTAATCCGTGAAAAAGCTCTCCGCACGACGACGCCATCCGCTGGCGGCGGTCGTCGTTCTACTCCTCGCGCTG
Source organism: Streptomyces sp. NPDC050448 (assembly GCF_040655295.1). Lineage (NCBI taxonomy): Bacteria > Bacillati > Actinomycetota > Actinomycetes > Kitasatosporales > Streptomycetaceae > Streptomyces > Streptomyces sp. NPDC050448. The sequence goes on along the minus strand of NZ_JBFAJR010000001.1, from coordinate 379,816 downwards.
GCGGCCACTGGGGGGCTGTACGCCGCCTTCGCCCCTGCGGGCAAGGCGCAGGCCGATGAAACCGCCCAGTCCCTCGCCATCGAGGAGGGCAAGAAGCTCTACGCCGTGGGCTGCGCAAGCTGCCACGGAACCGGCGGTCAGGGTTCCACTGACGGCCCCAGCCTGGTCGGCGTCGGCTCCGCAGCCGTCGACTTCCAGGTGAGCACGGGCCGCATGCCCGCCCAGCAGCCCGGCGCCCAGGTGCCGAAGAAGCCGGTCATCTACTCCCAGGCGCAGACCGACCAGCTGGCCGCGTACGTCGCCTCCCTCGGCGCCGGCCCGATCGTGCCGACCGAGAAGCAGTACGACCCGGCGGGCGCCGACATCGCCAGGGGTGGTGAGCTGTTCCGCAACAACTGCGCGCAGTGCCACAACTTCACCGGCGAAGGCGGCGCACTGACGAACGGCAAGTACGCCCCCAACCTTGAGGGCGTCGAGCCGAAGCACATCTACGAGGCCATGCTCACCGGCCCGCAGAACATGCCCTCCTTCCCGGACAGCACCATGCCGACGAAGGAGAAGAAGGACATCATCGCGTACATCCAGCACGTGAACGGCGAGAAGTCGGTCAGCCCTGGCGGCCTGAAGCTCGGTGGCCTCGGCCCCGTCTCCGAGGGTCTGTTCGGCTGGATCTTCGGCCTGGGTGCGCTGATCGCTGTCGCCGTCTGGGTCGCGGCCCACACCGCTAAGGCCAAGAAGTCATGAGTAGCCAAGACATTCCCGAAGAGAAGCACCTGCCGAGCGAGCAGGGCGACGCGCACCACGGTGGCGTAGCAGTCGCGGACGACCCGTTCGCCGACCCGGGCCTTCCGGTCCACAAGCCCCGTATCCAGGACATCGACGAGCGGGCCGCGAAGCGCTCCGAGCGCACCGTGGCGATGCTGTTCACGCTGTCGATGCTGGCCACGATCGGCTTCATCGTCTCGTACGTGACCATCCCGGTCGACAAGATCATCTACATCTTCCCCATCGGGAAGGTGAGCGGGCTCAACTTCGCCCTGGGTCTGACCCTGGGCACCGCCCTCTTCTGCATCGGCGCGGGCGCGGTCCACTGGGCCCGCACCCTGATGTCCGACGTGGAGGTCGCCGACGAGCGCCACGAGATCGCGGCGCCGCCGGAGGTCAAGGCGAAGGTCATGCAGGACTTCGCCGACGGTGCGAACGAGTCCGGCATCGCCCGCCGCCCGCTGATCCGCAACACGATGCTGGGCGCGCTGGCCATGCTGCCGCTGTCCGCCGTCATGATCCTGCGCGACCTGGGCCCGCTGCCGGAGGAGAAGCTCCGTCACACCGTGTGGGCCAAGGGCAAGCTGCTCATCAACGACAACACGAACGAGCCGCTGCGTCCCGAGGACGTGCAGGTCGGTTCGCTGACCTTCGCCAGGCCGGAGGGCCTGGAGGAGGAGCAGCACGACTTCCAGACGCAGATCGCCAAGGCCGCCCTGATGATCGTCCGGATCAAGCCGGAGGACATCAAGGACAAGCAGGAACTCGAGTGGTCCCACGAGGGCATCGTGGCCTACTCGAAGATCTGCACCCACGTCGGCTGCCCGATCAGCCTGTACGAGCAGCAGACGCACCACGTGCTCTGCCCGTGCCACCAGTCCACCTTCGACCTCTCCGACGGCGCCCGTGTCATCTTCGGCCCGGCCGGCCACGCGCTTCCGCAGCTGCGGATCGGCGTGAACGGCGAAGGCTTCCTCGAGGCGCTCGGCGACTTCGAAGAGCCCGTCGGTCCTGCATTCTGGGAGCGCGGATGAGCACTGCCACCGATTCGAAGCGCAAAGCACCGGCCGGCGAGCGGGTAGCCGACTGGGCGGACGGCCGCCTGGGCATCTACAGCCTGGCCAAGTCCAACATGCGCAAGATCTTCCCGGACCACTGGTCCTTCATGCTGGGTGAGATCTGCCTCTACAGCTTCATCATCATCATCCTCACGGGTGTGTACCTGACGCTGTTCTTCCACCCGAGCATGAACGAGGTCGTGTACCACGGCTCGTACGTGCCGATGCAGGGCGTCCAGATGTCCGAGGCCTTCGCCTCGACGCTGGACATCAGCTTCGAGGTCCGCGGCGGTCTGCTCATCCGGCAGATCCACCACTGGGCGGCCCTGATCTTCGTCGCGGGCATGGTCGTGCACATGATGCGCGTCTTCTTCACCGGCGCGTTCCGCAAGCCGCGCGAGGTCAACTGGATCTTCGGCTTCCTGCTGCTGGTCCTCGGCATGTTCACCGGTTTCACCGGTTACTCCCTGCCGGACGACCTGCTCTCGGGCACCGGTGTCCGCTTCATGGAGGGCGCGATCCTGTCCGTGCCGATCGTCGGCACGTACATCTCGTTCTTCCTCTTCGGCGGCGAGTTCCCGGGCGGCGACTTCGTCTCGCGGTTCTACTCGATCCACATCCTGCTGCTGCCCGGCATCATGATGGGCCTGCTGGTGGCCCACCTGATCCTGGTCTTCTACCACAAGCACACCCAGTTCGCGGGTCCCGGCAAGACGAACAACAACGTCGTCGGCATGCCGCTGCTGCCGGTCTACATGGCCAAGGCCGGAGGCTTCTTCTTCCTGGTCTTCGGTGTCATCGCGGCCATCGCGGCGATCGCCTCGATCAACCCGATCTGGGCGCTCGGCCCGTACCGCCCGGACCACGTGTCCACCGGTGCGCAGCCCGACTGGTACATGGGTATGCCGGAAGGCCTGATCCGTGCCATGCCGGGCTGGGAGATCAACCTGTGGGGCCACACGCTCGTCCTGGGCGTGTTCATCCCGCTGCTGATCTTCCCGGTGGTGCTGGGCGCGATCGCCGTCTGGCCGTTCATCGAGTCCTGGGTCACCGGGGACAAGCGCGAGCACCACATCCTGGACCGCCCGCGCAACGTCCCGACCCGTACGGCCTTCGGTGTCGCCTGGATCGCGGAGTACATCGTGCTGCTGATCGGCGGTGGAAACGACATGTTCGCGCAGTACTTCCACCTCTCGATCAATAACATCACGTGGTTCGTCCGGATCGGCTTCTTCGTCGTCCCGGTCCTCGCGTTCATCGCCACCAAGCGCATCTGCCTCGGCCTGCAGCGCCGGGACCACGACAAGGTGCTGCACGGTCGCGAGACCGGCATCATCAAGCGCCTGCCGCACGGTGAGTTCGTCGAGGTCCACGAGCCGCTGTCGCAGGCCAAGCTGCACACGCTCACCGCGCACGAGCAGTACAAGCCGGTCGAGATCGGCCCGACGGTCGACGAGAACGGTGTCGAGCGCAAGGTCGGCCGCACGGAGAAGCTCCGCGCGAAGCTCAGCAAGGGCTTCTACGCCGAGAACAACCAGATTCCGAAGCCCACGGTGGAGGAGTACAAGGAGATCCAGAGCGGCCACGGCCACCACTGATCCCGCTTGAGGGACTGATTTCGGTCAGTCCTGGTGTCGCCACGGCGAGAGCCCCGTCCAGTGTCTGGACGGGGCTCTTTGCCGTCACCGGGGGTGGATAGGGTGGAGTCCTCAGTGCTTGCCGACGGATCCAGGAGCAGACCATGAGCGGTCAGAGTCCGGCTGACGCCGGTGGGGTGCCGGCCCTCCCCCAGACTCCGTCCGGGGGTACCCCCACTTGGCCGGGCATTCTCGACGCCCTGCTGACCGGCCAGGACCTGCGCGCCGACGAATCGGCCTGGGCCATGGACCGGATCATGCGCGGGGAGGCCACCGACGCCCAGATCGCCGGCTTCATGGTGGCGCTGCGGGCCAAGGGGGAGACCGTCGCGGAGATCAACGGCCTCGTACGCTCCATGTACGCGCACGCCAAGCTGATCGAGGTGCCGGGCCGGACGGTGGACATCGTCGGCACGGGCGGCGACGGGGCCAAAACGGTGAACATCTCGACGATGTCGTCGATCGTGGTCGCCGGTACCGGCGCCAAGGTGGTCAAGCACGGCAACCGGGCCGCGTCGAGCGCGAGCGGTTCCTCGGACGTGCTGGAGAAGCTCGGCGTCAACCTGGACCTCACCCCGGCGCGGGTGGTCGAGGTCGCCGAGGAGGCCGGCATCACCTTCTGCTTCGCGGTGAGGTTCCACCCGGCGCTGCGGCACGTGGCCGCGGCCCGCAGGGAGCTGGGCATCCGGACCACCTTCAACTTCCTCGGCCCGCTGACCAACCCGGCGCGGGTACGGGCGCAGGCCACGGGCGTGGCGGACGCCCGGGTGGCCCCCATCGTGGCGGGCGTCCTGGCGGAGCGCGGCTCCTCGGCGCTGGTGTTCCGCGGCGACGACGGCCTGGACGAGCTCACGACCACCGCCACCTCCCGGGTGTGGTGGGTCCGCGACGGCCGGGTGGACGAGCAGCCCTTCGACCCGCGCGACGTGGGCATCCCCCTGGTCGACGTCGCGCAGCTGCGCGGCGCGGACGCCTCGTACAACGCGGATGTCGCCCGCCGCGTGCTGGCCGGCGAGACCGGCCCGGTCCGCGACGCGGTGCTGCTGAACGCGGCGACGGCCCTGGTGGCCCTGGCCCCCGGCACGGGCTCCCTGGAGGACCAGATCCGCGCCGGCATCACCCGGGCGGCGGAGGCCGTCGACTCGGGTTCCGCCCGGGCGGCCCTGGACCGCTGGGTGGCGGCCAGCAACGCGTAGCGGTGCGAGAACGGCGTGAAACGGGCGACCCCGGTCCAGCATGCGGACCGGGGTCTTGCGCGTGAGGGATCTTGTGGCAGGATGCTGACCAGGTCACGAGTGACAGCGTTTCGGCCCCGGCTTGCTGTCCGGCAACCCTCCTTCCGTGGCGGGGTGCCCCGGGTGATGACCAGGTCGTAGGCAGAAAGGCCTACGGCAAGCGCGGATCCCTCGACACCAGGGGTCCTGGTCTCTCGAGGAGCGTTTTCCGTGAGCAAGCGAATGCGATAGGGCGACTCCGCCCCTTCTTCACCCTCCGTGCGGCCCCCAGTCGTCCGCGCGTCGAGGCAACTCCCGTACCCCTGCCGCACGTGCGTCCGCGCATGCGTGCACCCGCGTACGGGCCATCCGGAGCCATTCAGCCTGCCCTGCCGGGAGATACCGCCATGTCCACGTACCCGAACGCCGTCGCCACCGCCGTCGCCACCGTCACCGCCGACACCGTGACCGCCCCGGTCGACCCCGCCTGTGCCGAGCCGCTGCCGGTCCTCGGCCGGGACGTCACCGTCCCGCTCGTCACCGGCGGCGAGGTCACCTATGCGGCCCTCGACTACGCGGCCAGCGCCCCCGCCCTCCAGCGGGTCTGGGACGACGTCGCCGCGTACGCCCCCTACTACGGCAGCGTGCACCGCGGCGCCGGCTACCTCTCCCAGCTCTCCACCGACCTCTTCGAGCAGAGCCGCGCCACGGTCGCCGAGTTCCTCGACTGCCGCCCCGCCGACCAGGTCGTCTTCACCCGGTCCACCACCGACTCCCTGAACCTGCTCGCCGCCGTACTCCCCGCCGGCTGCCAGGTCTTCGTCTTCGAGACCGAGCACCACGCCTCGCTGCTGCCGTGGGGCGACGCGCAGGTGACGTACCTCAACGCCCCCCGGACCCCGGCCCAGGCCGTCGCGACCCTGGAGCGGGCGCTGGCCGACCGGGAGCCCTACGGCCCGGCCCTGGTCTGCGTCACCGGCGCGTCCAACGTCACCGGTGAGCTGTGGCCGGTCAAGGAGCTCGCCGCCGCCGCGCACGCCCACGGCGCGCGGGTCGTCCTTGACGCCGCCCAACTGGCCCCGCACCACGCCGTTTCCGTGCAGGAGCTGGACGTGGACTGGGTGGCCTTCTCCGGGCACAAGCTGTACGCGCCGTTCGGCTCGGGCGTGCTGGCCGGCCGCGCGGACTGGCTCCGGCAGGCGCAGCCGTACCTCGCCGGCGGCGGTGCCTCGCGGAAGGTCGCCCGCCGCGAGGACGGCGGCGTCGACGTCGAGTGGCACACCACGGCCGCCCGCCACGAGGCCGGCTCCCCGAACGTCATCGGCGTGTACTCCATCGCCTCCGCCTGCCGGGCGCTGGACGAGGCCGGCTTCGAGAACCTCGTCGCCCGCGAGCGGCACCTCATCGCGAAGGTCCGGGGCGGCCTGGCGCAGGTCCCGGCGGTCCGGATCCTGTCCCTCTTCGGGGACGACGCCCCGCGGGTCGGCGTCATCTCCTTCGTGGTGGACGGCTGGAACAGCTCGCACTTCGCGGCCGCGCTGTCCGCGGAGTACGGGATCGGGGTCCGCGACGGCCTGTTCTGCGCCCACCCGCTGGTCCGCACCCTGCTCGGCAGCGAGCCGCAGGCCCAGGGCGAATGCGGGGCCCCCGAGGCGGCCCCGGGCGAGCGGTCGCTGAACGCGATCCGCGTCAGCTTCGGCGCGGGCACCCCCGACGAGCACGTGGACCGCTTCGTCCGCGCGGTGCAGGAACTCGTCGCCGACGGCGCCAAGTGGCAGTACCGCACGGAGGAAGGCCGCTGCGTCCCGGCCGTCTAGGGGGTGTCCGGCGGATCATGGCCGGGCCCGGCCCGTGCCGCACGGCGAGAGGTCCGGAGCGGAGCCACCCCGCCACGCCGCGGTCCCGGGCGGGGCTCTGTCCCCCCGGTCGGTCGCTACGCGTCGAGGCCGATGGCGAACGCCGCTTCCAGGTCGTGCTGGGAGTACGTGCGGAACGCCACGTGGGTGTCCGTCGCCTCCACGCCCGGGATCTTGCTGATGCTGCCCGGGATGATGTCCGCCAGGTTCTCGTGGCGGGCCACGCGGACCAGGGCGATCAGGTCGTACTTCCCGGTGACGGAGTAGACCTCGCTGACGCTGTCCAGCGCGGCGACGGCCTCGGCGATCTCGGGGATGCGGTCCACGCTGGTCTTGATGAGCACGATCGCGGTGATCACGGCTGGCTGTCTCCCTCGGTGGCCGTCGCTGGTCTCCTCACTCTAGTCGTACGCCGATAGCGCACCCACGCGTAGACGAAGCCGAGCGAGAAGCCCACCAGGTGGGCGAGGTACGCCACCCCCGGGCCGCTTCCCGCGCGGTGCGCCGCCAGCCACTGGAGGGCGAACCAGAACAGAAGGACGATCCACGCCGGGAAGCGCAGCGGGAGGAAGAGGAGGAAGGGGAACAGGCTCGTCACCCGCGCGCGCGGGAACAGGCACAGGAAGGCCCCCAGCACCGCCGAGATCGCGCCGGACGCGCCGACCAGGGTCTGGGCCGAGGAGGCGTTGGCCGCCGCGTACGCCGCCAGGGCGAGGTACCCCGTACAGACGTAGAACGACAGGAACTCCGGTCGGCCCATCCGCTCCTGCGTCATCACGCCGAAGACGTAGAGGAAGAGCATGTTGCCGAGCAGGTGCAGCCAGCTGCCGTGCACGAACAGGGCGGTGAGCGGGGTCAGCAGCGCCCGCGCGGACCCGGTGAACAACTCGTTCGGGACCACCCCCCAGAGCCGGAAGTACGCGGTCCCCCTCTCCACTAACCGCTCGCCCGTCCTCCCGTACGAGGGATTCAGCCCCGAGGCCGGGCCGAGCAGGAACACCACGCAGCAGCCGGCGATCAGCGCGTGGACGACCACCGGGCCCCGGGCGGCCTCGCGGAGGGCCTGCCACCTTACGATCATGCGATCGAGCATGACCCAAGCGGACCCACCCGGAGCACCGGCAGGCCGTAGGGTTACGTGCTGCGGCCCGCCGATTGACGCAGACGGCGGCTTTAATTGAAGCAGCTACGAAGGAGAGAGCGGCCTGATGACGGTTCCCCTGCCGACCGACACCACCCGGTGGCGCTGCACGCTGTGCGGCAACCTCACGCGTTTCGATGTCACTCGTTCGTCGAAGGTCGTGGAGTACGTCCACCTGGATCTTGCCGGGGAGCCCAAGGTCGAGGAGCGTGAGGTGGTCAATGAGACCATCGAGTCGGTCCGCTGCCGGTGGTGCAACGCGGTGGACCAGATCGAGCTCGTGGACAGGCCGGGCGCGGACTCCTGACGGAGCCGGGCCCACAGGTAGATCACGGTAGGGGTGACGGATTGTGGAGCCAGCAAGCGGCGCTGAGCCGGCCGATGCGGCCGGCGACGCCGCGGAGGTGCTCGACCGCCCGCTGCCCGAAGGCGTGCGGCGCCGGGTCGTCGCGCTCGTCTCGGACGCCTTCGGCGGACTGACGGTCGCGGACCTCCCGGCGCAGCTGCGCCAGTACGCCCGGTTCACCCCGTCCCGGCGCGCCAAGTTCGCGGGCAACGCCATGGCCGCGGCCGTGGAGACGGACCCCGTCTTCCGGGGCCGTGTCGCCGAGAAGGTGCGCGAGGCCCAGGCCGAGCTGGCCGGTGCGCTGGAGGCAGGCGCCCCGCCCGCCGCCGCGGACCCGCTGGACGTGGCGGCCGCCGCGTACGTGCTGAGGCCGGTCGGCTGGGTGAAGCTGGTGGCCGCCGCGGGCGAGGAGGCGCAGCGCGCCGACGCCGAGCGGGTCGGCGAGGAGACCCGGCGCGAACTGGACCGGCTCCGCGAGGAACTGGCCCAGGCGCGGGACCTGCAGCGCCTCGGCGGCGAGCAGGTGCGGGCCGAGCTGGACGCGGCGCGCAAGGAAGCGGAATCGCTTCAGCGCAAGCTGCGCAGTGCCCAGAGCGATGTGAAGCGCGGCGAGGCGGCCCTGCGCAAGGTCACCGCCGAGATCGACGGGATCCGGGGCGAGGCGGCCGCGCAGGTGGCCGCCGCCGAGAGCGAGACCCGGCGGCTCAAGTCCCGCCTCGCGGAGGTCGAGGCGGCGCTGGAGACCTCCCGCCGGGCCACCCGCGAGGGCCGCAGCGTCGAGGACATGCGGCTGCGGCTGCTGCTGGACACCGTGCTGGACGCTGCCCAGGGACTGCGCCGCGAGCTGGCGCTGCCGCCCCTGTCGACGAGGCCGGCCGACACCGTGGACGCGGTGGAGCCGGGCCGGATGACCCCGAAGGACATCGCGGCACGGGCCCTGTCGGAGACCGATCCGGCGCTGCTGGACCAGTTGTTGGCGCTGCCTCAGGCCCATCTGGTGGTCGACGGCTACAACGTGACCAAGACCGGCTATCCGACGATGCCGCTGGAGAAGCAGCGGCTGCGGCTGCTGGGCGGGCTGTCGATGCTGGCCGCGCAGACCGGTGCGGAGATGACCTGTGTCTTCGACGGCGCGGAACTGGCGGCCCCGGTGCTGCTCGCCCCGCCGCGCGGGGTACGGGTGCTGTTCTCGAAGCCCGGTGTGACGGCGGACGAGCTGATCCGCCAGCTGGTGCGCGCGGAACCGCCCGGCCGGCCGGTGGTCGTGGTCTCCACGGACCGCGAGGTGGCCGACGGGGTGGCGAAGGCCGGCGCCCGGCCGGTGGCGTCCGCTTTGTTGCTGAAGCGGCTTTCACGTGTTTCGTAACTCCTCGGCGGAATGCCCGATTTCTGATGGCCGACAGGGAACGTACCGTCAAGTGCCCTGCACAGAGCGTGGGCTGTAGGTAAAGAACCTGGTCGGCGGGCGAGTTTTTTCCCGGCAGGATTTGAACTGATCACAGCCGGGTCACTAGGGTCTGCTCAAACCTTCGTGCGGCAGATCACTCATTCGGGGTGGCGGCGGAGGTGTCGCCGAGTTGTGTTCCTTCGGCGGCTCGAGGAAGAAGGAGCTCGCCTTCGTGGCGTCCCACCGTCGACCCAAGCAGCCGACCCGCACTCGTGTGACCGTGCTCACCGCCACGGCCGCCGCGGCCGTCGCCCTTTCCGCACACGGCGCCTCCGCCGCTCCGGCCCAGCCGAGCAAGGATGAAGTCAAGGCCCAGGTCGACGCGCTCTACGAAGAGGCGGAGCAGGCCACCGAGAAGTTCAACGGGGCCAAGCAGCACCAGGAGACGCTCGAGAAGGAGATCGGCCAGCTCCAGGACCAGGTCGCCCGCGGCCAGGACGAGCTCAACCAGCTGCGCACCACGCTGGGTTCGATGGCGAGCGCCCAGTACCGCACCGGCGGCATGGACCAGTCCGTCGCCCTCTTCCTCTCCGGCGACCCCGAGACCTACCTCGACAAGGCCTCCACCCTGGAGCAGTTGAGCGGCAAGCAGGTCGAAGCGGTCCAGAAGATCCAGGCCAAGCAGCGCGCGCTCGCGCAGCAGCGCCAGGAGGCCTCCGGCAAGCTCGCGGACCTCGACGCCACCCGCAAGGAGCTCGGCGAGAAGAAGAAGGCCTCGCAGGACAAGCTCGCCGAGGCCCAGGCCCTCCTCAACACCCTGACCGCGCAGGAGCGCGCGGCCATCAAGGACGAGGACACCCGCGCCAGCCGCGGCGCCGGCGACCGCGCCGACCTCGGCAACGTCAAGGCCTCGGGCCGCGCCGGCGCCGCCCTGGAGGCCGCCAAGACCAAGCTGGGCATGGCGTACGTCTCCGGCGCCACCGGGCCGAGCGCGTTCGACTGCTCGGGGCTGACCCAGTGGGCCTACAAGCAGGCCGGCGTCAGCATCTCGCGCGTCACCTACACCCAGGTCAACGACGGCACGCGCATCGGCCAGAGCCAGCTGCAGCCGGGCGACCTGGTGTTCTTCTACTCGGACCTGCACCACGTCGCCCTGTACGCGGGCAACGGCATGGTCCTGCACGCCTCGAACCCGCGCGGCGGCGTCAAGTACGAGGCCATCGGCAACATGCCGTTCCAGTTCGGCGTCCGCGTCGGCTGACGTTCGCCGGACGTCCCCGGGCCCCGCTCGGGACCGGCCCGTCGGACGCGTCGCACACCGCCCATCCGGGCGAATTCCGCGGCCCCGCTGTGACCACACGCCCCGCCGGTGACCTGCGTCTCCGGCGGGGCGTCACTGTGTCTGCCCTCCGGCGGCCGTTGGCCGGTGTGTGGCCGCGCGGCTACTGTCTGCCAGCGCGGAACCCGGCACACGGCCGTCCACGGAGGGCGGACCCGGTCCCGCGCAGTGCAAGGGAGCGGTTCCACGTGGCGTCCCATCGCCGGCCCGGGCTCGGCAGCCTCGACCGGAAGACCAAGGTCACCGTCCTCACCGCCGCCATGGCCACCGCCGCGGCAGCCATGGCGGGCGCGACCGCGAGTGCGGCCCCGGCCCGGCCGCAGGAGCCCCCGAGCGCCACCCGCGCCCAGGTCGACCGGCTCTTCGAAGAGGCCGAACAGGCCACCGAGCGCTACAACCAGGCGGGCGAGCGGGCCGACAGGCTCCGCACCGAGATCGACCGGGACCAGGACGCACTGGCCCGCGGCCAGGACCGCATCAACACCATGCGCGGAGTTCTCGGCACCTTCGCCGGAGCCCAGTACCGCTCCGGCGGCATCGACCCCGCCGTCGAGCTGATGCTCTCCGACGACCCGGACGAGTACCTCGACAAGGCCTCCCAACTGGAGCGGCTGAGCGACCGGCAGACCCGGCAGCTCGACGAACTGCGCAAGGAGCAGCGCCGACTGGGCCAGCAGCGCCACGAGGCCTCGCAGAAGCTCGCGGAACTCGACGCCGTACGCGCCGACGTGGCCCGCCAGAAGCGGGCCGTCACGGCCAAGCTCGCCGCGGCCCGCCGAGTCCTCAACGCCATGCCCTCGCAGGAGCGGGCCGACTTCGAGCGGGCCTCGCGCTCCGGCGGCCGCCCCGACGGGCTGCCCGACCCGAACACGCTCGGCCCCTCCTCCGGCCCCTCCTCCGGCCCCTCCTCCGGCCCCTCCTCCGGCCGCGCCGCGACCGCCGTGATGGCCGCCCGGGCCGCGGTCGGCCGCCCGTACGTCTGGGGCTCCACCGGGCCCTCCGGGTTCGACTGCTCCGGGCTGATGGTGTGGTCGTACCGGCAGGCGGGCGTCTCCCTGCCGCGCACCTCGCAGGCCCAGCGGTACGCGGGCCGCCGGGTCCCGCTCTCGCAGGCGCAGCCCGGCGACCTGGTCACGTACCGCTCGGACGCGAGCCACGTCGCCATGTACGTCGGCAACGGCCAGGTGGTGCACGCCCCGTACCCGGGGGCGCGGGTGCGGTACGACCCGGTCGGGATGATGCCGGTGTCCTCGGTGACCCGCCCCTGACGGAGCCCGTGCGTACGATCGTCGGATGTCCCCGGTCCGTCGGCTCCTCGTACGCGCACTGCCGCTCCTGCTGAGCGTGCTGCTCGCGGGGTGCGGGGCGCCCGCCGCGCACGACACCGCCGAGCGGGACGTCCGGGATGCCGTCGCCGCCTGGTCGCGGACGCCGCCCGCGCAGCTCGCCGGGATCCCGCTCGAGGGATGGGGGTACGAGGTCTCCGCGGTCCGGCGGGACGGTGCGCAGGCCACCGCCCGCGCGGAACTGCACTACCGGCTCACCGGCTACGACGCGGCCCCCGCCGGGTCGGCGCGCGAGGTGCGCCTCGGCCGGGACGGCGGACGCTGGCGGGTCACCGGGGACCGGGCCGCGCCGGGCGCCCCGCCCCAGCTGTGGGACCAAGGCCCGGTGGAGGTGGTCCGGGGCGCGCACTCCCTGGTGCTGGGCGTCGGGCAGGACGCCGGGACGCTGTCCGCGATCGCGGCGGACGCCGACCGGGCGGTGCCCGCGGCGAGCGCCGCCTGGCCGGGGCCGTGGGCGGGCCGGGTGGTCGTGCTGGTGCCCGGCTCCCTGGACCGGATGGCGGAGCTGCTGGGCCGGCCGGCCGCCGAGTACCGCGGGATGGGGGCCGTCACGACCGGCCGGGTGGGCGCCGCTGCGGCCCCCGCCGACCGTGTCGTCGTCAACCCGGAGGGCTGGGCGGAGCTCAGCACGGCGGGCCGCGGCGTCATCCTGACCCACGAGGTCACCCACGTGGCCACCCGCGCCGCGACCACCGCCCGGACCCCGCTGTGGCTCTCGGAGGGCTTCGCGGACTGGGCGGCGTACCGCGGCGGCGCCACCACCCCGCAGCAGGCCGCACCGGCACTGGGCCGGGCGGTCCGCCGCGGCGAGCTGCCGGGCGCGCTGCCCGCCGACGAGGCGTTCGCCTTCGGCGGCGACCCGGAGGCGCTGGCCCGCGCGTACGAGGGCGCGTGGCTGGCCTGCCGGATGATCGCGGCCAAGTGGGGTGACGCCGCGCTGGTCCGCCTCTACGAGCTGGCGGGCCGCAAATCGCCGGCGGCGGCGCTGGAGGAGACGCTCGGGACCGGTCCGGCCGGTCTGACGGCGGCCTGGCAGGCGAGCCTGCGGGAGGAGCTGGCCGCGCCCTAGGGGGTGTCCGCCCGCGCCCCGGTGTCGGCGGCCCTGGTTCGGGCCGCACCCGAGCGCCGGCCGCACCCTGGCGTCGGCCGGGTCCCGGGGCCGGCCCGGGCGGGAGCGCTCGGGGGGCGCCGAGGGGCCTGCGGTACTTTGGCTGGCGATGCACAAGACGCTGATCGTGACCAATGACTTCCCGCCGAGACCGGGCGGCATCCAGGCCTTCCTGCACAACATGGCGCTGCGGCTGGATCCCGACCGGATCGTCGTCTACGCCTCCACCTGGAAGCACGGTACGGAGGGCCGCGAGGCCACCGCGGCCTTCGACGCCGAGCAGCCGTTCCAGGTGGTGCGCGACCGTACGACGATGCTGCTGCCGACCCCGCGGGTGACCCGGCGGGCGGTCGCGCTGCTGCGCGAACACGGCTGCGAGTCGGTGTGGTTCGGGGCGGCGGCCCCGCTGGGGCTGATGGGCCCGGCGCTGCGCCGCGCCGGGGCGAAGCGGATCGTGGCGACCACCCACGGGCACGAGGCGGGCTGGGCGCAGCTGCCGGCGGCGCGGCAGCTGCTGCGCCGGATCGGCGAGGGCACGGACACGCTGACGTACCTGGGCGAGTACACGCGCTCGCGGATCGCCTCGGCGCTGACGGACCGGGCGGCGGCGCGGATGGTGCAACTCCCGCCGGGGGTGGACGAGAAGACCTTCCACCCCGGGTCGGGCGGCGACGAGATCCGGGCCCGGCTGGGGCTGTCGGACCGGCCCGTGGTGGTCTGCGTGTCGCGGCTGGTCCCCCGCAAGGGGCAGGACACGCTGATCGAGGCGATGCCGCGGATCCTGGCCGCGGTACCGGGCGCCGTGCTGCTGGTGGTCGGCGGGGGCCCGTACGAGGCGGACCTGCGGGCGCTGGCCGTCTCCACCGGCGTCGCGGACTCGGTGGTCTTCACGGGCGCCGTCCCGTGGGCCGAGCTGCCCGCCCACTACGGCGCGGGGGACGTCTTCGCGATGCCGTGCCGGACCCGGCGGGGCGGGCTGGACGTGGAGGGCCTCGGCATCGTCTACCTCGAGGCCTCGGCGACGGGCCTGCCGGTGGTCGCGGGCGACTCGGGCGGAGCGCCGGACGCGGTACTCGAGGGCGAGACGGGCTGGGTGGTCCGGGGCGGTGTCCCCGAGGACGCGGCGGACCGCGTGATCGCCCTGCTCCGGGACCCGGAACTGCGCCGCCGCATGGGAGAGCGGGGCCGCGCCTGGGTCGAGGAGAAGTGGCGCTGGGACCTGCTGGCCGACCACCTGCGCGAGCTCCTCTGAGCCCTCCGGCCCCTCAGCCCCGTGGCCGAACCTCGAACGGGTGCTGTCCACCAAGACGGTCAACTGGGACCTGATCCGCCAGCAGTACGACCAGATCGTCACATATACCACTGCCCTGCGCCTGGGCACCGCCGAGCCGAGCAGGTCCTGCGCCGCTTCACCCGGGGCGGCACCAAGCACCCGACAACGCGGACCGGCGGGCACCTGTGCCCCGGCCGCGCACCCCCGAGGGCGAACCGGCCCCCGCTCCAGGGTGATGGACGGGCTGAGGGCTCAGCTGACACCGTGGACGACGGTGCCGTCCCGGACGATCGTCACGTTGCGAGGTCCGGCCGAGTGCGCGATGTCCCCGGCCAGCGCGATGAACACCTTGTGCCGGCGGTCCAGGCACGGCCAAGTTTTCGGGCGAGGATTGTGGGGGCCCGACAGCACATCTGCCGGGCCACCTTCCGTTCAGTGGGTGACGGTGCGCTTTTCGAGGCGGGTGCCGTTGCGGAGGGTGATCGACATCAGGTCGCTGGGGGCCTCCAGTTTCAGGCGGTGCCAGCGACCGCGGGGGACGATCACGGCGGTGCCTGCCTGCAACTGCACCATGTCTTCGGCGCCGCCGGGCTTGTCGGAACGGAAGTAGAGGCGGACGCCGCCGGTCAGGCAGCACACTGCTTCCTCTGCTTCCGGGTGCATCTCCCAGTGGTCGGCGTGCACGTCGGCGTCGGTCTCCACGTGGAACGTGGCGATCTGCCAGGCACCGGAGCCGCTGCTTGTCATCTGCCGTTCGACGGCTTGGACGTCGCCGTCGGGGTGAAAGTGCAGCGCCGAGGCGAACAGGTCGACGGTAGTGGTCGTCATCATGACGGTGTTCCTTCCAACTGGTTCTCTGTGGGGGCGGTGGATTGGGGGAGAGGTGTGACGGCCCGGCGGCGCGGCAGCACGCCGATGGCCACGACCGCCGCGAGTACGAAAATGACGGCGGCGATGGCCAGGCCCAGGGCGTAGCCGTCGTTGAGCGCGGCGGGGTCGGTGGTTGTGCCGGTGTGGTGCGCGGCGATGGTGGCCAGGGCCGCCAGGCCGATGGAGCCGCCGAGTTGGCGGGAGCTGTTCATGAGGCCGGAGGCCATGCCGGCCTCGCGCGGGGCGACGCCGGTGGTCGCGGCGGCGGCGACCGGGGCCAGGACCAGACCGGTGCCGACGCTGGTGACGAGGGACGGGCCGAGCACGTCGGTGAGGAAGCTGCCGTTGGGGCTGATGAGGGCGAACCAGGCCAGGCCCGCGGCGGCCAGCAGGGCTCCGGGCACCACGGACGCGCGGGGGGTGCGTGACGTGGTGATGCGGGTCGCGACGATGGTTCCCGCGACCAGGCCGACGGAGAAGGGCAGGAATGCGGTGCCGGTCGCTGCGGCGCCCATGCCCAGGACCTGCTGCATGTACAGGGACACGAAGTAGAACGCGGTGAACTGCCCGGCCGCGGCCAGGAACACCAGCACGTTCGCGCCGGTGACCCAGCGGCTGCGCAGCAGGCCGAGGCGCAGCAGCGGTGCGGCGGTCCTTGACTCGGTGAAGACGAAGGCGATCAGCAGTAGGGCCGCGGTGGCGAGGGTCGTCCACGTGGCCGGGGAGGCCCAGCCGAGGGTGTCGGTGCGGACGACACCGAGCACCAGTAGCCCGACTCCGCTTGTCGCCAGTACGGCGCCCAGCGCGTCCAGTCTCTCGCGCCGGGCCGGTGATGCTCCGGCGGGCACCCCTGCGGGGATGAGCGCGAGAGCCGCTGTGACGATGGGCAGGTTGATCAGCATGACCCAGCGCCAGCCCGCGTATTCGGTCAGCAGTCCACCTGCCAGCACGCCCAGCGCGCCGCCTGCGGCGTTCGCCGCGCTCCACACCCCGAGCGCGCGGACGCGCTGGGGGCCTTCGGTGAAGGTAGTGGTGAGCATCGCCAGCACGGCCGGCGCGGCTGCGGAGGCGCCCAGGCCCTGCCCGGCGCGGGCGGCGATCAGTTGCCAGGGTGCCTGGGCCAGTCCGCCCGCCAGCGAGCACAGCCCGAAGACGGCCAGCCCCAGAGCGAACATCCGACGTCGGCCGTACAGGTCGCACGCGCGTCCTCCCAGCAGCAGGAACCCGCCGAACGTGAGCGCGTACACGTGGACGACCCACGACAGGTCGAGCGGCGCGAATCCCAAGTCGGTGCGGATCGCGGGTAATGCGACGTTGACCACGGACATGTCCAGGGCGACGACGAACTGGGCAACGGCGGCTGCCGCCAGCACCACTCCGGGCCTCCCACGAGAGTTTCTATACATGTAAGAAAAGTTAGCGCGAGGGGGCGGCTGTTGTCGACACCTGGGGGATGATGGGGGCATGCCGCAACCGTCCGCACCGCGCAAAGCCCCGGGCCGACCTCCCCGCATCTCTCGCGAGGAGATCATCGAGACAGCCCGCCGGATCGTGGCCGAGCAAGGAGTGGACCGGCTGACCATGCGGCGGCTGGCCACGGAGATCGGCAGTACACCGATGGCGCTCTACCACCACGTCCGCGACAAGGAAGAACTGCTCGTCCTGCTGCTGGACGACTACGCGACACGGACCCTGCGCCGACCCGAAATGCCCGCCCACCCCCGCGAGCGGATCATCGGCGCCACCACCGCCATCCACGAGTCACTCGCCGCCTGCCCCTGGATCGTGGAAGTGCTCACCGCCGACGACCTGATGTCCACATCCGCGCTGTGGTTCGTCGAGCAGATCGTCGACGGCCTGGTCGAATGCGGCCTCTCCCCCGACCGGGCCGTGCACGGCTACCGCGCGATCTGGTACTACACCGCCGGAGAGATCGTGGTCAGGACAGCAGCGGCCCGACGGCGCACAGACGATGACCGCGCGACCTACCGCGAACAAGTCTTCGCCGATCTCGACCCGAGCGAGCTACCCCGCTTGGCGCAGATCGCGGACCGCTGGGCACCGCTGACCGCCGAAGACACCTACCTGGACGGGCTCCGGGCCCTGCTGGACGGCCTTCTCGCCAGCCGCTGACGACTCGCCGCCGGGCCGCCGGCCGGACACCACCGCGACCAGGTGGCGCTGCGCATCCACGACGGCGCGTTCTCCGGCATGGACCTCACCGCCCGCCACCCGAGCACCGGAGAACTGCTGTCCACCGTGAAGTCCATGGTGCAGACCCTCGCCGCCGCCGGTGAACGTTCCATCGCCGCTCTCGCCCGCGACCGCGACGTCAGCCGCGGCGCCATCCGTTCCGCCGTCGCCGACCTCCTGCCCGAGTACACGCCCGCCAATCCGGGCACCCCGGCCCCGGAGCTGTCGGCACAGGGCCGTGTACATCGTCACGCGGCCGCGGCGGGTCGCGGTGGCGGCCGCCCGACCGGGCAGGTCTGAGACCGTCCCGGGCCGAGGACCGGTCCCGGGCGGTGCGTGATCCTCCGCCACATCTGACTGTTCCTCGGAACTCTGTCAACACCGCCTCTGGGTGGACGGCCGGATTCCGCCCATGATGCGGCCATGACACCTCAGCTGACGCGCCGTCACTTCCTGGGCATCGGCGCCCTCCAGACCGCCGCCGCCCTCGGCTTCACCCGCATCGGGCTGCAATCGGCCGCGGCCGCCGAGCCCGCCGCCGCGCAGTACGCCCCCGCCATCGTCGTGGGCTCCGGCTACGGATCGGCCGTGGCCGCCCTCCGGCTCGGGCAGGCCGGCGTACGGACCGTCGTCCTCGAGATGGGCCGGCTCTGGAACACCCCCGGCCCGGACGGCAAGGTCTTCCCCTCCACCTCCGCGCCCGACCAGCGCTCCATGTGGTTCCGCACGCGCACCGAGGCCCCGCTCGCCCAGTTCCTCTGGCTCGACGTCGTCAACCGGGACATCAGCCCCTATCCCGGCGTCCTCGACCGCGTGAACTACGGCGACATGTCCGTGTACGTCGGCCGGGGCGTCGGCGGCGGATCCCTCGTCAACGGCGGCATGGCGCCGACCCCGCGCCGCTCCTACTTCTCCGAGGTGCTGCCCAGGGTCGACGCCGACGAGATGTACGGCACCTACTACCCGCGCGCCCGCGCCATGCTCGGAGTGGGCGACATCGACCCCGGCTGGTTCGAGTCCACGGAGTGGTACCGGTTCGCCCGGATCTCCCGCAAGCACGCCCAGAACACCGGCCTGAAGACCACCTTCGTGCCCAACGTGTACGACTTCTCGTACATGCAGCGCGAAGCCGCCGGGACCGCCACCCGCTCCGCCCTCGCCGGCGAGGTCATCTACGGCAACAACCACGGCAAGAAGAGCGTCGACAAGACCTACCTCGCGGCCGCGATCGGCACCGGCAACGTCACCATCGAGACCATGCAGCGCGTCGTCGGCGTACGCCAGGACCCGGCGGGCGGCTACGTGCTGACGGTGCAGACCAGCGACGTGACGGGAACGGTCACGCAGGTCAGGGAGCTCGGCTGTGCACAGCTCTTCCTCGGCGCCGGCAGCCTCGGCACCACCGAGATCCTGCTCCGCGCCCGCGAGCGGGGCACCCTGCCAGCGCTCAGCGAGAAGGTCGGGCTCGGCTGGGGCCACAACGGCAACGTGATGACCGCCCGGGCCAATCACCTCTGGGACACGGTCGGCGCCAACCAGGCCACCATGCCCGCCCTGGGCATCGACGACTGGGACAACGCCGCCAACCCGGTGTTCGCCGAGATCGCCCCGCTGCCGATGGGCTTCGAGCACTGGATCTCGATGTACCTGGCCATCACCAAGAACCCGGAGCGCGGGCACTTCACCTACGACGCCGCGAGCGACTCGGCGCGGCTCAACTGGCGGCGCGACCAGAACACCCCGTCCGTCCAGGCCGCCAAATGCCTCTTCGACCGGATCAACCGGGCCAATTTCACGATCTACCGGTACGACCTGTTCGGCGACAACAAGGCCTTCGCCGACAACTTCACGTACCACCCGCTCGGCGGCTGCGTCCTCGGCGACGCGACCGACGACTACGGCCGCGCCAAGGGCTACCAGGGGCTGTACGTCGTCGACGGCTCCCTGGTCCCGGGCTCGCTCGGGGTGAACCCGTTCGTCACCATCACCGCGCTCGCCGAGCGGAACATGGCGCGGATCCTCGCCCAGGACCCGCGCTAGCCCGGCGTCAGCCCCGGTACAGGGCCTCGATCTCGTCCGCGAAGTCCTTCGCCACCACATTCCGCTTCAGCTTCAGCGAAGGCGTGATGTGACCCGACTCCTCCGTGAACTGGGAGGGCAGAATGCGGAATTTCCGCACCGATTCCGCCTTGGAAACCGCCGCGTTGCCGTCGTCCACGGCCTTCTGGACGGCGGCGATGAGGTCCGCGTCCTCGCGCAGCTCCGCCGCCGTGACCCCGGCCGGCTTGCCGTTCTCCGCGGCCCAGCGGCCGAGGAACTCCTCGTCGATCGTGACCAGCGCCGCCACGAACGGCCTCGCGTCGCCGACCACCATGCACTCCGCGACCAGCGCGTGCGCCCGGATCCGGTCCTCGATCACCGCGGGCGCGACGTTCTTGCCGCCCGCCGTGACGATGAGCTCCTTCTTGCGCCCGGTGATCGCGAGGTAGCCGTCCTCGTCGAGGGTGCCGACGTCGCCGGTGTGGAACCAGCCGTCGGTCAGCGCCTCGGCCGTCGCCGTCTCGTTCTTCCAGTAGCCGTTGAACACGTGCTCGCCGTGCAGCAGCACCTCGCCGTCGTCGGCGATCCGCACCACGGAGCCCGGCAGCGGCTGGCCGACCGTACCGATCTTCGTGCGGTCCCACGGGTTGAAGGCCGTGGCCGCGCACGACTCCGTCAGGCCGTAGCCCTCCAGCACCGTGAAGCCGATGCCGCGGAAGAAGTGGCCGAGCCGCTCGCCCAGCGGGGCCCCGCCGGAGATCGCGTACTCGCCGCGCCCGCCGAGGACCGTGTGCAGCTTGCTGTAGACCAGCTTGGAGAACACCTTGTGCTTCAGCTTCAGGCTGAAGGAGGGGCCGCCCGGGTCGTCCAGCGCACGGCTGTACGCGATCGCCGTCTCGGCGGCCGCGTCGAAGATCTTGCCCTTGCCGTCGGCCTGGGCCTTGGCGCGCGCCGAGTTGTAGACCTTCTCGAAGACGCGCGGCACGCCGAGGATCAGCGTGGGCCGGAAGGACTGCAGCTCGTCGGTGAGGTTCTTGATGTCCGGTACGCAGCCCAGGCGGATCGGCGCCAGTACCGCCGCCACCTCCACCAGGCGGCCGAAGACGTGCGCCGCCGGCAGGAAGAGCAGCACGGAGCACTCGCCGGTGCGGAACAGCGGGCTCAGGCGCTCCACCACGTTGCCGCACTCGGCGAAGAAGTTGCGATGGGTCAGGACACAGCCCTTGGGGCGGCCGGTGGTGCCCGAGGTGTAGACGATGGTGGCCGGGTCGTCGGCGTTCGCCAGCGAGCTGCGCCGGTCGACCTCGGCGTCGGTGACGTCCGCACCGGCGGCCTGCAGCGTCGCGAGCGCGCCCTGCTCGATCTCCCAGACCTCGCGCAGCTCCGGCAGCCGGTCGCGCAGCGAGGCCACGGCCGCGCTGTGCCCGGGGCTCTCCGCGACGACGGCGACCGCGCCGGAGTCGCCGAGGATCCACTGGATCTGCTCGGGCGAGCTGGTCTCGTACACGGGGACGGTGACGCCGCCCGCGCTCCAGATCGCGAAGTCGAAGAGCACCCACTCGTAGCGGGTGCGCGAGATCAGCGCGACGCGGTCGCCGGGCTGGATGCCGGCCGCGACGAGGCCCTTGGCGGTGGCGCGCACCTCGGCGAGGAACTCGGTCGCGGTCACGTCCTGCCACTGGCCGTCGACCTTGCGGGCCATGACGGCGGTGTCGGGATGCTGCGCGGCATTGCGGCGGATGAGATCCGTCAGGTTCCCGTCCGACGGGACCTCGTACAGGGCCGGAAGGCTGAACTCGCGCAAGACTGCTGCTCCTCTGGGCGCCATCGCCACCATGTGGACCGACCGGACGTTACCCACCGGTAGTGGGTTCCGGATAGAGGGAACCGGCCAGATGTTCCGTGCGTCACAGACACGGCCGTGCCATGCCGACAGTAGTCGACCCCGTTTGCGACTCGGAAGTAACCGCAGGTAGGCCGCCTGTGCCACCCCCTCTACCCGCCGTCCCCGGGCCCCCCTAGGGTTGGGCGCATGGGTGGCAGGAAAAGCAGCACGCGGGTCCATGTCGTCAGCGACGTCCACGGCAACGCCGAGGCGCTCGCCCGGGCCGGGGAGGGTGCCGACGCACTGGTCTGCCTCGGCGACCTCGTGCTCTTCCTCGACTACGCCGACCACTCGCGCGGCATCTTCCCCGACCTGTTCGGCGTCGAGAACGCCGACCGGATCGTGGAGCTGCGCACCGCGCGCCGCTTCGACGAGGCCCGCGACTTCGGGCGGCGGCTGTGGGCCGGGCTGGACCGGGAGCAAATGATCGAGGGCGCGGTGCGCCGCCAGTACGCCGAGATGTTCGCCGCGTTCCCGCACCCCACGTACGCCACCTACGGCAATGTCGACATCCCGGGTCTGTGGCACGAGTACGCCGGCCCCGGCACGACCGTCCTCGACGGGCAGCGGGTGGAGATCGGCGGCCGCGTCTTCGGCTTCGTCGGCGGCGGGCTGCCCTCGCCGATGCGCACCCCGTACGAGGTGGACGAGGACGAGTACGCCGCCAAGGTCGAGGCGCTCGGCGAGGTGGACGTGCTCTGCTCGCACATCCCGCCGGAGGTTCCGGAGCTCTGCTACGACACGGTCGCGCGCCGGTTCGAACGCGGCAGCGAGGCCCTGCTCGCGGCGATCCGGCGGACCCGCCCGCGGTACGCACTGTTCGGACACGTGCACCAGCCGCTGGCCCGGCGGATGCGGATCGGCGGCACGGAATGCGTGAACGTCGGGCATTTCGCTGCGACCGGAAGACCCTGGGCCCTGGAGTGGTGACCTCCGCACGCACGGTAGCCTGCACGCGGCGGCCGCAGGCCGCACACTTCCTCGAATTCCCCCAGCCACCGCTGGGAGGTACCCAGCCTGGAGGGCCGACTGCCATGGCGGAACACACCAGCTCGAGCATCACGATCGAGGCGGCGCCGGCCGACGTCATGGCCGTGATCGCCGACTTCGCCCGCTACCCCGAGTGGACCGGCGAGGTGAAGGAGGCCGAGGTACTGGCCACCGACGCCGAGGGGCGCGCTTCGATGGTCCGGCTGCTGCTCGACGCGGGCGCGATCAAGGACGACCACACCCTCGCCTACACCTGGAAGGGTGCGGACGAGGTCAGCTGGACCCTGGAGAAGTCGCAGATGCTGCGCCAGCTCGACGGCTCGTACCGGCTGGCCCCGCTGGAGGGCGGCAAGAGCACCGAGGTCACCTACCTGCTGACCGTGGACGTCAAGATCCCGATGCTCGGCATGATCAAGCGCAAGGCCGAGAAGGTCATCATCGACCGGGCCCTGGCCGGTCTGAAGAAGCGCGTCGAATCGGCCTGATCGCCGGCTGATTCCAGCCCCGTCGGCACGGTCCGCAACCGCCGGCGCGGTCCAGCCCCGCCGGCAGCCGAGGCGCAGGGTCCGGGGCGGAGCCCCCAGGTCCGGGCGAAGCCCGGCTCGGCACAGCACAGGCACACGATCCGGAGCACCTGCACCATGCACACACTGCTGATCACCGGCCCCGGAGGGGCCGGGCGGACCACCGTGGCCGCGGCCACGGCCGTCGCCGCCGCGCGGGCGGGGCAGCGGGTGCTGCTGCTCTCCGGTGACCCCGGTGACCCCCTGGCCGCACTGGTCGGGGAGCCCGCGGGGCGGCCCGTCGAAGCCGCGCCGGGGCTGACGGCCGTACCCGCCGCCGGGGTCCTCGTGGCCCGCGTGGACTCCGGCGAGGAGTTCCGCGAGGAACTCGTCGCCCTCCAGGAGCGCGGCTCCGCCCTGCTCGGCATGGTCGGGGCGCGGCCGCTCGGGGCCGAGGAGCTCACCGAGCTGCCCGGCGCCGAGCAGTTCGCCCTGTTGCGCGCCCTGCGCCGGGCCGCCGCCGCACCCGGCATCGACCTCGTCGTCGTCGACATGCCCCCGCTCCACCAGGCCGTGGCCACCCTCGCCCTCCCCGCCCAGCTCCGCCGCTACCTGGCCCGGCTGCTCCCGGCCGAGCGGCAGGCGGCCCGCGCCCTGCGGCCCGTACTGGCCCAGCTGGCCGGCGTACCCATGCCCGCGCAGTGGCTGTACGAGGCCGCCGCGCGCTGGGACGAGGAGCTGGCCGCCGTCCAGGCCGTCGTGGAGGCCGGCACCACCTCGCTGCGGCTGGTCGCCGAGCCGGGACCGGGCGCCGACGCCGCACTGCGGACCGGGCTGCTCGGCCTCGCCCTCGAACAGCTGCCTGTCGGCGCGATCGTCGCCAACCGGATGGTGCCGCAGGGCTCGCCCGACCCCTGGCTGGCCGGGCTCGCCGCCCAGCAGGAGAAGTACGCCGCCCAGTGGGCCGGGACCGAGTCGACCAAAGACATGCCCGTGCTCCCGCTGGGCCACCTCGGGCGGGACCCCCTGGGGCCGGAGGACCTGGCCCGGCTCACCGGGGCGGAGGGGCTCGTTCCGGGGGCCGCGGGCGAGGCGGCCCCGGCCCGCAGTGCCTGGGTGGTCGAGGACCGCCTCGCCGAGGACGGGGTACTCGTCTGGGTGGTCCCGCTGCCCGGCGCCCACAAGCGGGACCTCGACCTGGTCCGGCGCGGCGACGAGCTGCTGCTCGCGGCCGGCCCGTACCGCAGGATCGTTCCGCTGCCCTCGGCGCTGCGCCGCTGCACGGTCTCCGGCGCCGCCCTCGCCGACGGAGAGCTCCGCATCCGCTTCACCCCGGACCCGGGACTCTGGCCCCGCAGGCCCTGAACCGCGTACCCCCGTTCGGGTAACGTCGAAGGTAGTACGTACCGCACGCCCAGCAGCTGCCGCAGGAGAGTCCGCCATGAGCGAGGCCACCGACCGTCCCACCGACGAAGACGCCTGGGCCCAGGCCTGCGCCGAGGACCTCGCCGCGGAGCAGGAGCGACGCCGGGCCCGGCAGGGCGGCACCGACGCCGGCACGGGGACCGCAGCCGAGGAGCTGTTCAAGCTGTTCGAGGCCGTCACCGACAAGGTCTCCGGGCTGAACAACCCGCTGCTCGGAGCCGCCGCACAAGGCGCGGTGCGCCAGTTCGTCAACCAGGCGAAGGCCGCCGCCAAGCCCGTCGTCGAGCGCAACCCCGAGGTCTTCGACCACCTCGCGGCCGCCGGATCCGAGCTGCTCGCCGCGTACCGCTCGGCCGTCGAGGGCCACGAGCGCCGCTGGACCCGGGACGAGCCCGCGCCCGCTGCGCCCTCGGACCGCCCCTCCGGCGACCGTTCCGACCCCCGCGACGAGGGCGGGAGCGGTCCGACGCAGCGGATCGATCTCGACTGAGACCCTGCCGCCCTCGGGTACCGTTGGCCGTGGCGGGGTTTGACCGGAAACCGAGGGACTAATGGGACTCACCATCGGCGTCGACATCGGCGGCACGAAGATCGCGGCCGGCGTGGTCGACGAAGAGGGCACCATCCTTGAGACGTACAAGGTGCCCACCCCGCCGACCGCGGACGGAGTGACGGACGCGATCTGCGCCGCAGTGTCCGAAGTCAGCAGAAACCACACCATCGAGGCCGTCGGCATCGGCGCCGCCGGGTACGTGGACGACAAGCGCGCGACCGTACTCTTCGCGCCGAACATCAACTGGCGGCACGAGCCGCTCAAGGACAAGGTCGAGCAGCGCATCGGCCTGCCGGTCGTCGTCGAGAACGACGCCAACTGCGCGGCCTGGGGCGAGTACCGCTTCGGCGCCGGCCAGGGCCACGAGGACGTCATCTGCATCACGCTCGGCACGGGCCTGGGCGGCGGCATCATCATCGGCAACAAGCTGCGGCGCGGACGCTTCGGCGTGGCCGCCGAGTTCGGGCACATCCGGGTGGTCCCGGACGGCCTGCTGTGCGGGTGCGGGAGCCAGGGCTGCTGGGAGCAGTACGCCTCCGGCCGCGCGCTCGTCCGGTACGCGAAGCAGCGCGCCAACGCCACCCCCGAGAACGCGGCGATCCTCCTCGCGCTCGGCGACGGCACCGCCGACGGCATCGAGGGCAAGCACATCAGCGAGGCCGCGCGGGCCGGTGACCTGGTGGCCATCGACTCCTTCCGCGAGCTGGCCCGCTGGGCGGGCGCCGGCCTCGCGGACCTGGCCTCCCTCTTCGACCCGTCGGCGTTCATCGTCGGCGGCGGGGTCTCGGACGAGGGCGACCTCGTCCTCGACCCGATCCGCAAGTCCTTCAAGCGCTGGCTGATCGGCGGCGCGTGGCGTCCGCACGCGCAGGTGCTGGCCGCGCAGCTGGGCGGCAAGGCCGGGCTCGTCGGCGCGGCGGACCTGGCCCGCCAGGGCTGATGCCGTTCGTTCGCCGGACTGCCCGCCGCGCCCTCTGGGGCACGGCGGGCAGTCTGGCTATGTTGCCCCTTATGCTGCCGAACTCAGTGACGGAATCCGACGGTTCCGCGGTGATCCGCGCCCTCAGCTACAACATCCGCTCGATGCGGGACGACGAGGAGGCGCTGGCCAGGGTGATCCGTGCGTGTGCGCCCGACCTGGTGTTCATCCAGGAGGCCCCGCGGTTCTTCCGCTGGCGCAAGCACGCGGCGCGGCTGGCCGCGAAGACGGACCTGGTGGTGCTGAGCGGCGGCGCGACCGCTGCGGGCCCCCTCCTGCTGTGCTCCCTGCGCGCCTTCGTGGAGCGGACCGAGGACGTCCTGCTCCCGTTGACCCCGGGCCTGCACCGGCGGGGCTTCGCCACGGCGGTGGTCCGGTTCGGGGCCGCGCGGGTGGCGGTGCTGAGCGCGCACCTGTCGCTGGACGGGGCGGAACGCCGGGCGCAGGCGGACCAGCTCCTGAACCGCCTCACGGCCACGGACGCCCCGTACGGCATCGCGGCGGGCGACATCAACGAGACGCCGGCGGGCCCGGCATTCCGGCGCCTCTCCACCGCCCTCCAGGACGGCTGGACGGTGTCCCCCTGGGGCGGCGAGCACACCTTCGTCCGCTCCGGCCCGCCGAGGCGGATCGACGCGATCTTCGCAACGCCGGGCGTGGAAGTCCTGACCTGCGGTGTCCCCACGGCTCTGCCGGGCATCACGGAAACAGACCTCCGGGCGGCCACGGACCACCTCCCCGTCCTCGCCACCCTCCGCCTCCCGGCCGCGCCGTAGCCCGGCCCCTGCGGCTCGGGGGCTGGGCCGTCTCCCCGGATCTGCCTAGACCACCGCGCCGCGACCGGGGTCGTCGTCCTCGTCGTCGCCCTGCGACATCCGCGCCACCAGCGTGGCGAAGCCACCCAGGAAGCCGCCGACGCCCAGCGTCGTCAGCCACCAGGTCATGTCCCACTGCAACAGCACGGCCAGGAGCAGCAGCACCGGCCCGCCCACCACCGCCAGCCAGGCGAACTTCGCCGTCGTGTCCGCGGGCGGGAGCTCCGGCTCCGGGGGGACGAAGTGACCCTCGTCCTTCCCGTCCGGCTCCGCCGGCGCGTGGTCCCGGGGCCCGGTCCCGGGCCCGATATCGCCCACACCCACGCCCGGGGCGAACACCACCGAGCTGCCCAACGCCGGAGCCGGGGGTTCCTTGTCCGCCGCAGGCTCCGGGGCCGGCTCCACGTCCTCCTCCGGCAGCATCAGGTTCTCGATCGGCCGGAACGGCCTCGACCCCGGCGGGTCCGGCGGCTCCTGCCCGTACCCGGCGACGATCGCCGCCCAGGCCGCCTCCTCGTCCAGCGGGGGGACACCCCCCGAGGACTCCTCGTGCTCAGCCACCGCTGGCCGCCCCCTCCCTGCCGACGCTCTCCGCGAGCCGCCCGACGAACGCATAACTGTCCGCGAAGATCTGCTCCGCGTCATAGTCCAACGTCGCGACGTGGTAGCTCTGTTCCAGCAGGGTCTCGGTGACGTCCGTCGACGAGATCCGCGCGAGGATCCGCGCCGAGTCGACCGGCGGTACGACATGGTCCTGCGGGCTGTGCAGCAGCAGCACCGGCTGCGTCACCTGCGGCAGCTCCGTGTCCAGCAGCTGCAGGAACTTCCGCAGCGAGTGCGCGGCCCGGGTCGGGACCCGGTCGTACCCGACCTCGTCCGAGCCCGGCTTCGCGATGTCGCTCGCGATGCCCGGGGTCGACCGGATGAAGTGCTTGGCCACCGGGAGGGCGACGGCCAGCGGGTCGTGCACCTTGTTGGCCGGGTTCACGAGCACGACGCCGCTGATCGCGTCCCCGTGCTTGGCCGCCAGCCGCAGGCTCAGCGCCCCGCCCATGGACAGGCCGAAGACGAACACCTGCGTGCACCGGTCCAGCAGCTCCCGCAGCGCCCGGTCCACCTCGGCGTACCAGTCCTGCCAGCCCGTGAGCTGCATGTCCTGCCACCGCGTCCCGTGCCCGGGCAGCAGCGGCAGCGACACCGTCAGGCCCTGCCCGGCGAGATACTCGGCCCACGGGCGCAGCGACTGCGGGGAACCGGTGAAGCCGTGGCAGAGAAGCACGCCGACCTCTCCGCCCTCGTGGCGGAACGGCTCGGCTCCAGGGAGGACGGGCACCAGGGTCTCCTTCGACGGGTGGGGGGTGCGTAGCGCTGTGTGACTTCACCGTACGCGACCGGCGTGACACCGACCAGGGTCGTCGGCCGCTCCGGACCGAGCCAGGGGATATGGTCTGTTCGACAGACACAGGAAGGCTTTCGAGTTGATCTACGGCGCAATGAAGTTCTCCATCGGGGGTTCCCTGAAGCTCGCCTTCAGGCCGTGGGTGGAGGGCCTCGAGAACATTCCCGCCGAGGGGCCTGCGATCCTCGCGAGCAACCACCTGTCCTTCTCCGACTCCTTCTTCCTGCCGGCCGTGCTGGACCGGAAGGTCACCTTCATCGCGAAGGCCGAGTACTTCACCTCCCCGGGCGTCAAAGGCAAGCTGACGGCGGCCTTCTTCAAGGGCGTCGGCCAGCTCCCGGTGGACCGCTCCGGTGCGCGCGGCGCGGGCGAGGCCGCGATCAAGAGCGGCATCGAGGTCATCGAGCGCGGGGAGCTGTTCGGTATTTACCCCGAGGGGACGCGTTCACCCGACGGCCGCCTCTACCGCGGCAAGCCCGGCGGTCTGGCCCGTGTGGCCCTGGCCACCGGTGCGCCGGTGATCCCCGTGGCGATGATCGACACGGAGAAGATCCAGCCGCCCGGCAAGGTCGTCCCGAAGCTGATGCGCCCGGGCATCCGGATCGGCAAGCCGCTGGACTTCAGCCGCTACCAGGGCATGGACAGCGACCGCTTCATCCTGCGCTCGGTGACCGACGAGGTCATGTACGAGATCATGAAGCTGTCCGGCCAGGAGTACGTCGACATCTACGCGACGGCTGCCAAGCGCCAGATCGCCGACGCGGAGAAGGCCGAGAAGGCCGCCAAGGCCGCCGCCGACAAGGCCGCCGCCGACAAGGCGGCCGGCAAGAGCGCGGAGTAGGGCGGGCAGAAGGGGCGGAACGGGCGGAACCGCCCGCGGGGGTGGGGGAGATGGCGAAACGCGAGCGTGTCGTGCGCATGTCGGTCGAGCAGCCGTTGTGGCGGGCGCTGACCGCCTACCGGCTGATCACCATGGTCTACGCGGCCCTGCTGTTCGCCTCGGCGTACAAGGACTTCGACCGCCCCTGGATCGCGGCCGGCTATCTCGCCGTGCTCGCCGTCTGGACGCTGGCGACCCACCGCAAGGTGGCGAACGCCGCCAGCTGCACGAAGCGGTTCCTCGGGGCCGACCTCACCGTCGCCCTCGTCGGGATCCTGCTCACCCCGCTCGCGGACACGTACGAGCGGATCGCCGCGGGCGGCCCCACGCTCCCCACCATCTGGACGGCGGGCTCCGTCCTCGCCTTCGCGATCAAGGGAGGCTGGCGCTGGGCGGGATTCGCCTCGACCTTCGTGGCCGTGGCCAACATCTGCGTCCACGGCGGCGAGCCCACCCGCGACACCCTGCACAACGTGCTGCTGGTCTGGGTCGCCTCCATCGCCATCGGGTACGTCGTCGAGGTCGCCCGGGCCAGTGAGGCCACCCTCGCCCGCGCCCTGGAGATCGAGGCCGCCACCCGCGAGCGCGAGCGTCTCGCCCGCGACATCCACGACGGGGTCCTCCAGGTCCTCGCCATGGTCCAGCGGCGCGGCACCGAGCTGGGCGGCGAGGCCGCCGAGCTCGGCCGGATGGCCGGGGAGCAGGAGGTGGCGCTGCGCACCCTGGTCTCCAGCGGGCTGGTGCCCGCCTCCCGGATCTCCCGCGACGAGTCGCTCGGCGCGCTGGTGGACGCGTACGAGGTGGAGGAGCCCGGCGCCGACGAGGGCGAGCTGGATCTGCGGACCCTCCTCGCCCCGCACGCCGGATCCCGGGTCAGCTTCGCCGAGCCCGGCACGCCGGTACTGCTGCCCGTGCCCGCGGCGAAGGAGCTGGCCGCCGCGGTCGGCGCCGCCCTCGACAATGTGCGCAAGCACGCCGGGGACGGCGCCCGGGCCTGGATCCTGGTCGAGGACTGGGGTGACGAGGTGATCGTGACCGTCCGAGACGACGGCCCGGGCATCCCGGCGGGCCGGCTCGACCAGGCCGAGGGCGAGGGCCGGATGGGCGTGGCCCTGTCCATCCGCGGCCGGCTGCGCGATCTCGGCGGCAGCGCCGAGCTGGTGTCCGTCCCCGGACAGGGCACCGAAGTGGAACTGAAAGTACCGAGGGGGAGAACCCAGTGAGCCAGACCGACGGGCCGAACGAGCTCGGCGCGATCAAGGTGATGGTCGTCGACGACCACCCGATGTGGCGGGACGCGGTCGCCCGCGACCTGGCCGCCGCGGGCTTCGACGTGGTCGCGACCGCCGGGGACGGCCCCGAGGCGGTCCGCCGGGCCGTGCCCGCCGCCCCCCACGTCCTGGTCCTCGACCTCAACCTGCCGGGCATGCCCGGGGTGCAGGTCTGCAAGGAGCTCGTCGGCGCCAACCCCGCGCTGCGCGTCCTGGTCCTGTCCGCCAGCGGTGAGCACGCCGACGTCCTCGAGGCGGTGAAGTCCGGCGCGACCGGCTACCTGCTGAAGTCCGCGGGCGCCCAGGAGCTGATCGACGCGGTCCGCCGCACCGCGGCCGGCGACCCGGTGTTCACCCCGGGCCTGGCCGGGCTGGTGCTCGGCGAGTACCGGCGCCTGGCCACCGACCCGGCGCCGGCCGCCCCCGACGAACCGAAGGCCCCGCAACTGACCGACCGGGAGACCGAGGTGCTGCGACTGGTGGCCAAGGGGCTCTCGTACAAGCAGATCGCGGAGCGCCTCGTCATCTCCCACCGCACGGTCCAGAACCATGTGCAGAACACCCTGGGCAAGCTCCAGTTGCACAACCGGGTGGAGCTCGTCCGGTACGCGATAGAGCGCGGCCTCGACGACGCGTGACGCGCGCGAGCGGTGTCGTACGTCGCACCCGCGTCCTCGTACGAGTGAACGGGGGAGACGCAACGCCCCTTCATTCCACCGGAATTGACCCTTCCCAGGCCCTTGCTGTGACCTGAGTCACCACTAGCGTGACCGTCGTGCGGGCTCAGTGGGCCCTGTGGCGAAGGGAGATTCCATGAAGGTCGGAGTGCTGACGGGCGGCGGCGACTGCCCCGGGCTCAACGCGGTGATCCGGGCCGTCGTCCGCAAGGGCGTCCAGGAGTACGGGTGCGACTTCATCGGGTTCAAGGACGGCTGGCGCGGCGCGGTCGAGGGGGACACCGTCCCCCTCGGCATCTCCGCCGTCCGCGGCATCCTGCCGCGCGGCGGCACCATCCTCGGCTCCTCGAGGACCAACCCGTGCAAGCAGGAGAACGGGGTCCGGCAGATCAAGGAGAACCTCGCCAAGTACGAGGTCGAGGCCCTCGTCGCGATCGGCGGCGAGGACACCCTGGGCGTGGCCGCCAAGCTGTACGGGGAGTACGGCATCCCGTGCGTCGGCGTCCCGAAGACCATCGACAACGACCTGTCGGCCACGGACTACACCTTCGGCTTCGACACGGCGGTGGGCATCGCCACGGAGGCCATCGACCGGCTGCACACCACGGCCGAGTCGCACATGCGGGTGCTGGTCGTCGAGGTGATGGGCCGGCACGCCGGCTGGATCGCCCTGCACTCGGGGCTGGCGGGCGGTGCCAACGTCATCCTCATTCCCGAGCAGCGCTTCGACCTGGACCAGGTGTGCGCGTGGGTGACCTCCCGGTTCAAGGCGAGCTACGCGCCGATCGTGGTGGTCGCGGAGGGTGCGATGCCCAAGGACGGGGAGATGGTGCTGAAGGACGCCACCACGGACTCGTTCGGGCACGTCCGGCTGTCGGGCGTGGGGGAGTGGCTGGCGAAGGAGATCGAGGCGCGGACGGGCAAGGAGGCCCGGACCACGGTGCTCGGGCACATCCAGCGCGGTGGCACGCCGAGCGCCTTCGACCGGTGGCTGGCGACGCGGTTCGGGCTGCACGCGATCGACGCCGTGCACGAGGGTGACTTCGGGAAGATGGTCGCGCTGAAGGGCACGGACATCGTGCGGGTGCCGATCGCCGACGCGACGGCGAAGCTGAAGACCGTGGACCCGGCGCTGTACAAGGAGGTCGGGGTGTTCTTCGGCTGAGCCGGAGCGCGTCAGCGGGCTGTGGGTCGTATCGGTCGTAAGGTGACGAGCGGCCCATGGTCCGATTCTTCGCGCAGCACGGGAGCGAACATGGAAATCCTGGCATTCGGGGTGCAGGGGGACGAGCAGCCGCTGATCGAGAAGGCGTTCGCGGCCGCGGGGCACCACGAGGTGCGCTGCCTGGACGTCTTCCTCACCGAGGACACCGCCCCCATCGCGGGCGGGTACGAGGTCATCTCCTCGAGCGTGAACGCGGATCTGAACGGGCGCGTGCTGCGGACCCTGGCCGGGGGCGGGACGAAGATGATCGCCCAGCGGTCCACCGGCTTCAACAACATCGACCTGGACGTCGCCCGGCAGCTCGGCATGACGGTCAGCCGGGTCTCGTACTACTCCCCGTACTCGGTCGCCGAGTTCGCCTGGACCCTGGCGATGGCCGTGAACCGGCGGATCGTCCGCGCATCGAACCGCACGCGGGACTTCGACTTCCGGCTGAACGGGCTGATGGGCCGCGACATCCGGGGCCGCACCGCGGGCGTGCTCGGCACCGGCAGGATCGGCGAGGCGTTCACCCGGATCGCGCACGGCTTCGGCACGAACCTGCTGGGCTGGGACCTCGCGCCGAACCCGGCGTGCGTGGAGCTCGGCATGAAGTACGTGGACAAGGACGAACTGCTCACGTCCGCGGACCTGGTCAGCCTGCACGTCCCGCTGCTGGAGTCGACACACCACCTCATCGACGCGGCCGCGCTGCGGATGATGAAGGACGACGCGATCCTGGTGAACACCAGCCGCGGCGGACTGATCGACTCGGAGGCCCTGGTGGCGGAGCTGCGCGCCGGGCGCTTCGAGGGAGTCGGTCTGGACGTGTACGAGGCCGAGGCCGGGCTCTTCTTCCTGGACAAGTCCCTGGAGGCCGTCGAGGACGACACCCTGGCGCGCCTGATCACGTTCCCGAACGTGGTGGTCACCTCGCACCAGGCGTACTACACGCACGACGCGGTGGGCCAGATCGTCGAGACGACGGTCCGCAACGTGACCGACTACCTGGCCGGGCGGAGGTCGGAGAACACCCTGTCCCCGGCGGGGTAGGCCGGGGGTTCACCGGGGATTCGGTGGACGGCCATGCCGGCGGGGCCCGGCGAGGGCTGGATTCGGCCGCGTGGACACACCTTTCGGCGGCCGCCGGGTCATGCCGGCCCCGGACCGGGCCGCGGCGGACCCGGCCGGTGCCGGCCGGCGGCGGGCCGTGCAGGCCGGACCGGTCCGGCCGGGCCGCGGGGCTACACCGTGGCGGCCGTCACCGCGGCGAGCAGCTCGCGCAGCAGCTCCGCGCCGCGGAGCGTGAGGACCGATTCCGGGTGGAACTGGACCCCCGCGAATCCGCCGGCGGCCGAGCGGAGGGCGTGGACCTCGGCCGTGACCGGGTCGCGGGAGATCTCCACGCCCGACAGGGCGAGCCGGCCGGCGAGCTCGTCGGGGCAGTGCGCCGTGTACGTGTTGTAGAAGCCCACCACCTCCTGCGTACCGAAGAAGTCGATGCGCGTCTGCGCCCCCTGCGCCGGCTCCGCCTTGCGGATCAGCGGCAGGCCCAGCTCCGCGGCCAGCAGTTCGTGCCCGAGGCAGACGCCCAGGATCCCGGACCGGTGCCCCGCCAGGAGGTCCGCCGCCAGAGCGCGCAGCATCCGCATCTTCGGGTCGGCGGCGTCCGCCGGGTTCCCCGGCCCCGGGCCCAGGACGATCGGGCCGGTCCAGGACAGGGCCGCCTCCCGCAGCCCCGGATCGTCGTAGCGGCGTACCGTCACCTCCAGCCCCGTCACCCGCAGCACGTGCGCCAGCATCGCCGTGAAGGTGTCCTCGCCGTCCACCACCAGGGCGCGGCCGGTCACCGGGGCCGGCTGCTCCTGCATCCGGAGCCAGAACGGCGCCAGGTCCCGGCGGCGCGCCGCGAGGGCCGCCTGGACCCGGGGGTCGGCGGCCAGACCCGGCGCGGCGGACCCGGGCCGCGGGGCCGCCGGGCGGACCCCGAGCGCCGCCAGCACCCCGGCCGCCTTCGCGTGCGTCTCCGCCACCTCGCCCGCCGGGTCGGAGTGCCGGACCAGCGTGGCGCCCACCGGCACCCGCAGCGTGCCGTCCGCCGCGATGTCCGCGGTCCGGATCAGGATCGGGGAGTCCAGCGTCTGCGTACCCGCGGAGTCGGTGCCCAGCAGGGCCAGCGCCCCCGCGTAGTAGCCGCGCCCTCCGGCCTCGTACCGCTCGATCACCCGGCAGGCGTTCTGCACCGGCGACCCGGTCACCGTCGCCGCGAACATGGTTTCGCGCAGCACCTCCCGCACGTCCAGCGAGGTCCGGCCGCGCAGCTCGTACTCGGTGTGCGCGAGGTGCGCCATCTCCTTCAGCCGCGGCCCGACGACGACCCCGCCCCGGTCGCCGACCGTGCACATCATCTTCAGCTCCTCGTCGACCACCATCGACAGCTCCTCGGTCTCCTTGCGGTCGCCGAGGAAGGCGAGGAGGGACTCGGCCGTCGGGCCCCCGGCCGGATACCGGTACGTTCCGCTGATCGGGTTCATCACGACCGTGCCGCCGGACATCCGCACGTGCACCTCGGGGCTCGCCCCGACCAGCGTCCGGTCCCCGGTGTGGACGACGTACGTCCAGTACGCGCCCCGCTCGTCCAGCAGCAGCCGCCGGAACAGTGCGAGCGCGTCGGCCCGCCCGAAGCCTTCGATCCGGCCCTCGTACGTGCGCCGGATGACGAAGTTCGCGCCCTCGCCGCGGCCGATCTCGTCCCGGATCACGCGCTCGACTGTGGCCGCGTACTCCTCGTCGGGCACGTCGAAGCCGCCGTCCTCGACCCGCACCGGGTGGTCGGGCAGCGCGGCCAGCGCCTCGGCGAGGGGGACCTCGTACGCCTCCTCGGCGGCCAGCACGCTCAGCGGCGTGCCGTCGTCGCGCACGTCGAACCCGCGCTCCCGGATCTGCCGGAACGGGACGAGGGCGAGGGTGGGCAGCTCCCGGACGGGCAGATCGGCCAGGCGCCCGGCCTCGTGGACCGCGCCGGTCAGCACCTCGACGGTGTCGTGGTCGCGGCCGGGGGTCCGGCGGCGCAGCAGGGCGAACGGCGGGCAGGAGTCGTCGAGCAGGCCGAGCAGGCGGCTGGGTTCCATGGGGCGGGCGTCCTTCTCCGTGGGCGTGGTGAAGAGGAGCGGCCGGGCCCGGAAAGCACCGAAGGCCGCCCCTCGGGCGGCCTTCGCGTCGTGCGTGTCAGTGGGTACGCGCGAGCAGTGGACCGCCGGGAGCGGGCCACCACCAGTTCTGGTTCGAGAGCGCGTACATGCCGCCGACGATAGCCCACCTCCTGCCGGAGGCGAAGCCTCCGCGCCGCCGGAAGTGATCCACAGAGACACCCGTCTCACGAAGTGGGCACCGGGCTGGACGTGACGCGATACGCCGTAATGTGTACGAGGTGACCGTGAACGCTGAAACCCAAGCCCCCGCCGCCAAGGCGACCTGGCGAGACCTTCCCGCGGCGCAGCAGCCTTCGTACCCCGATGCCGAGGCACTGCGCGCTGTCGTCGCGGACCTCGAGTCGTATCCCCCGCTCGTTTTCGCGGGCGAGTGTGACCAGCTGCGCGCCCGTCTGGGAGCCGTCGCCAAGGGCGAGGCGTTCCTGCTGCAGGGCGGCGACTGTGCCGAGGCCTTCGACGCCGTGTCCGCCGACCACATCCGCGCCAAGCTGAAGACGCTGCTCCAGATGAGTGCCGTCCTGACGTACGCGGCCTCCGTGCCCGTCGTCAAGGTCGGCCGCATCGCGGGCCAGTACTCCAAGCCGCGCTCCAAGGACACCGAGACCCGCGACGGCGTCACCCTGCCGACCTACCGCGGCGACTCCGTCAACGGCTTCGCCTTCACCGAAGGGGCCCGGATCCCGGACCCCGAGCGGCTGAAGCGCATGTACCACGCGTCCGCGTCGACGCTGAACCTGGTGCGCGCCTTCACCACCGGTGGTTACGCGGACCTGCGCCAGGTGCACGCCTGGAACCAGGACTTCGTGAAGTCCTCCCCGTCCGGGCAGCGCTACGAGCAGCTCGCGCGGGAGATCGACAACGCGCTGAACTTCATGAAGGCCTGTGGCACCGACCCGGCCGAGTTCAAGGCCGTCGAGTTCTACGCCTCCCACGAGGCGCTGCTGCTCGACTACGAGGGCGCGCTGACCCGCACCGACTCGCGTACCGGCAAGCTGTACGACACCTCCGGCCACATGGTCTGGATCGGTGAGCGCACCCGCCAGCTGGACCACGCGCACATCGAGTTCTGCTCGCAGATCGCCAACCCGATCGGCATCAAGCTCGGCCCGACCACCACGGTGGACGAGGCGCTGACGTACATCGACCGCCTGGACCCCGACCGCGAGCCGGGCCGGCTGACCTTCGTCGTCCGCATGGGCGCCGACAAGGTCCGCGACAAGCTCCCCGAGCTGGTCGAGAAGGTCACGGCCTCGGGCGCGACCGTCGCCTGGGTCACCGACCCGATGCACGGCAACACCTTCGAGGCGGCCTCCGGCCACAAGACGCGCCGTTTCGACGACGTGCTCGACGAGGTCAAGGGCTTCTTCGAGGTCCACAAGGGACTGGGCACGCACCCGGGCGGCATCCACGTCGAGCTCACCGGTGACGACGTCACCGAGTGCGTGGGCGGCGGCGACGAGATCTTCGTCGACGACCTGCACCAGCGCTACGAGACGGCCTGCGACCCGCGGCTCAACCGCAGCCAGTCCCTGGACCTGGCCTTCCTGGTCGCCGAGATGTACCGCGATCAGTAAGCACCGTTTTTGAATACGTGCATACGTACGACAGTGGGGCACGGATCGATGTGATCCGTGCCCCACTGTCGTCGCCGGGGCTTTTCGGCCGGCGCCACTTTGGGTACGGTTAGGTAAGCCTCACCGAATCGGGGATGGCTGTAGAAACCATTCCTGTCAGGGAGGTGAACCGCGTGTACGTCTGCTCTTGCTTCGGGATCACCGACAAGCAGGTCAAGGACCACGCGGCCGCCGGGGCCTGCACCCCCCGCCAGATCGCCTCCGTCACCAAGGCCGGCACCGACTGCGGATCCTGCGTGCGCACCATCCAGGGCATCCTGGGCCGCGGGGCCTGCCCGCGCCGGGAGCTGCTGGAGAAGGGCAACGCGGCCGCCGTGCTCGCCGCGGACCCGCAGCTCGCGGAAGCCGCGTAGGCCTCAGCTCTCCGGCTGCTCGATCAGCTGCGCGATGTAGAGCGGCTCCCCGATGCTCTCGATGAGCTCCAGCTGGGTGTCGAGGTAGTCGATGTGGTGTTCCTCGTCCCCCAGGATGTCCTCGAAGAGGCGCGCCGAGGTCACGTCGCCCTTGCCGCGCATCACCTCGATCCCGCGCTTGAGGCGGTCGATGGCCTCGAGCTCGACCTGCCGGTCCGCCTGGAACATCTCCGTCAGGGTCTGGCCGACCCGTACGTGGAAGAGCCGCTGGTAGTTCGGCAGCCCGTCCAGCATGAGGATGCGCTCGGTGAGCTTGTCCGCGTGCTTCATCTCGTCGATGGACTCGGCACGGGTGTAGTTCGCGAGCTTGGTCCAACCCTTGTTGTCCTGGATCCGGTAGTGGAGCCAGTACTGGTTGATCGCCGTGAGCTCGCCGGTCAACTGCTCGTTCAGAAACTCGAGGACCTCGGGGTCGCCCTGCATCGCAGAGGCTCCTTCCAGGCAATGTCAGCTACGTGACGGGGCTGGGGGTACCTCCCAGCCGTGGCTGGGGGAGTGCGCGCATCCTCGCACCGCCGCATGAGGCCGTCCAGTAAGTGCCTCCTTAGTGTGAGTTGCCGTGACTTGCCCGTATAGGTGCGTACCTGGTCGTGACCACCCCGCGACGTCTGTCACCATGGAGGCATGGGTCAGCCGGAAAGCCGGGAATCTCCGGGAGCAGAGCAGCTGGAGCTTCCCCCGGGGCAGCGGTTGCAGCGCGGCTGGCCGGTCACCCATTACGGCCCGGTCCCCAAATTCAAGCCGGACCGCTGGGAGTTCCGCGTCTTCGGGGCCACCGCCGACGGTGAGAAGCACTGCTGGAACCACGAGGACTTCACGGCCCTGCCGTTCGAATCGGTCGTGGCGGACCTGCACTGCGTGACGAAGTTCAGCATGACGGGCGCCGAATGGGGCGGGGTCCTCGCCCGCGACATCCTCGCCCTGGCGCCGCCGTCGCCGCAGGTCACGCATGTGATGGTGTGGGCCGAGTACGGTTTCAGCTCCAATCTGCGGCTGGCCGACTTCGCCTCCGACCGGACCGTCTTCGCCACCCACCAGGGCGGTGAACTGCTCACCGCCGAGCACGGTTTCCCGGTGCGGCTCGTGGTACCGCACCTGTACGCCTGGAAGGGCCCGAAGTGGGTCCGCGGCATCGAGTACATGACCGCCGACCGCCGCGGCTTCTGGGAGGAGCGCGGCTACCACAACATCGGCGACCCCTGGCGCGAGCAGCGCTACTCGTACCAGGAGGAGCCGGGGGACGGCCCCGAGCTGTAGCCGGTGGCCCGCCCGCCCTCGGCGGTGGTACCGGTGCACGACCGCGCGGCCCTTGCCGCGGCCCGGCAGCCACGTGCCGACCGGGGCCGCGCCAACGCCACCCGGATGGCCGTACCCAACGGCGTACCTCCGAGGGGTATGCCCCAAGGGATCAGTGGAGCTCGCGCAGTTCCTTCAGCAGCGCCACGTCCGCCGCGTGCCCTTCCTTGCCGCCCGGCGTCTCGATGATCAGCGGGACGCCCTCCGTCGCGGGGTGCGTGAACAGCTCGGCGAAGGCGTCCCTGCCGATGTGGCCCTGCCCGATGTTGGCGTGGCGGTCCTTGTGGGCGCCCACGCCCTCCTTCGAGTCGTTCGCGTGGATCAGCTTCAGCCGCCCCTCGCCCACCGTGTCCACCAGCAGGTCCAGTGTCTGCTTGGCGCCGCCGGGCTCCGCCAGATCGTGCCCGGCGGCGAAGATGTGGCAGGTGTCCAGGCAGATCCCGAGCTTCGGATGGTGGTCCAGCGCTTCGAAGTACGGGCCGAAGTCCCAGGTCCGCGAGCACAGCGAGGAGCCCTGGCCGGCCGTGGACTCCAGCAGCAGGAAGGGGTCGTCGTCGTGCGTCAGCTCGTCCAGCAGCGGCAGCATGTGCTCCCTGACCTGCGCGTACGCCGCCTCGCGCGGGCGCCCTCCGGTCGCCGAGCCGGTGTGCACGACCACCCCGAGCGCGCCGATCTCCCGGCCGCGGCGCAGCGAGTGCCGCAGCGACTCCACCGACTTCTCCACCGTCGCCTCGGTGTGCGAGCCGAAGTTGATCAGATACGGGGCATGCACGTACGCCGGGATCGCCCCGGCCGCGCACCCGGCCCGGAACAGCTCGTCCTGCGCCGGGT
Source organism: Streptomyces sp. NPDC050448 (assembly GCF_040655295.1). NCBI lineage: Bacteria > Bacillati > Actinomycetota > Actinomycetes > Kitasatosporales > Streptomycetaceae > Streptomyces > Streptomyces sp. NPDC050448. The sequence continues at coordinate 340,276 of NZ_JBFAJR010000001.1, read as the reverse complement.
TCCCGACCGGGGTGGCCCAGCCGCGCGGATTGGCCACGAAGACCTGGACGGCCTCCGCACCCATCTCCCGCGCGTACGTCAGCCCCACCGAAGCGAGCCCGCCGGCGACGGGGACGTGCCCGCCCACGGGATTGCGCACAGCCTGGTCCATGTACCGCTACAGCCCCTTGGTCCGCAGGACGATCGTGCTGCCCTCGGGAGCGCTCTGGCCGCCCGGCACCGACTGGGCGTCCACCGTGTTGCTGAAGCCGAGGAACGGACGCTCCACCTTCACCTTGAAACCGGCCGCCTCCAGCGTCCTGCGGGCCGCGTCCGCCTCCTGGCCGGTCACGTTCGGCACCGGGATCTGCCGGGGGCCCTTGGACACGGTGAGCGTCACCGTGTCACCGGTCGCGGCCTGGGAGCCGGCGCCGACCGACTGGTTGGCGACCGTACCGGCCGGGAACGGCGAGTTGACCTGGTCGGCGGCCGTCTCGACCTTGAGGCCGGCGTCCTGGAGGGCCGCCCGCGCCTGGTCGAGGGGCCTTCCGGCCACGTTCGGCACCTGCACCGGCCGGCCCTTGCTGACCACGATCGCGACCGCGGTGTCGGCCGACCGCTTCTGCCCGCCCGTCGGGTCGGTGCCGATCACCGAGCCCTGGGCGATGTCCTGGCTGAACGCCTGCGTCACCAGGCCGGGAGCCAGACCGCTCTTGACCAGCTCGGCCTTCGCGTCCTCCAGGGGACTGCCCTTCACATCGGGGACGACGACGATCTCCGGGCCGCGCGAGACGGTGAGCACCACCGCGCCGTTGCCGCGGATGCGCTTGCCGCCCGAGGGGTCGGAGTTCATGACCGTCCCGCGGTCGAAGGCGTCGCTGAACTTCCGGTCGACCCGCTTCACGCCGAGGCCGGCCGCGGACAGGTCGGACTTCGCCTGCGCCTCGGTCTTCCCGAGCAGGTTGGGGACCTTTGTGAACTGGCCGGAGCTGATGTACCAGACCCCGGTGCCGAGACCGAGCGCGAGCAGCACCCCGGCGATCACGAGCAGCATGCCGCGACGCGCTCTGCGCGGGGCCGGCCGCGCAGCCGGGGCCGGCAGGGCCTCCGGGAGCTCCAGCCGGGACGTCCGGTCCACGGGAGGCTGCGCGGCGACGGGCCGTGGGATCACGCCGGTCCGGTCCTCGGTGGCGCTCCGCTCCTCGGCCCGCGCCTGCGGCGGCACGGCGTCCAGCTCGGCGTCGCTGAGCCGGGCCCGGGCGTCGAGGGCCAGCCCGAGCAGGGCGGCGGCGTCGAAGGGGCGCAGCTCGGGGTCGCGGGCGGCGGCGTAGGCGACGAGCTCGTCCAGGCCGACGGGCAGCCCCGGGACGGCGGCCGACGGGGGCGGCACGTCCTCGTGGAGGTGCAGGTAGAGCACCTGGGCGGGGGTGCCGCCGGAGTGCGGCTTGGAGCCGGTGAGCATCTCGTACAGGACGACACCGCAGGCGTAGACGTCCACGCGGGTGTCGCCGGTGCCGCTCGCGATCTGCTCGGGGGCGAGGTAGGAGACGGTGCCGAGGACGGAGCCGGTGGTGCTGGTGACCGAGTCGACGGACCGGACCAGCCCGAAGTCCGCCACCTTGACCCGGCCGTCGTCGCCGATCAGGACGTTCTCGGGCTTCATGTCGCGGTGCACGAATCCGGCCCGGTGGGCGGCGCCGAGGGCGGCCAGGACGGGCTCGAGGATGTCGAGGGCCGCACGGGGCTGGAGCGCGCCGCGCTCGCGGAGCACGTCGCGCAGCGTGCAGCCGGAGACGTACTCCATGGCGAGGTACGTGTACGGCCCGTCGGTGCCCTGGTCGAACACGGCGACGACGTTGGGGTGCGCGAGGCGGGCCACGGACTTGGCCTCGCGGATGAACCGGTCGACGAAGGCGCCGTCGGCGGCGAGCGCCGGATGCATCACCTTCAGCGCGAGCACGCGGTCGAGGCGGGTGTCGACGGCCCGGTAGACCGTGGCCATGCCGCCGGCCGCGATACGGGCGTCGACGCGGTAGCGGCCGTCGAGTGTCTGCCCGACGAGGGGGTCATCCAAGGTCGTATCCACCCGGCGATTCTACGAGCGTCTGTGCTGCCGCCGACCAGGGGCGGGTGGGGTTGCAGCGCACCTGTGACGTCCGGCCGCGGCCGGTTTCGCGGGGCGGGGCCGTCCCCGCCCCGCCCTTCTCCCGTTCACCGGGCTCCGCCCGGACTTGGTCCTCAGGCGCCGGACGGGCTGGAAAATCCGGCCCCGCCGGCGTTTGAGGACCGGGGGCTCGGGGGCGGCGCACCCGCATCGGTGCCACGGGAGGAGGCCCCGATGCGGGGGCGGAGCCTCAGAACGCCGGGCGTTCCGGGTCGAGGGCGGCGCGGCCCTCCGCGGGAGACGAGGCCTCCGCGAAGCGGCGCTGCGGGATGCGGCCCGCCCGGAACGCCAGCCGCCCCGCCGACACGGCGTCCCGCATGGCCGTCGCCATCAGGACCGGCGACTGGGCGCGGGTCACCGCCGAGGCCAGCATGACCGCGGCGCACCCCAGCTCCATCGCCAGCGCCGCGTCCGACGCGGTGCCCGCTCCGGCGTCCAGGATCACCGGCACGCCGGCCCGCTCCGCGATCAGCTCGAAGTTGTGCGGGTTGCGGATGCCCATGCCCGAGCCGATCGGAGACCCCAGCGGCATGATCGCCGCGCAGCCCACGTCCTCCAGCTTGCGGGCCAGCACCGGGTCGTCGTTCGTGTAGGGCAGCACGGTGAATCCCTCGTCCACCAGGGTTTCCGCCGCATCCAGCAGCTCCACCCCGTCCGGCAGCAGGGTCCGCTCGTCGGCCACGACCTCGAGCTTGATCCAGTCCGTGCCCAGCGCCTCCCGCGCGAGGCGCGCCGTCAGCACCGCCTCGCCCGCCGTGAAACAGCCCGCCGTGTTCGGCAGGACCGCGATCCCGAGCCGGGTCAGCACCGACAGGACCGAGCCCTGGACCGTCGGGTCCAGCCGGCGCATCGCCACCGTCGTGAGCTCCGTACCGGACGCGATGAGCGCCCGTTCCAGGACGTCCAGGCTCGGTGCCCCGCCCGTCCCCATGATCAGGCGGGACGAGAAGGTCCGGCCGCCCAGCGCGAAAGCGTCGTCCGTCATCGCGCTCAGCCTCCCTGCACGGCGGTGAGGATCTCGACCCGGTCGCCCTCGCCCACCGGCGTGAGCGGCCACTGTCCGCGCGGGACCACGGTCTCGTTCAGTGCGGCCGCGACGCCGGACGGGGCCGCGGTCAGGGCGGCGACCACCGCGTCGAGGGTGGTGCCGGCCGCGACCTCGCGCGGCTCGCCGTTCACGGAGATGGTCATGCGTACGACTCCTGACGTGCCGGGGTGAAACGACGCGGGGTGAAGGGGCGGGCGATCTCCGGTACGACGCCGGTGGTCAGCAGCTCCGCCATCACCTCGCCGGTGAGCGGGGTCAGCAGCACCCCGTTGCGGTAGTGCCCGGTGGCCAGGTGCAGGCCGGGGAGGTCGGTCGGGCCGAGCAGCGGGGCGTTGTCCGGGGAGCCGGGCCGCAGCCCCGCCCGTGTCTCGGTCAGCGGCAGTTCGGTGATGCCGGGCACCAACTCGTGGGCGTCGCGCAGGAGTTCGTACACCCCGCCCGCGGTGACGGTGGTGTCCCAGCCGAGTTCCTCGCTGGTGGCGCCGACGACGAGCTCGCCGTTCTCGCGCGGCACCAGGTAGACGTGGCTGCCGCGGACCACGGCCCGTACCGTCCGGGACAGGAACGGCGCGTACGCCGCCGGCACCGCGAGCCGCAGCACCTGCCCCTTCACCGGCCGTACGGGAGGCAGCACGTCCGCCGGTACGCCTGCCAGCCGGCCGCTGAGCGAGCCCGCGGCCAGGACCACCTGGTCGGCGCGCAGCTCCGTACCGTCGTCGAGCAGTGCGCCGGCGGCCCGGTCGGCAGTGGTGAGCAGCCGCTCCGCGCTCGCCCGGTGGATCTCCACGCCGGCGCCCTCGCAGGCCGCCAGCAGCGCGGCCGCCAGCCGGCGCGGATCGACCTGGTGGTCGCCGTCCACGCGCAGGCCGCCGCGTACGCCCGGGGCCAGCATCGGCTCCAGGCGGCGGCACTCGCGGCCGGTGAGCCACTCGGACTCCAGGCCGCTGCGGCGCTGCAGGGCGTGCAGCTCGCGCAGGTGGAGCCGGTCGTCGGCGTCGAGGGCCACGGCGAGCGTGCCGCAGGCGCGGTAGCCGATGTCCATCCCGCCGCTGGCGTCGGCCAGCTCGGCGGCGAACTCCGGGTAGCGGGCGGCGGAGGCGAGATTGAGGCCGAGCAGGGTCTCCTCGCCGTAGTGCAGCTCGGTGACGGCGGCGAGCATGCCGGCCGCGACCTGTGCGGCGCCGCCGCCGGGCGCCGGATCGGCGAGCACCGTCCGCAGCCCGCGCCGGGCCGCCCGCCAGGCGGTGACCAGGCCGATGATCCCGCCCCCGATGACGAGGACGTCGGATCCCTTGTCGGATCCCTTCCGAGATGAGTGCATGGGCGTCCAGCCCCTCCCTTCGCCGGCATGACCCGGATCAGGTTCGTACGGTCGGAGGCCGCCCAGCCTCCCTCTCAGCCCGGTACGTCCGGACTCCCGCGATAGGTACGACGGCCAGACTAACCCCGGAGCCGGGGCCGGGTAAGGCTGCCTCCCCGGGGCCGCTATTCCTGACGGATCATCAGATCGCTAGGGTGGGCGGTGTGAGCGAGCAGACGGAACACACTCAGAGCGGCGTCGTCATCGTCGGCGCCGGAATGGCCGGGGTGCAGACCGCGGTGGCCCTTCGGGAGCAGGGGTGGAGCGGCCCCGTGACCCTCCTGGGCGCCGAGCCCCACCAGCCCTACGACCGGCCCCCGCTGTCCAAGGCGGTGCTGCTCGGCAAGGCCGAGGACTCCGCCTTCGACGTGGACTTCGAGGGGCTGGGCATCGAGCTCCGGCTCGGGGTGGAGGTCACCGGGCTGCGGGCCGCAGAGCGCGAGCTGGACACCGAGGCGGGGCCGGTCCCGTACGAGGTGCTCGTGCTGGCGACCGGAGCCGAACCGCTGACCCTGCCCGGGGCCGAGGGCGTCCCCGGCGTGCACCTGCTGCGGACCCTGGACGACGCGGCCCGGCTGCGCCCGGTGCTGGCCGCGGCGCCGGCGATCGTGGTCGTCGGGGCGGGCTGGATCGGCGCCGAGTTCGCCACCGCGGCGCGCGAGGCGGGCTGCGCGGTGACCGTGGTCGAGGCGGCGGACCGGGTGCTGGCCGGGGCGCAGCCGGCGGAGGTCGCGGCTCCCATGGCCCGCTGGTACGAGGAGGCCGGGGCCGCCCTGCTGACCGGCGCCAAGGTGGCCTCGGTGGAGTCCGGGCGGGTCCTGCTCGCGGACGGGCGGGAGCTGCCGGCGGGCGCGGTGGTCGTGGGCATCGGGGCCCGGCCGGCGACCCGGTGGCTGGCGGACTCGGGGGTCGGGCTCGGCCCGGACGGATCGGTCACGGCGGACGCGTACCTGCGGACCTCCCTGCCCGGGGTGTACGCGGTCGGCGACTGCGCGTCGTTCCCGTCGGGGCGCTACGGGGCGCGGCTGCTGGTGCACCACTGGGACAACGCCCTGCAGGGGCCGCGGGTGGTCGCGGCGAACATCCTGGCGGGGGCACCGGCCCAGGTCTACGACCCGGTGCCGTACTTCTGGTCGGAGCAGTTCGGGCGCTTCGTGCAGTACGCGGGGCACCATGCGGGTGCGGACGAGCTGAGGTGGCGCGGGGACCCCGCCGAGGAGGCGTGGTCGGTGTGCTGGCTCCGGGCCGGGGCGCTGGCCGCGGTCCTGGCGGTGGGCCGGCCACGGGATCTGGCGCAGGGACGGAAGCTGATCGAGACGGGCGCCCCCGTGGATCCGGCCAAGGTCTCCGACCCCGCCACACCCCTGAAATCGGCGCTGCTCTAGCCGCCGTGCGAAGGGCGTGGCGGAGCCGCCGGGACCCGGACGGGCCGGCTCGGGTACCGGCAGTCGGTCCGAGGTGGCAGGCTTGTGCTCGTGACCGAGATTGACGCAAAGATCGATGCCCTTGTCCCCGCCTGGCTGTACCTCCCCGACATCGCGGAGATGCTCGACATCGAAGTGACCCGGGTCCGCCAGCTGGTCAAGGAAGGTCAGCTGATCGCCGTACGCCGCGGTGAGAACCGTGCGCTTGCGGTGCCCGCACCCTTCATCGACGGCGACAAGGTCGTCAAGGGCCTCGCCGGCCTGCTGACCGTGCTCCGCGACGACGGCTTCTCCGACGAGGAGATGCTGGAGTGGCTCTTCACCGCCGACCCGACCCTGCCCGGCACCCCCGTCCAGGCGCTGAGCGAGAATCGCGGCACGGAGGTGAAGCGCCGCGCTCAGGCGCTCGCCCTCTGACCCGAGCCGCCCGATCCATCCGCGGTGCACGGGCCCTGGACGGCCCGTGCACCGCTCCCACCCCGGGGGTACCCATGTCCGCGAACGCCCAGCTGTCCGATGCCCGGCTCTACCTGTGCACGGACGCCCGCAAGCGGCAGGGGGACCTCCCCGAGTTCCTCGACGCGGTCCTGGCCGGCGGTGTGGACATCGTCCAGCTCCGGGACAAGGGCATGGAGGCGGGCGAGGAGCTCGAGCACCTCCAGGTGTTCGCCGACGCCGCCCGCCGGCACGGCAGGCTCCTCGCGGTGAACGACCGCGCCGACGTGGCCCACGCCATCGGCTCCGACGTCCTGCACCTGGGGCAGGGCGACATCCCGGTGCCCGCCGCCCGCGCGATCCTGGGCGAGGGGGTGCTGATCGGCCGGTCCTGCCACGCCGAGTCCGAGGTCGACGCCGCCGTCGCCGAGCCGGGCGTGGACTACTTCTGCACCGGCCCGTGCTGGCCCACCCCCACCAAGCCCGGCCGGTACGCCCCCGGCCTCGGGCTGGTCCGGTACGCGGCCTCGCTGGCCCCGGCCCGCCCCTGGTTCGCCATCGGCGGCATCGAAGCCGGCAACCTCGACGAGGTCCTCGACGCCGGAGCCACCCGCATCGTGGTCGTCCGCGCCCTCACCGAGGCCTCCGACCCGGGTGCGGCCGCCGCCGACCTGGCCAAGCGGGTCCGGGAGCGGGTCTCCGCATAGGTGTCCAAAAACGTGTCCAAAAGGCGGACACGTCTTCGGCGACCGCGAGGGCGCGTCTAACCTGCCCGTATGGCCCTTGGTACCGCTTCCACCCGTACGGACCGTGCACGCACGGTCCGTGACCTGCTGGCGTCCGGGAGCCCGTCGTACTCCTTCGAGTTCTGGGCCCCCAAGACGGCGAAGGGCGAGCGCAACCTCTGGAACGCGCTGCGCCGGATCGAGGCGGTGGGCCCGAGCTTCGTCTCCGTGACCTACGGGGCCGGCGGCTCCACGCGCGGCGGCACCGTCAAGGCCACCCAGCAGATCGCCGCCGACACCACCCTGACCCCCGTCGCGCACCTCACCGCGGTCGACCACTCCATCGCCGAGCTGCGCAATGTGATCGGCCAGTTCGCCGACGCCGGCATCCGCAACATGCTCGCCGTGCGCGGCGATCCGCCGGGCGACCCCATGGGTCCGTGGGTGGCGCACCCCGAGGGCGTGCACTACGCCGCCGACCTGGTCCGGCTGCTCAAGGAGTCCGGCGACTTCTGCGTGGGCGTCGCGGCCTTCCCCGAAATGCACCCGCGCTCGGCGGACTGGGACACGGACATCCGGCACTTCGTGGACAAGTGCCGTGCCGGCGCCGACTACGCGATCACCCAGATGTTCTTCGACCCGGAGAATTATCTCCGGCTGCGCGACAGCGCCCAGAAGGCGGGCTGCGAGACCCCGATCATCCCCGAGGTCATGCCTGTTGTGGGCATCAAGCAGCTCGACCGGTTGCCGCAACTCAGCAACGCAGTCTTCCCCGCAGCCGCGAAAGAGCGCATGCTCGCCGTCAAGGACGATCCGGCCGCTGTACGCTCCATTGGGATCGAGTTCGCCACGGAGTTCTGCGCGCGGCTGCTGTCCGAGGGTGTCCCGGGGCTGCACTTCATCACGCTGAACAACTCCACGGCGACTCTCGAGATCTACGAGAACCTGGGCCTGCACCAGCGGGCCTGATCGGCCGGCCCCCATTTCCCGGGCGGTGGGCCGTACCGAGAGGTGCCACGCATGGGAATGACGGTCCTCTACATCGCGTTCGGTTTCGTCGCGTTGTGGCTGCTTGCCGAGGTCCTGATGCAGTACAAGGCCCGGCTGCGCTGGCGCCTGCTCGCGTTCGCCGGGTTCCTCGGTGTGGTCGCCGGGGTGGTGCTGCCGTCGGTCCTGGTCATCGGCGTGGGCGCGGCCGCGTTCGCCGTGGGCCAGACCCTGGTGACGCTCTCCTTCCGCAAGGGCTTCGAGGCCGGCTGGGCGCTGCGCCGGGGCGGTGAGCCCGTACGGCAGACCCGGCGCCGCCGGGCGGGCGGTCCGCGCCCCGAGCCCGCGCTGCAGGTGACCTCGCTGGAGTACGGGCCGGACGGGACGGCCGTGGCCGCCGACGGGGCCGACGAGCCCGACGAGCCCGACGCGTCCGGCAACGAGCAGCCGACGCCGCAGTTCCAGGCCGCGACCGAGCAGTTCTACAGCCCGGAGCCGCTGCCCGAGGACACCGGGTCGTACGGGATACAGAGCTTCGCGCCCACCGCCGACGCGGGGCAGACGGCGGCGTTCGCCTCGCCGTTCTCCACGGCCGAGCAGGACGCCCACCAGTACGCGCCCTACTACGACGGGCAGGCCCACGACCCGCAGACCCAGGGCGGCTACGACTACTCCGCGGGTTATCCGGCCGGCGGCGAACAGCAGGTCTACGCCGCCTACTCGGACCCGTACATCGGCACCGGCGGGGCCGTCATCCCGCAACAGCCGTACGACTACACCCCGTACGCCGGCTACTCCGCCGACCCGTACGCGAGTGCGGGCGGGCAGCAGCAGTACTCCATGGACACCCCGCCGGGCGGGGTGTGGGTGCCGCAGCAGCGGTCCACCGACGGGGCCGCCCATCCCTACCCGGGCGACGACCAGCTTCCGTACCCGCAGCAACAGCCGCAGCAACAGCCGCAGCAACAGCCGCAGCAACAGCCGCAGCAACAGGAACAGCAACAGCAACAGCAACAGCAGTACCCGTACCAGGGCTCCGGTGAATACGAGCAGTACCGCTACTGAGGCCGCGAGAGCCCCCGGGGTCCGTTCCCCGGGGGCGTCCCTGTCACTGGGAGCCGCGGAACTCCGCGCCCTCCACGATCAGTCCGGCCACCAGGGCCCCGGTCATCCCGGCGTGTGCCAGCCCGCCGCCGGGATGCGCCCAGCCGCCCGCGAGGAACAGCCCCGGCAGGGCGGTGGTGTTGGCGGGGTAGAGCATCCGGCCGCCGGCTCCGGCGAGCGCGGGCGGGGGCACCGCGCCGCCCTGCGCGCCGGTGGCCGCCTCGATGTCCGCGGGCGTACGCGCGTGCGTCCACAACAGCCGCTCGCGCAGCCCCGGAACGGCCCGGGCCGCCAGGTCCAGCAGCTCCTCCGCGCGGGGCGCAGGGGCGCCCTCGGGGCCGCAGACGGCGCTCACGGTGACCGCCTCGTGGTCCGCGTCGGGCCGTACGGCGGGGTCGTCGGGGCGCAGCACGGTCAGCTGGGCGCCGGGGGAGTGGACCAGGGTGCGGTGGACGGCGTCCGCGGGGCGGGCGCCGCGCAGCGCGAGCAGCAGGGTCAGCCGGCTGGCCACCCCCGGCCCGCGGGCCGGGGCGCCGCCGGCCGGCAGCGGGGCCCGCAGCTGCCGCGGGTCGGCCCCGCAGACCACGAGGTCGGCGGCGGCCTCGGAGCCGTCGGCCAGCAGCAGCCCGGCCGCGCGGCCGTCCCGCTCCAGGACCTCCCGTACCGGCGTGTCGAAGACGAAGGCGACCTTCCGCTCCCGGCAGCGCTCGTACACGGCGGTGGCCAGCTCCCGCATCCCGCCGCGCACGTACCAGCTGCCGAAGGTCTGCTCCATGTACGGGAGCACGGCCGCCGCGGCAGGCGCGGTGGCGGGGTCGACCCCGTACGCCCGCACCCGGGCGGCCAGTAGCTCGCCGAGCTCCCCGCCCAGCTCGCGCCCGGCCACCTCGGCGAGGGTCGGCGGGCGGCGGCGGAGCAGGCCGCTCCCCCGCAGCGCGGGGTACGGATCGCCGCCCAGCACCTGCCAGTCGGGGCGCAGCGGCTCCTCCAGCAGGGGGCGGCGGGTGGCGTTCCAGGCGTCCCGGGCCCGGCCCAGGACCCCGTTCCAGCGGTCTCCGGCGCCCGTGCCGAAGGCCTGGTCGAGGACGGCGGCGGCGCCGCCGCGCGAGCCGCCCGGGAGGGTGACGGCCGTGCCGTCGGCCAGGAGGTGCCGGACGGCAGGGTCGACCTGGACCAGCTCGACGCTGTCCTCCAGGGGCCGCTTGCCGGTCTTGACGAACAGGTCGCGGTAGACGGCGGGCAGGTGCAGCAGCCCGGGCCCGGTGTCGAAGGCGAAACCGTCGCGCTCGTACCGGCCGACGGATCCGCCGTACGTCGACCCGCGCTCGTACACCGTCACCCGGTGTCCCGCCACGGCCAGCCGGGCCGCCGTAGCCATCGCGCCCATGCCGGCGCCGATCACCGCAATTCGTGCCATGCGGATGACCCTATCGAGCGCAATCGCGGGAGGTCAGCGGGGTGGCACTGCGGCCCGCGCGGCCGCCTCGCGTTCCCCGGCGGCGAGCCGCTTGTCCTCGCGGCGCTGGGCCCGGCGGCGCAGGAAGCGGCGGATCCGGGTCCACAGGAAGACGAGCACGGCCAGACCGGCGGCCAGCAGGACGGCCACGATGATCGCGGCGGCCTCGGGGTGGAACATCGCGAAGGTGACGATGCCGGCCACGCCCAGGTCCTCGGCGATGCTCAGCGCGATGTTGCTGAACGGCTCCGGCGAGGTGTTGACGGCCATGCGGGTGCCGGCCTTGACGAAATGGCTGGCCAGCGCGGTGGAGCCGCCGATCGCACCGGCGGCGATGTCGGAGAGCGAGCCGCTCTGGCCGGCCAGCAGTGCGCCGACCACGGCGCCGGACACCGGGCGGATCACGGTGTGCACGGTGTCCCAGACCGAGTCCACGTAAGGGATCTTGTCGGCGGCGACCTCGCAGAGGAACAGTACGCCGACGACGATCAGCACGTCGGTGCGCTGGAGGGACGCGGGGACCTCGTCGGTCAGTCCGGTTCTGCCGAAGATGCCGAGCAGGAGGACCACGGCGTAGGCGTTGATCCCGCTGGCCCAGCCGCTGGTGAAGACCAGGGGGAGCACACTCATCGGATCATCATGCCGTAGCCCCGCCGGTCCCGGACCGGCGGGGCCAAGACGTGAGGGGACGGCAAGACGTGAGGGGACGGCCGCCGTACGGCGGCCGTCCCCTCACCCATGTCTGCGGGGGCCTACTGCCCCTGTTCGTCGCGGCGGCGCTGCCACCGCTCCTCGATGCGGGTCATCATCGACCGACGCTGCCGGCTGCGGCCGTGGGCCGAACCGCCTGCACTGCCGGAGACGGGCTGCTCGCCAGGCTTGGGTGCCTTGCGCCAACCGGTGACCACGAGGACCGTACAGCCGAGCATGACGAGGAATCCCACCACGCTGACCCAGAGTACGTTCGGAATGATCACACCGGTCATGAGGAGCGCGATACCCACCACAATGCCTGCGACTGCCTGGTAGACCCGTCGCCGGGTGTACGTACGCAGTCCGCTTCCCTCAAGCGCTGTCGCGAACTTGGGATCTTCGGCGTACAGCGCTCGCTCCATCTGCTCGAGCATTCGCTGCTCGTGCTCCGAGAGCGGCACGGGAGTCCTCCTCATCCGTCGGTCGCGGGGGGTAGCGACCAGGGGTCCCCTTCAGGATAGGCGGGGAATCGCCCCCGTGATACCCGCCCTCTACGCCAGGTTCCAAAACACTGCCCGGAAAAGGCACCGCCCGAAAAGGCGACGCCTGAGCAAAACCCTGCGCGAAACCGTACCGCCGGGAGGGCGGTCACTGAGGCGCTTATTCCCCAATGGCCCGTCCACCATGCCGGTCACTGTCCACGATCATACGGGGCCGGCCGCCGGACCGGAGGGTCTCCGGTGTACTCCGTGAGCGGAAGCTCCGCAGATCAGGCGCGCTTCTCGCCCAGCCGCTTCTCACCGAGTACATGCAGCTGCGTGGCGACCGCGTGGAAGGCCGGCAGCTCGGCGGCGGCCTCCTCCAGGCGCAGCAGCGCCTCGACCGCGCCCGGCTCGGTGTCCACCAGGACGCCGGGGACGAGGTCGGCGAACACGCGGACTCCGTGCACCGGGCCGACCTCCAGGCCGGCTCCGCCGACCAGCTCGGTGAGCTGCTCGGCGGTGAAGCGGCGCGGTACCGGGTCGCCCGCGCCCCAGCGGCCGGCCGGGTCGGTGAGCGCCGTACGGGCCTCGGTGAAGTGGCCGGCCAGCGCGCGGGCCAGCACGGCCCCGCCGAGGCCCGCGCCCAGCAGGCTGAGCGTGCCGCCTGGGCGCAGGGCGGCGACCGCGTTGGCCACGCCCTCGGCCGGGTCGTCCACGTACTCGAGCACGCCGTGGCAGAGCACCACGTCGTACGCGTCCCGCTCGACGACGTCCAACAGGCCCTGGGCGTCGCCCTGTACCCCGCGGACCAGGCCGGCGACGCCGGCCTCGGCGACGCGGCGCTCCAGCCCGAACAGCGCGTTCGGGCTGGGGTCGACCACGGTCACCCGGTGGCCGAGCCGGGCCACCGGCACGGCGAACTTGCCGGTGCCGCCACCGGTGTCCAGCACGTCCAGCACATCCCGCCCGGTCGCCTTCACCCGGCGGTCGAGCGCCTCCTTGAGGACCTCCCACACCACGGCGGTGCGGAGGGAGGCACGGGGGCGGGAAGTGTCCGACACGGCTGATGGCTCCTCGGCGCGACAAGGGTGAGAGATGTGAGCCCCACCCTATTGCCTGGCGGATGTCCTGCCGGTCACTCCGGGCAGCTCAGCCCGCGTCGGGAGGTTCCGGGTGCTCGGGACGCGGCTGCGGCAGGGTGGGCGCCACCGGCTGGAGGACGAGCATCCGCTCCACCAGCCGCAGGAACATCTCCACGGCGCGCACCAGATCGTCCGCGTCCCGGACCGTCGCCGCATCCCGTATCCCCGCCTCGGCCCGCGCCCGGCGGTCGGCGCCGGAGGCGAACAGTGCGCTCCACTCCGTCAGCTCCGGTGCTATCTCCGGCAGTACCTCCCACGCGCTGCGGATCCGGGGCCGGCGCCGTGGGCCGACCGGCTCGGGCCGCCCGCGCGCGGCGAGCACGGCCGCGGCGGTGCGCAGCGCTGCCAGGTGCGCGGTGGCGTACCGCTCGTTGGGCCGGGTCAGCCGGACGGCCTCGGCCAGGCCGGCGCGGGCCTTGGCGAGCAGATCGAGCGCGGCCTTGGGGCATCCCGACGGCGGAGCCGGAGGGGAGGGGGCTGCCGACCTGCGCGGGACGGGGTGGACAGGGGACGGGGACGGTGTGGCCATGACGAACCTCCTGTCGTTGCGTACTGCTGTGTCTGTGTTTGTGCCTGCCTTCATCGTGACGGTCGCCACTGACAATTGCGCTGACCTGCTGTTTTGCCCGCTCTGTCCGGTCAACTGCCCCCCTGTGCGCATGTGGTGCACCCAAAGGTGCTAGTTTTTGAACTGACCGGTCAGTTCAAAAGGAGGGGGGCGGCGTGGACAGCCCGCACGGTGCGGCCGTCAAAGCCGAGAACTTCGGACTCAAGGGCCCGCGCGGCTGGGTGTTCCGAGGGGTGGGCCTCGATGCGGAGCCCGGCTCGCTCATCGCGGTCGAAGGCCCCTCCGGCAGCGGCCGGACCTGCCTGGTCCTCGCCCTCACCGGACGCATGAAGGCCACCGAGGGCCACGCCGAGATCGCCGGCCACCGGCTGCCGCGGCACATGGCCGCGGTCCGCCGGATCGCCGCCCTCGGCCCGGTCACCGGGGTCAACGAGCTCGACCAGTCCCTCACCGTCGCCGAGCAACTGCGCGAGGGGGCACTGCTCCAGCGCCGCTACGAGGGACCCGTCCGCGCCCTGCTGCGCCCGCGCGGCGAGCGCCGCGCAGGCACCGAGGCCCGGATCGAGGCCGCCCTGGCCGCCGCCGGGCTGGACCTCGCCGCGCTGCCCAAGGGCCCGCGGACCTCCGTACGCGACCTGGAGCGCCTGGAGGCGGTCCGGCTGTCCGTGGCCATCGCCCTGCTGGGCGCGCCGCGGCTGCTGGCCCTCGACGACCTGGACCTCAAGCTCTCGGACGCCGAACGCGCCGAGGCCTGGACCCTGCTCCGCTCCATCGCCGCCCGCGGGACCACCGTCCTCGCGGTGTGCAGCGAGGCGCCGGACGACGTGACGGTCCTGCGTACGGGCGCCACCGAACCCAGGCCGAAGCCCGAGCCGAAGCCCGAGCCGAAGCCCGAGCCGAAGCCCGAGCCCGAGCCCGAGCCCGAGCCCGAGCCCGAGCCCGAGCCAGAGCCAGAGCCCGCCCCCGAGCCGAAGCCCGAGGCCGCCGCGTCCGGCACCGAAAAGAAGACCGAAGGCGCCGAGGACACCGAGGACACCGAAGACACGAAGGGGGCGGACGATGCGATCGCCGAAGCTGGCCGCGCTTGAGCTGAAGCGGTTCGGGCGGGGGAAGCTGCCCGTGGCCGCGCTCATCGCGCTGCTCCTGCTGCCGCTGCTGTACGGCGCGCTGTACCTGTGCTCCTTCTGGGACCCGTACAAGAACCTGGACAGGGTGCCCGTCGCCCTCGTCAACGCCGACAAGGGCGCCACCGTCGCCGGCAAGCACGTCGACGCCGGCGGCGAGATCGCCCGGAAGCTCCACGACAGCAAGACCTTCGACTGGCGCGAGGTCAGCGCCGAGGAAGCGGCCAAGGGAGTGGAGAAGGGGACGTACTACCTCTCCCTCACCATGCCCGCCGACTTCAGCACGAAGATCACCTCCAGCGCGGGTGACGACCCCACCACCGGCGCCCTGCAGGTCCGTACGAACGACGCGAACAACTACATCGTCGGATCGATCTCGCGCACCGTCTTCTCCGAGGTCCGCTCCGCGGCGTCCGCCAATGCCTCCCGCGGCTTCCTCGACAAGATCTTCGTCTCCTTCTCCGACCTCCACGACAAGACCGCCGAGGCCGCCGACGGAGCCGACCAGCTCAAGGACGGAGCCGGCAAGGCCCAGCAGGGGGCCAAGGACCTCGCCGACGGTCTGGACACGGCGAAGGAGAAGACCGGCGAGCTCACCGGCGGTCTGAAGAAGCTCGACTCGGCCGCCGGCAAGCTGGAGACCGGTTCGCGGGACATCGCGAACGGCACCCAGACGCTGGCCGACAAGGTCAACGGAGCCGCCGGCAAGGCCCGCCCGTTCCTCAAGGACCCCCAGCAGATCGCCGACACCGCCGTCCTGGTCGCGGACACCGCCAAGGTCGTCAACAACCACCTCGACACCTTCGCCAAGAAGGCCCCGGCCGCCGCAGCCGTCACCCAGCGGGTCTCCACCGGCGCCGCCGACGTCTACGCCAAGACCTGCACCGCCGCCGCCCAGCCGGTACCCGCCACCTGCCCCCAGCTGAAGAAGCTCAAGGACGACGCCGCCGAGGGCGCCCAGCTGGCCGGCGACGTCAACACCGTGGTCAAGGACGCGGGCGGCGACCTCGGCAAGCTCCGCGGACAGCTCACCGACCTGGAGAAGCAGGCCCGCGCACTCGCCGCGGCCGCCCCCGGACTCTCCTCCGACCTCGACGCGGCCGTCGCCAAGGTCGACGCCCTCAACACCGGCGCCCACCAGGTCGCCACCGGCATGGGCCAGCTGCACACCGGCCTCGGCACCGCCGCCGACGGCTCCGGCGCCCTCGGCGACGGCGTCGGCAAGCTCGGCGACGGAGCCCACCGCCTCGACGGCGGCATGTACAAGCTCGTCGACGGCACCGGCGAACTCGCCGGCGGCCTGCACGACGGCGCCGACAAGATCCCGGACTACGACCAGCGGCAGCGCGACGCCCGCACCCAGGTGATGGCCGACCCGGTGAAGCTCGCCAACCAGTCCCTGCACAAGGCGCCCAACTACGGCACCGGCTTCGCGCCGTACTTCATCCCGCTCTCCCTCTGGGTCGGCGCGATGGTCGCCTACATGCTCATCGCGCCGCTCAACCGGCGTGCCCTGGCCGCCGGCGCCTCGCCGTGGCGGATCGCCCTCGCCGGCTGGCTGCCCGTGGTGGGCATCGGGGTCCTGCAGGTGGCCGCGCTGATGTCCGTACTCCACTGGGGCCTCGGCCTGGAGATGGAACGCCCCGCGCTGGCCATCGGCTTCCTCTCGCTGGCCACCGGCTGCTTCGCGGCGATGGTCCAGTGGCTCAACGCGAAGTTCGGGGCGGCCGGGCGCATCCTGGTCCTCGTCGTGCTGATGCTGCAGCTGACCTCGGCCGGCGGTACGTACCCCGTCGAGACCAGCCCCCCCTTCTTCAACTGGATCCACCCGTACCTGCCGATGACCTACATCGTCGAGGGACTGCGCCGCCTCATCTCCGGCGGCGACCTCACCCGGGTCTGGGTGGGCTGTGCGGTCCTGGTCGCCTTCACCGCGGGCTCCCTCGCCCTCACCACGCTCGCCGCCCGCGGCAAGCAGGTGTGGACGATGGACAGGCTGCACCCCGAACTGAGCCTGTAGGGATAGGTTGACCTGTGAGAATCAGCGCCATGGACACGAGCAGCACCGGTACCGGCGGCAGTGGCCGCCGGCAGGCGACGCGCCAGAAGCTCTACGAGGCGGCCGTCACACTCATCGCCGAGCAGGGATTCTCCGCGACCACGGTCGACGAGATCGCCGAGCGGGCGGGCGTCGCGAAGGGCACCGTCTACTACAACTTTGCGAGCAAGAACGAACTCTTCGAGGAGCTGCTGCGCCACGGCGTCGGCCTGCTGACGGCCTCGCTGCGCACCGCGGCCGAGGAGACGGAGCAGCGGGGCGGCAGCCGGGTCGAGGCGCTCGACGCGATGATCCGGGCCGGGCTCGTCTTCATCGACCGGTACCCGGCCTTCACCCAGCTGTACGTCGCCGAGCTGTGGCGGACCAACCGGGCGTGGCAGTCCACGCTGATGGTGGTCCGGCGCGAGGCGGTGGCCGTCGTGGAGACCGTGCTGCGGGAGGGCGTGGAGCGGGGGGAGCTCAGCGCCGAGATCGACGTGCCGCTCACGGCTGCCGCGATGGTGGGCATGGTGCTGGTGGCCGCGCTGGACTGGCAGTCGTTCCAGAGCGAACGGTCGCTGGACGACGTGCACTCGGCGCTGTCGCTGCTGCTGCGGGGCCGGGTCAGCGGGAACCGCTGAGGACGTCCGGCCGGGGCCCCGTGACCCCCGATCGGCGGTGCCGCGGTGCGCCGGGACGGCGTAGAACTGGTGGCGCCGCCCGCTCCGCGGATTGCCGGGCCTGAGTACGTGTACCCAGGCGCGGGATGAGTACGCGCGCGGATGGGCCCTCACCTGCGCAGACGCCAGACTGGGGACAACGGACGGGGATCCGGTCCGGACCGCCGACACGGGGCGGCCGGTGCGGGCCGGGTACCTTCGCCGTCAGCGGGGGACGCAGCGCGGCGGGGCTCGGGGGGATCGAGCCTCGCCGCGCCGTCGCCTCCGCGGGTCGTGCCGTTGCCGCTGGGCGGAGCCTCACCCCGCACCGCCCTTCCACCGTTCCCCGCACCGCTCGCGGCGCCGCAGCGGGGGCGCCGCCCCCGAGCCCCCGCGGCCGGGCGCCTCAAACGCCTGCGGGGCTGAAATCAGCCGCGGCTCCGGAGCGGGATGCGGGCCCAGGTGCGGGAGAGCAGGGCCGAGGCCCGGGCCAGTGGGGCCGCGGCCCGGGCCGTCAGGGACGACCAGCGGGCTGCCGCCGACCAGCGCAGGCGCACCGCCGAGCGGGGGAGGAGCAGCGCACGCAGGCGCGAGCCGCGGCCGACGGCCCCGAGGAGCGCGGCGCGCGCCAGCAGGACGTCCGCCGCGAGGGTCTCGTACGGGGCCTCCTCGCCGGGCGGGGCGTACAGCGCCCGCTCCACCGCCCCCGCGACCCGGTGCACCGCATCCGCCGCCTTTGGCTCCAGCCGGCCCAGGACGACCAGCCGCGCCGCCGCCCGCCGGGGCGACAAGGCCTCGTCCGGCGGGATGTTCACGTCCCAGGCCGCGTCGCCCAGCTCCTGCCAGGCCGGCAGGACGCGCCCCGCGGCCAGCCGGCGGCCCCGCGCCCGCGTCCGCCACAGCAGCGGGAGCAGCGGGAGGGCCAGCAGGGCCAGCACGGACAGGATCCAGCCCAGTACCGCGGTCAGTGACGGGCCACCGCCTGCGGATCCCGTGTTCGGGTGGGCCGCCGCAGCCCCGCACTCGCCCAGCTTCTTCAGCTCCGGCGGGCAGTCGTCGGCCTTCGACGGCGCCGCCGACGGCTGCGTCGCGCCCTGTGAGGGCAGCGCCGTCGGTGCGGACGGCTGGGCGGCCGGGGTCTCCGCCCGGGAGTAGTCCGGAATCGTGATGCCCTGGCGCGGCGTCGGCTCGAACCGGGTCCAGCCCACGCCCTCGAAGTACAGCTCCGGCCAGGCGTGCGCGTCCCGCATCGACACGTTCACGCTGCCGTCCGACTGCTTCTCACCGGGCGTGAACCCCACCGCGACCCGTGCCGGGATCCCCAGCGAGCGCGACATCGCCGCCATCGAGAACGCGAAGTGGATGCAGAACCCCTCCTTGTCCGCGAGGAACCGGGCGATGGCCTGCGGCCCCGTACCCGAGGCCACCTTCGTGTCGTAGCGGAATCCACCGTTCACGGCGAAGTAGTCCTGGAGCTTCACCGCCCGCGTGTAGTCGTCCTTCGAACCCTTCGTGACCTGGCGGGCCGTATCGGCGACCACCGGCGGCAGATTGTCCGGAAGCTTCGTGTACTCGGCCTTGATCGCCGGATTCGCCTCCGGCGCCGCCTGCAGCTGCACCGCCGTCGGCCGCAGCAGCAGGCTGCGCACCGTGTACATGGAGCCCTGGACGTTCTGGAACCTGTCCTTGCCCAGCTGGTCCCCGACCAGGGTCCGGCCGACCGGCTCGAACCGCCACTTGCCGGGGATGTCCACGCCCGTCGCCGGGTACGGCATCGGCAGGTAGCGCTGCGCGTACGTGTCCGCCGCCGAGATGCTCGTCCGTACCTCGGTCCCGGTCGCCCGGACCTGCTCGCTCAGCCCCGGCGGGGTCGGCAGCCGCTCCGGCACATCGGTCAGGGCACGCCCCGAAGCCTCCCACTTGACGCCGTTGAACTCGTCCAGCGCCAGGATCCGCAGGTACTGCTCGCCGAGCTGCGGGCTGTCCGTGCGGTACTTCAGCACCACCCGGTTGTCCTGCGCGTTCAGGCTGCCCTGCAGGGAGACCAGCGGGTTGACCGCCGAGATCGTCCCGCCGACGCCGGCGCCGCCGCCCTCGGCCTCGCCCCGCGCACCCAGCAGCCCGCCGCCGAGAGCGGGCAGCACCGCCGGCACCACCAGCGCGATCCCCAGCGCCACCGCGCCGATCCGCCGCCCGGTGCGTACCGGGGCCAGCGCCTGGCCCGTGCCCGCGCCGCCGCCCCCGTACCCCGAGGCCGCCGACACCCGCTCGCTCGGGGCCGCGCCGAAGACCCGGCCCCACCGTGCGAGCCGGTCGCGGCCCTCGGCCAGCAGCAGCAACAGGTAGCCGCAGCCCGCCAGCGTGAAGGAGACCGCGGAGGCCCCGGCGCCGCCGGAGAGCCCCGCGGCCACCGAGTACAGCGCGAGCAGCGGCAGCCCGGCCGCGGCAGCGGTCCGCAGGGTCACCGCCAGCAGGTCCACCAGCAGCCCGATCAGCAGCACCCCGGCCAGCAGCAGCAGCCGGATGCCGTCCGTCAGCGGCGCCGGGATCGCGAACTCGCCGACGTCCTGCACGCCCCGCCGGAACAGGGCGCCGAAGTCCGTCACCAGATAGGCCATCGGCCCGGTCCCGGTGGACTCGCCCTTGCCCGCGAACAGGAACATGAGCACCAGCAGCGACACCAGGGCCTGCGCGGCCACGGTCAGCGTGCGCCCCAGCGGCACCCGCCGGGCCCCGGCCCCCACCCCGCTCTGCACGGCCAGCAGCAGCGCCGCCTGCAGCAGCCAGCCCGCCGAGTCCACCAGCGAGGCCAGCGACCACGAGGTGAGCAGGGTCGCCAGCATCGCGAAGAGCGTCACGCGCGCTCGCCCGCTCATCCCCAACCTCCGGAAGTACCCGTGCCGAGCGGAGCGTTCCCGGCCTGGCGCCACAGCTCCCCGAACGCCACTCCGGGCGGTGCGGCCAGCGCTGTCCAGCCCGCGTCGCGCAGCCTGCGCACCCGCGCCTCCACCCGCGAGGGCCGCCCGGCCCAGAGCGCGGAGTCCAGGACGAAGGCCACCGCGCCTCCGCAGCGCACGCGCATCTTGGCCGCCAGTTCCGTCTGTACGTCGTCCAGGTCCCCGAAGAAGGCGATGAGGAGCCCGTCACCGCCGGCTCCGCCGAAGCCTCCGCCGCCGTTGCCACCGCCGCTGCGCACCGCGTCGTACGCGCGCGAGAGGCCGGCGCCGTCGGAGTGCCCGACGACGGCGAGGGTGTCCATCATCAGCCCGGCGGCCTCCGCGGACTCCTGCCCGCCGGAGGAGAAGCCGCCGCCGTCGCCGGGCACCGACGTCCCGGTGTCCGTCAGCAGCCGTACCGAGAAGCCCTGTTCGAGCAGGTGCACCAGGGCCGAGGCGGCCCCGGACACCGCCCACTCGAAGGCCGAGTCCGGTCCGGCGCCCTCGAAGGCGACGCCGCGGGTGTCCAGCAGGACCGTGGCCTTGCTGCGCTGCGGCTGCTCCTCGCGGCGCACCATCAGCTCGCCGTAGCGGGCGGTGGAGCGCCAGTGCACCCGGCGCAGGTCGTCGCCGCGCCGGTAGCCGCGCGGGATCACGTCGTCGTCGCCGGCCAGGGCCAGGGAGCGGCGGCTGCCGTCCCCGTAGCCGGAGGTCTCGCCGGTCAGCCGGACCGGGGGCAGCGCCTCGGTACGCGGAATGACGGTGAGCGTGTCGTACGTGCTGAAGGAGCGGGTCAGCTCGACCAGCCCGAAGGGGTCGGTCAGCCGCAGCTGGAGCGGGCCCAGCGGGTAACGGCCGCGCAGGTCGGAGCGGACCCGGTAGGAGACCTCGCGGCGCCCGCCGGGCTCGACCCGGTCCAGGACGAAGCGGGGCCGGGGCCCGAGTACGTACGGCACCCGGTCCTGGAGCATCAGCAGCCCGGTGGGCAGCCGGGAGACGTTCTCCATGCGCAGCCGGACCCGGGCCTCGGAACCCGCGGGCACCCGCACCGGGGTCAGCCGGCGGCTGCCGGAGACCCGGTGGCGGGTGCGGTGCAGGGTGAGGACGCAGACCAGGGGCAGGACGGCGAGCAGCAGCCCGACCCGGAGCAGTTCGCCCTGACCCAGCACGTACGCGCACAGGGCGGCGGCGACCCCAGCGGCCAGGAAGGACCGGCCGCGGGTGGTCAGCCCCGACAGCGAGGCGCGCAGCCCGCCGGCGCCCCGGCCCTCGCCGCCGGCGCCGCGCGGGGCACCGGCGCTCATCAGAAGCCCCGGGTGCCCGCGCCGGGCGGCATCTCGCCGCGGGCGTGCGCGGCGGGGACGGGGGTGCGCTGGAGGATGTCGTGGACGACCTGCTCGGCGGTGCGCCGATTGAGTTGGGCCTGCGCGGTGGGCAGCAGCCGGTGCGCGAGGACGGGGGCGGCCAGCGCCTGCACGTCGTCGGGCAGCACGTACTCCCGGCCGGACAGGGCGGCCGAGGCCTTCACGGCGCGCAGCAGGTGGAGGGTGGCACGGGGCGAGGCGCCCAGGCGCAGGTCCGGGTGGCTGCGGGTGGCGGAGACCAGGTCGACGACGTAGCGGCGGACGGGCTCGGCGACGTACACCTCGCGCACGGCCTCTATCAGCTTGACGATGTCGTGGGCGTGCGCGACGGCCTGGAGGTCGTCGAGCGGGGAGATCCCGCCGTGCACGTCGAGCATCTGGAGCTCGGCCTCGGGGCTCGGGTAGCCGACGGAGACGCGGGCCATGAAGCGGTCGCGCTGGGCCTCGGGGAGGGGGTAGGTGCCCTCCATCTCCACCGGGTTCTGGGTGGCGACCACCATGAACGGGCTCGGCAGCGTGTACGTCGTGCCGTCGATGGTGACCTGGCGCTCCTCCATCGACTCCAGCAGCGCGGACTGGGTCTTCGGCGAGGCGCGGTTGATCTCGTCGCCGATGACGATCTGCGCGAAGATCGCGCCCGGCTTGAACTCGAACTCGCGGCGCTGCTGGTCGTAGATGCTGACACCGGTGATGTCGGAGGGCAGCAGGTCCGGCGTGAACTGGATGCGCTGCACCGAGCAGTCGATGGACTTCGCGAGCGTCTTGGCGAGCATGGTCTTGCCCACGCCCGGGACGTCCTCGATCAGCAGGTGCCCCTCGGCGAGCAGCACGGTCAGCGCGATGCGTACGACCTCGGGCTTGCCCTCGATCACGCTCTCGACCGAGTGGCGCACCCGCTCCGCGGTGCTCGTCAGATCCGCGAGGCTCGCTCGGTCGTCATACGTCGTCACCTGGTTCTCCTCGGCCCTTTCTGCAGGGCCGACGCCCTCAGCGCACTCCGGCCCACCCCGACACGGACGCCGGCCCGGACGGTTTTCCGGGCGGCGTCTTCCCGCATTCTTGACGGCGTTGTGGCCTTGTGTCACTCACGAGGCGGGATCGATCTCCCTCAGGAGTCCGGTGTGCACGTCGAAGACGAAGCCTCGCACATCGTCGCGGTGGGGCAGGAAGGGGTTCGTCCGGACCCGCTGCATGGACTGGCGGACGTCCTGGTCCACGTCCCGGAAGGCCTCGACGGCCCAGGCGGGGCGCTGGCCGACCTCGTCCTCGAGTTCGTGCCGGAAGTCCTCGGTCAGGCTTTCGAGACCGCAGCCGGTGTGGTGGATGAGTATCACCGCGCGGGTGCCGAGGGCGCGCTGGCTGATGGTGAGGGAGCGGATGGTGTCGTCGGTGACCACGCCGCCCGCGTTGCGGATGGTGTGGCAGTCGCCGAGCTCGAGGCCGAGGGCGGCGTGCAGGTCGAGGCGGGCGTCCATACAGGCCACGACGGCCACGTGGAGGACGGGGCGGGCGTCCATGCCGGGGTCCGAGAATTCCGCGGCGTACTGCCGGTTCGCCGACACCAGCCGGTCCGTGACTGAGCCGCCGCTGGATACCTGGGGGGTGGACTCTGCGGGCAGGGATGCGGAAGTCGTCATGCATACGACGGTAGTGGTCACCGCCGGTAAAGGCATCGAGTGAGGATGGACAAAGAAGGTCAAGCGGCCTTGTTGTGAGCTAACCCACAGGAGTGAGGTGAGGGCGGCCAATCAGGTGATTCGCGGCTTTTGTGGGTTCCGTACGAGAGGCGCGCACGGCGCGCGGGGCGGTTCGTTGACCGCGGCGACCGTTGCACTAAAGTGACGCGAACCGGCCGGAGCCCGGCCCTGACCGGCCGCCCGGCCCCTTGGTAACACTCCGCGTGCGCGGCGCGGCGTATGCCTGCCGCGCCGTTATCTGAGAGGGCGCTTTGACTAGCGAGTCCCGACATGTCCCGGTGATGCTCCAGCGGTGCCTGGACCTGTTGGCCCCGGCGCTGGAGAGGCCCGGGGCTGTCGTCGTCGACTGCACCCTCGGCCTCGGCGGCCACAGCGAGGCCCTGCTGACCCGGTTCCCCGAGGCGCACCTGATCGGCCTCGACCGCGACAAGGAGGCCCTGCGGCTCTCCGGCGAGCGGCTCGCGCCCTTCGGCGACCGGGCCACCCTCGTCCACGCCGTCTACGACGAGCTGCCCGACGTACTGGACCGGCTCGGCACCCCGACCGTCCAGGGCGTGCTCTTCGACCTCGGCGTCTCCTCCATGCAGCTCGACGAGGCCGACCGCGGGTTCGCGTACGCGCAGGACGCGCCGCTGGACATGCGGATGGACCAGACGACCGGGATGAGCGCCGCCGAGGTGCTCAACACCTACCCGCCGGGCGAGCTCGTCCGGATCCTGCGCCAGTACGGCGAGGAGAAGCAGGCCAAGCGGATCGTCTCGGCGATCGTCCGGGAGCGGGACAAGGAGCCGTTCACGAACAGCGCGCGGCTCGTCGAGCTGATCCGGGACGCCCTGCCCCAGGCGGCGAAGCGGACGGGCGGCAACCCGGCCAAGCGGACCTTCCAGGCACTGCGCATCGAGGTCAACGGTGAGCTGTCGGTCCTGGAGCGGGCCATCCCGGCCGCCGTGGAGCGGATCGCGGTGGGCGGCCGGATCGCGGTGCTCTCGTACCACTCACTGGAGGACCGGCTCGTCAAGCAGGTGTTCGCGGCCGGCGCGGCCTCCACGGCCCCGCCCGGGCTGCCGGTGGTCCCGGAGAAGTACCAGCCCAAGCTGAAGCTGCTCACCCGTGGCGCGGAACTGCCCACGGAGGAGGAAATCGCCGAGAACCGGCGGGCCGCTCCGGCCCGCTTCCGCGGAGTCGAGCGCATCCGGGAGGCGCGGCTGTGAGCAAAGCCGGGGGACTGGGGCGGCTGCGCGGCGGCTCCTCGGGGCAGGCGGCGCGGACGCCGTTCGTCCTGCTGGTGGTGGCGCTGCTCGCCGGCGGGCTGATCAGCCTGCTGCTCTTGAACTCGGCGCTCAACCAGGGCTCCTTCCAGCTGAGCAGGCTGAAGAAGGAGACGACCGCGATCACCGACGAGGAACAGGCGCTGCAGCGGGACGTGGACGGCTACTCGGCGCCGGACGCTCTGCAGCGGCGGGCCCTTGAGCTGGGCCTGGTCCCGGGCGGCAGCCCGGTCTTCATCGGCCCGGACGGCAAGGTCACCGGCACCGCGGCGGTGGCGGAGGCCCTGCCGCCGCCTCCGGGGGTGACCCCGAGCCCGGCCGGCCCCCCGGCCGCGGTCCCGCCGGGCTCCGCCCCGGTCGGCACCCCAGGCTCCGCCCCGGCCGGCGGCGCCCCGGTCGGCACCCCGGCCGGCACCCCCGGCTCCGCCCCGGCCGGCACCCCGGCCGGCGCACCCCAGACCGGCCAGCCCGTGCAGGGCGGAGCCCCCCAGCCCACCCCGACCCCCGGAAGGTGACGTCGTGACGCGGACCCTCCCCCAGCCACCGCCGGGGGTACCCCCAGCGGGACCTTCCCCCTGCACCGGACCGTCCGCCCCCACCGCGCGCCCGGGCCCTGCCGGGCCCGGCAGGCTGCCCCTGCGCGGGGCCGTCCCGCACCCGCCCTTCTCCCTTTCACCGGGCTCCGCCCGGACCCCGCACGGGCGCGGAGCCGTCGTCGGGGGCCGGCTCCCGGCAACCCGCGCCTCGAACACCGGCGGGGCCGGGTTGCCGCAGCGCGGCAACCAGCCCGCCGGGCGCTCCGGTGCCGGGCGCAGCCCGCACGCCTTCGCCCCCGCCGGGCCGCATCCGGCCCCGCCGGTGTGTGAGGCGCGGGGCCTGGGGCGGAGCCCCGGGTCTGTCCGGCCCCGCCGGCGATCGGGGCACGGGGTGCGGGGCGGGGCCCCGGCGGTGACGGAGTGAGGCCGCAGGACGGGCGGCGGGTGCCCGGGCCCGGACGGGCGCGGCCCGGGGGCGGCGAGCGCGCACGGGCGAACTCGCGGCCCGCGACCCGCAGGCCCGCCCCGGCACGGAAACCGCACACCATCCGCCTCGGCAGCGCCAAGCCCCGGCTGCGCCTCGTCAGCGTCGGGCTGACCCTCGTGATGCTGGCCTTCGTCGTGCGGCTGCTCCAGGTGCAGGCCGTCGACGCCTCCGCGTACTCCGCCAAGGCCTCCGAGAACCGCTTCGCGAGCTACACCCTGGCCGCCGAGCGCGGTGAGATCACCGACCGCAGGGGCGTGGCCCTCGCCACCAGCGTCGACGCGTACGACATCACCGCCGACCCGAAGATGTTCACCCCGCAGGACAGCAAGGCCCCGGACGCCCCCGAGCAGGCCGCCGCCCTCCTCGCGCCGATCCTCGGCAAGGACGCCAAGGAGCTCGCCGCCCGCCTGAAGACCAAGAACACCCGCTACGTCGTCCTCGCCCGCCGCCAGACCCCCCAGGTCTGGAACCAGATCAAGGACCTCAAGCGGGTCTTCGCCGACAAGGCCGCCGCCGACAAGAAGAACAACGGCCCCGGCGCGAACGTCCTCGCCGGCGTGTTCAACGAGGACAGCAGCAAGCGCGTGTACCCGGGCGGGGACCTGGCCGCCGGGATACTGGGCTACGTCAACGCCGAGGGCAAGGGCGCCGGCGGGCTCGAGTCCTCCCTCGACAAGAAGCTGGCCGGCAAGGACGGCGCCATCACGTACGCCCAGTCCGGCGGCCGCCGCGTGCCCACCGCCGGGTCCAGCGAGAAGCCCGCCGTGCCCGGCGAGGACATCGAGCTGACCATCGACCGCGACATCCAGTGGGCGGCGCAGAGCGCCATCACCGAGCAGGTCGCCAAGTCCGAGGCCGACCGCGGCTACGTCATCGTCCAGGACACCCGCACCGGAGAGGTGCTGGCCATGGCCAACGCCCCGGGATTCGACCCCAACGACCTGTCGAAGGCCAGCTCCGCCGCCATGGGCAACGCGGCGCTCCAGGACGTGTACGAGCCCGGCTCCACCGCCAAGGTGATGTCGATGGCCGCCGTACTGGAGGAGAAGAAGGCGACTTCCGAGACCCACGTCGAGGTGCCCAACCGGCTGCACCGCGGAGACCGGCTGTTCAAGGACGACATCGACCACCCGACCTGGTACCTGACCCTCAACGGGGTCCTCGCCAAGTCCTCCAACATCGGCACCATCCTGGCCACCGGCCAGCTCGGCGCCACCCAGCCCGAGGCGAACCGGGTCCTCTACTCCTACCTGGACAAGTTCGGCATCGGGCAGCCCACCGGCCTGAACTACCCGGGCGAGTCCCGGGGCATCCTCGCGCGGCCCGAGGCCTGGTCCACCTCCCAGCAGTACACGATCCCTTTCGGCCAGGGCCTCTCCCTCAACGCCATGCAGGCGGCCTCCGTGTACTCGACGATCGCCAACGGCGGAGTCCGGATCACGCCCACCCTGGTCCGCGGCACCAAGGGCCCCGACGGCCGCTTCACCCCGACCCCGGCCCCCGAGCAGACCCGCGTGATCAGCCCGGAGACCGCCAAGACCCTGGCCGAGATGCTCGAGTCGGTCGTCGACGACCAGGAGGGAACCGGCACCAAGGCCCGTATCCCCGGCTACCGGGTCGGCGGCAAGACCGGCACCTCCAACCGGGTGGATCCGGCCACCGGCCGCTACAAGGGCTACACGGCCTCCTTCGCCGGCTTCGCGCCCGCCGACAACCCGCGGATCACCGTCTACTGCGCCATCCAGAACCCCACCAAGGGCAGCTACTTCGGCGGTCAGATCTGCGGCCCGATCTACAAGAAGGTCATGGAGTTCGCCCTCAAGACCCTCCAGGTCGCCCCGACCGGAGGCGCCCCCGCCGGGCTCCCGGTCACCTTCGACGGCGGCGCCCCGCCCGCCCCCCAGCCCTCCGCACAGCCCAGCCAGCAGCCCGGCCAGTGATCCGGCCGCCCAGCCGGCCCGCCCGAAATCCGTGAGGCACCATCAGTGACAACGATCACCCCGAAACCCGGGAACCCGTCGGCCGCCGACAGCGCGGCCGGGCCCTCGCTTCGCGAGCGGCCCGCCGCGCCCGGTACGCTCACCGCCGTGCCCCACGCTGATCAGCCCAGAACCGCTCAGGAAGACGCCCCGGCAACGCCGCCGGGAGCGCCCCGGCCCGTGTCCGCCCGCCCGACCCCCCTGGGCGAGCTGGCCACCCTGCTGGGCATCGAAGCCCCCGGCGCAGGCGCCGCGGAGCAGCAGTCGCCGCAACAGCCACGGATCACCGGGATCACGCACGACTCCCGTGCGGTGCGTCCCGGCGACCTGTACGCGGCGCTGGCCGGCGCCAAGCTGCACGGCGCCGACTTCGCGGCCCAGGCGGCCGCACTCGGCGCCGCGGCCGTGCTGACCGACCCGGCGGGTGCCGAACGCGCGGCCGCGACCGGACTGCCGGTCCTCGCCGTCGCCGACCCGCGCGGCCGGATGGGCGAGCTCGCCGCCACGATCTACGGCCGTCCCGGCGAGGGCCTGCTCCAGATCGGCATCACCGGCACCTCCGGCAAGACCACCACGGCGTACCTCGTCGAGGGGGGTCTGCGCGGGACCGGACGCAGCACCGGACTGGTCGGCACCGTCGAGATGCGCATCGGCGACGAGCGCATCAAGTCGGAGCGCACCACCCCCGAGGCGACCGACCTCCAGGCCCTGTTCGCGGTCATGCGCGAACGCGGGGTCGAGGCCGTCGCCATGGAGGTGTCCAGCCACGCCCTGGTGCTCGGCCGGGTCGACGGATGCGTCTTCGACGTGGCCGTCTTCAACAACCTGAGCCCGGAGCACATGGAGTTCCACTCGGACATGGAGGACTACTTCCAGGCCAAGGCGCAGCTCTTCACCGAGCGCCGCGCCCGCCTCGGGGTGGTCAACATCGACGACGAGTACGGCCGCCGCCTCGCCAAGGAGGCCGCGATCCCGGTGGTCACGTTCTCCGCCGCGGGCGACCCGGCCGCCGACTGGCGCGCCGAGGACGTGGTGTTCGGGCACATGGACTCCACGCTGACCGTGCTCGGCCCGCAGGGGCAGCGCGTACGGGCCACGGCCCCGCTGCCCGGCCCGTTCAACGTCGCCAACACCGTCGCCGCGATCGTCACGCTCGCCGCCGCCGGCCTCGACCCGCAGACCGCCGCCGACGGCGTCGCCGCGGTCCCCGGGGTCCCCGGCCGGCTGGAGCGGGTGGACGCGGGCCAGCCGTACCTCGCCGTCGTCGACTACGCGCACAAGACGGACGCCGTCGAGTCGGTGCTGCGTGCGCTGCGCGAGGTGACCACCGGCAAGCTGCACATCGTGCTCGGCTGCGGCGGCGACCGCGACACCACCAAGCGCGCCCCGATGGGCGCGGCGGCCGCCCGGTTCGCCGACACCGCCGTGCTGACCTCCGACAATCCGCGCTCCGAGGACCCCCTCGCGATCCTCGCCGCGATGTTCGGGGGCGCCGTCTCCGTACCCGCCGAAGAGCGCGGCACGGTCCTCGTCGACGCCGACCGGGCCGCGGCCATCGCCGCCGCCGTCGCGCGCGCCGAGCCCGGCGACACGGTGCTGGTGGCCGGCAAGGGCCACGAGCAGGGTCAGGACACCGCGGGCGTCGTACGCCCCTTCGACGACCGCGCGGTGCTCCGTGCCGCGATCGAACGCCAGCAACGCAGCAACGTCCGACAGGCCGAGGTGAACCAGTGATCGCCCTCTCCCTCGCCGAGATCGCCGACATCACCGGCGGGCGGCCCCACGACATACCGGATCCGTCCGTGCGGATCACCGGGCCCGTCGTCATCGACTCCCGTCAGGTGGAGGCCGGCAGCCTGTTCGCCGCGTTCACCGGCGAGAACGTCGACGGCCACGACTACGCCGAGCGCGCGGTCGCCTCCGGTGCCGCGGCCGTCCTCGCCGCCCGGCCCGTCGGGGTCCCCGCGATCGTCGTCGCCGATGTCGAGAAGGCCCTCGGCGCCCTCGCCCGAGCCGTCGTCGAGCGCCTCGGCACCGACGTGGTGGCCCTGACCGGCTCCGCCGGCAAGACCTCCACCAAGGACCTCATCGCCCAGGTGCTCCAGGCCCACGCCCCCACCGTGTGGACCCCCGGCTCCCTCAACAACGAGATCGGCCTGCCGCTCACCGCGCTGCGCGCCACGGAGGAAACCCGGCACCTGGTACTGGAGATGGGCGCCCGCGGCATCGGGCACATCGACTACCTCACCGGCCTGACCCCGCCGCGCATCGGACTCGTCCTCAACGTCGGGACCGCCCACATCGGCGAGTTCGGCGGCCGCGAGCAGATCGCCCGGGCCAAGGGCGAGCTCGTCGAGGCCCTGCCGTCCGAGGCCGACGGCGGAGTCGCCGTCCTCAACGCCGACGACCCGCTGGTGCGCGCGATGTCCGCCCGGACGAAGGCCCGTACGGTGCTCTTCGGCGAGGCCGACGACGCCGACGTACGGGCCACCGAAGTCCGTATGACACCGGCGGGACAACCCTCCTTCACACTCCACACACCCACCGGGTGCGGCGAAGTGACCTTGCGCCTGTACGGTGAGCACCACGTGTCGAACGCGCTCGCCGCGGCCGCCGTGGCCCATGTACTGGGCATGTCCGTCGAGGAGATCGCCACCGCGCTCTCCGAGGCGGGCACCTTGTCCCGGTGGCGGATGGAGGTCACCGAGCGGGCGGACGGCGTGACGATCGTCAACGACGCCTACAACGCGAATCCCGAGTCCATGCGGGCCGCTCTGCGCGCGCTTGCCGCGATGGGCGGCGCCGCCAGGGCCGACGGGGGACGCACGTGGGCAGTGCTCGGCCCCATGGCCGAGCTCGGGGACGCATCGTTGGCCGAGCACGATGCGGTGGGACGGCTTGCCGTCCGGCTCAACGTGAGCAAGCTCGTCGCAGTCGGGGGCAGGGAAGCGTCCTGGTTGCAACTGGGCGCATATAACGAGGGTTCGTGGGGTGAGGAGTCGGTGGTCGTGTCCGACGCGCAGGCGGCGATCGACCTGTTGCGCAGTGAACTGCGCCCGGGTGACGTCGTGCTGGTGAAGGCTTCCAGGTCGGTCGGCCTGGAGCGGGTCGCTCTGGCGCTGCTGGCCGGCGAGGGCGAGGTCGCCGACCGATGAGGCAGATCCTCTTCGCCGGTGTCATCGGCATGTTCCTGACCGTGGTCGGCACCCCGCTGCTGATCAAGCTGCTGGCCCGGAAGGGCTACGGCCAGTTCATCCGCGACGACGGCCCGCGCGGCCACGCCGGGAAGAAGGGCACGCCCACCATGGGCGGTATCTCCTTCATCCTGGCCACGATCATCGCGTACGCCCTGACGAAGGTGATCACGGGCAGCCAGCCCACGTTCTCCGGCGTGCTGGTGCTCTTCCTGATGTCGGGCATGGGCCTCGTCGGCTACCTCGACGACTACATCAAGATCGTCAAGCGCCGCTCGCTCGGTCTGCGGGCCAAGGCCAAGATGGCCGGCCAGCTGATCGTCGGCATCGCCTTCGCCGTGCTCGCGCTCCAGTTCAAGGACATCCGCGGCAACGCCCCGGCCTCCACCAAGCTGTCGTTCGTCACGGACTTCGGCTGGTCCATCGGCCCGGTGCTGTTCGTGGTCTGGGCGCTGTTCATGATCCTGGCGATGTCCAACGGCGTGAACCTGACGGACGGCCTGGACGGTCTGGCCACCGGCGCCGCGGTGATGGTCTTCGGTGCGTACACCTTCATCGGCGTCTGGCAGTTCCAGGAGTCGTGCGCCAACGCGCAGACCCTGACGAACCCCAACGCGTGCTTCGAGGTGCGAGATCCGCTGGACCTCGCGATCGTCGCCTCCGCGCTGATGGGCGCCTGCTTCGGCTTCCTGTGGTGGAACACCTCGCCCGCCAAGATCTTCATGGGTGACACCGGCTCGCTGGCCCTCGGCGGCGCCCTCGCCGGTCTCGCGATCTGCTCCCGCACGGAGTTCCTGATCGCCCTCCTCGGCGGCCTCTTCGTCCTCATCACCATGTCGGTCGTCATCCAGGTCGGCTCCTTCAAGCTCACCGGGAAGCGCGTCTTCCGGATGGCGCCCCTGCAGCACCACTTCGAACTGAAGGGGTGGTCCGAGGTCCTGGTGGTGGTCCGGTTCTGGATCATCCAGGGCATGTGCGTGATCGTTGGTCTCGGACTCTTCTACGCGGGATGGGCAGCGGACAAGTGACCTCCTGGCAGGGCAAGAACATCACCGTCGCCGGTCTCGGCGTGAGCGGCATCAGTGCCGCCCGCGCCCTGGCCGGCCTCGGCGCATCGGTGACCGTGGTGGACGGCGGCGACAGCGAGGGCCACCGGGCCCGGGCCGCCGAACTCGGCGAGCTGGGCATCTCCGTACGGCTCGCGGATGCGCAGACGCTGCCCAAGGGCACCGATCTGGTCGTCACCTCGCCCGGCTGGAAGCCCGACAGCCCGCTGTTCGCCGCGGCCGCCGAGGCCGGTGTCGAGGTCGTCGGGGACGTGGAGATCGCCTGGCAGCTGCGCGGCCCGGACGCCGCCCCGTGGCTGGCGATCACCGGCACGAACGGCAAGACCACCACCACGCAGATGCTCGCGTCGATCCTGAAGGCCGCGGGCCTCAGGACCGCGGCCGTCGGCAACATCGGCACCCCGATCATCGACGTGGTGCTCGGCGAGGAGAAGTACGACGTGCTCGCCGTCGAACTCTCCAGCTACCAGCTCCACTGGGCGCCCTCGCTGCGCGCCCACTCGGCGGCCGTGCTCAACCTGGCCCCGGACCACCTCGACTGGCACGGCTCGATGGAGGCGTACGCCGCCGACAAGGGCCGGATCTACGAGGGCAACACCGTGGCGTGCGTCTACAACGCCGCCGACCCGGCCACCGAGGCCCTGGTCGTCGAAGCCGACGTGGAGGAGGGCTGCCGGGCGATCGGCTTCACCCTCGGCGCCCCCGGCCCCTCGATGCTCGGCGTCGTCGACGGCATCCTCGTCGACCGCGCCTTCGTGGAGAACCGGCAGAAGAACGCCCAGGAGCTCGCCGAGGTCAAGGACGTCAACCCGCCGGCCCCGCACAACATCGCCAACGCCCTCGCCGCGGCGGCCCTGGCCCGCGCCTTCGGCGTCGCGCCGCGCGCGGTCCGCGACGGGTTGCGCAACTTCCGCCCCGACGCGCACCGCGTCGCGTACGTGGACGAGGTCGGGGGGGTCACGTACATCGACGACTCCAAGGCCACCAACACGCACGCCGCCGAGGCCTCCCTGGCCGCCTTCGAGCCCGTCGTGTGGATCGCCGGCGGCCTCGCCAAGGGCGCGACCTTCGACGAGCTCGTCCAGAAGTCGGCGAAGCGGCTGCGCGCCGTGGTGCTGATCGGAGCCGACCGGGCGCTGATCGCCGAGGCGCTGGCGCGACACGCCCCCGAGGTCCCGGTCGTCGACCTCGACCGGACCGACACTGGGGCGATGCTCGCAGCGGTCCGGGAAGCGGCCCGGCTCGCAGAGCCCGGCGACACGGTTCTGCTGGCACCGGCCTGTGCCTCGATGGACATGTTCGCGAACTACAACAAGCGCGGGGACGCATTCGCGGACGCGGTGCGCGAACTGGCCGCCGAGGGCGCGTAGGTCCGGCCGGCCCGTTCTCAGGTCGGCGAGTCCTCCCCGACCGGCTGCTCGCGTCGTACGAGTGGAGGGGAAGGTCACACATGCCGGCCAAGCAAGTGCTGCCGGGGCGGCGGCCGTCCGCCGCGAAGGCCGTCAAATCCGTCAAGAGCGCCAAGTCCGTCAGAACGGTCAAGGCGCAGGGCCGCAGGCGTCCGGCGGGGAGCGTGAAGCGGCCCGCCGGGCGCGGGCCGCTGGACCGGTTCCGCCGTACCCAGTGGCAGTTGCGCAAGGCCTGGGACCGACCCCTCACCGCGTATTACCTGATTTTCGGCAGCTCGCTGCTCATCACCGTGCTCGGCCTGGTGATGGTCTACTCGGCCTCGATGATCAAGGCGCTCCAGCTGGGCCTGGGAGACGCCTACTTCTTCAAGAAGCAGTTCCTGGCCGCCCTGATCGGCACCGGGCTGCTGCTGGTCGCCTCCCGGATGCCGGTCAAACTGCACCGCGCGCTGTCCTACCCCGTGCTCGCGGGAACCCTGTTCCTGATGGTCCTGGTCCAGGTCCCCGGGATAGGGGTGGCGATCAACGGCAACCAGAATTGGATCTCCCTTGGTGGTCCGTTCATGCTCCAGCCCAGTGAGTTCGGCAAGCTGGCACTGATCCTCTGGGGCGCCGACCTGCTGGCCCGCAAGGGCGACAAGGGGCTGCTGAGCCAGTGGAAGCACCTGCTGGTGCCGCTGGTCCCGGTGGCCTTCCTGCTGCTCGGGCTGATCATGCTGGGCGGGGACATGGGCACCGCGATGATCCTCGGGGCCATCCTGTTCGGCCTGCTGTGGCTGGCCGGAGCCCCGACGCGGATGTTCGTGGCGGTGCTGGCGTTCGCGGGTGTGATCGTCGCGCTGCTGATCAAGACCAGCCCGCACCGGATGGACCGGCTCGCCTGCATCGGCGCGACGGATCCCGGCCGGGGCGACCTGTGCTGGCAGGCCGTGCACGGGATCTACGCCCTCGCATCCGGCGGATGGTTCGGTTCCGGTTTGGGTGCCAGTGTGGAAAAATGGGGGCAACTGCCCGAAGCCCATACCGACTTCATCTTCGCCATCACCGGGGAGGAACTGGGTCTGGCAGGGACGCTGTCGGTACTCGCCCTGTTCGCGGCTCTAGGCTATGCGGGTATCCGCGTGGCCGGACGCACGGAGGACTCCTTCGTACGCTATGCCGCGGGAGGCGTGACCACCTGGATCACGGCCCAGGCCGTGATCAACATCGGTGCGGTGCTCGGTCTGCTGCCGATCGCCGGAGTCCCGCTCCCGCTGTTCTCGTACGGAGGGTCCGCGCTGCTGCCGACCATGTTCGCGGTCGGACTGCTCATCGCCTTCGCGCGGGAGGAGCCGGCGGCACGCGCGGCGCTCGCGATGCGCCAGCCGAAGACCGGCTGGAAGCGGACCGGGCAGAGATGGAAGTCGATGAGACGGAGCGTCAAGAGGCGTCCGTCCGGAGAGCGGTGAATTTCGGTGCATGTCGTACTCGC
The DNA here is from genome assembly GCF_040655295.1 of Streptomyces sp. NPDC050448. NCBI lineage: Bacteria > Bacillati > Actinomycetota > Actinomycetes > Kitasatosporales > Streptomycetaceae > Streptomyces > Streptomyces sp. NPDC050448. Next base: position 305,480 of record NZ_JBFAJR010000001.1, on the reverse strand, counting down.
CGGTGGGGGGACCGCCGGCCACATCGAGCCGGCGCTCGCCCTCGCGGACGCCCTGCGCAGGCAGGACCCTTCCGTGGGCATCACCGCCCTCGGCACGGAGCGCGGGCTCGAAACCCGCCTCGTGCCCGAGCGCGGCTATGAGCTGGGGCTGATCCCCGCTGTCCCGCTGCCCCGCAAGCCCACCCCCGAGCTGATCACCGTCCCCGGACGGCTGCGCGGCACGATCAAGGCCGCCGAGGAGATCCTGGAGCGCACCAAGGCCGACTGCGTCGTCGGCTTCGGCGGCTACGTGGCCCTGCCCGGCTACCTCGCCGCCAAGCGGCTCGGGGTGCCGATCATCGTCCACGAGGCCAATGCCAGGCCGGGACTGGCCAACAAGATCGGCTCCCGCTACGCGCACGCCGTCGCGGTCTCCACCCCCGACAGCAAGCTGCGCGGCGCCCGCTACGTGGGCATCCCGCTGCGCCGCAGCATCTCGACCCTGGACCGGGCCGCGGTCCGCCCGGAGGCGCGCGCCGCCTTCGGCCTGGACCCCAACCTGCCGACGCTGCTGGTCTCCGGCGGCTCGCAGGGCGCCCGCCGCCTCAACGAGACCATCCAGCAGGTCGCTCCGACCCTCCAGCGCTCCGGGATCCAGATCCTGCACGCGGTCGGCCCGAAGAACGAACTGCCGCGTGTCGACAACATGCCCGGGATGCCGCCGTATGTGCCGGTACCGTACGTGGACCGGATGGATCTCGCGTACGCCGCCGCCGACATGATGCTGTGCCGCGCGGGCGCGATGACCGTCGCCGAACTCTCCGCCGTCGGGCTGCCGGCCGCGTACGTCCCGCTGCCGATCGGCAACGGCGAACAGCGGCTCAACGCCCAGCCGGTGGTCAAGGCCGGCGGCGGCCTGCTCGTCGACGACGCGGAGCTGACGCCCGAGTGGGTGCTCAGCCAGGTGCTCCCGGTGCTCGCCGACCCGCACCGCCTGTACGAGATGTCCCGCGCCGCCGCCGAGTTCGGCCGCCGGGACGCCGACGAGCTGCTGGTCGCGATGGTGTACGAGGCGATCGCCGCACACAGGAACCGCTAGCGCAGGAGGCACAGGAGTGGCCGGAGCGACGACCGCACAGCGCGGCAATCCCGGGTCCGCCGGGAAGGGCAAGGGCGCCGGCTCTCCCAAGCCGCCCAAGCCGCCCAGGTCGTCGAAGGGATCCGGTCCGCGAGGCCCCGGTGTGCAGCGCCTTGTCCGGCGCATGCGGCACCGGGGCCCCGTGCTGCTCTCCCTCGTCGCCGCGGTGCTCCTCGCCGGGGGCGGCAGCTGGGTGCTCTACGGCTCCTCCTGGCTCCGGGTCGAGAAGGTGACGGCGAGCGGAACCCGGGTGCTGACCCCCGAGCAGGTGCTGGCCGCCGCGGCCGTACCGGTCGGGGCGCCGCTGGCGACCGTGGACACCGACGAGATCGCGGGCAGGGTGCGCAGCCGGCTGCCCCGCGTCGATTCGGTCGATGTGGTGCGCGCCTGGCCGCACGGAATCGGGCTGAAGGTGACGGAGCGCAAACCCGTCCTGCTCATCAAAAAAGACGCCAACTTCGTGGAAGTGGACGCTTCGGGTGTGCGATTCGACACGGTTCCGAAAGCACCCGCGGGCGTTCCGGTCCTCGAATTGTCCGCGCCGCAGTCGCCGAGCGGCCGCCGCTTCGACGAGGAGCGGCTGCTGCGCGAGGCGGTGGGCGTCGCCGGAGACCTCCCCGAGGCGGTCGCCAAGGAGACCGTGCAGGTCAAGGTGGGGTCGTACGACTCGGTCGTACTGGAGTTGGCCCGGGGCCGGACCGTGGTGTGGGGGAGCGGCGAGCAGGGCGAGGCGAAGAGCCGGGCGCTGAGCGCCCTGCTGAAAGCGGCGCCCAAGGCTGACCACTTTGACGTGAGCGTCCCCACCGCCCCTGCCGCGTCCGGGAGTTGACGTCGGGTCGAACAGCGACGCACCCTGGTTGGCCACCGATACGGGTGATCACATAGGGTGAAAAGAAAAACGGGAGGTTCGGCGTGTTCGTTGAACACGCGCTACTTGTCGACTTAGTGTCCTGTTCGGAAGAGTCCAGGGAACAGACACATACTTAACCCTAAACTTCAGGTTTAGGGTTCGGGTCGGCGCGTTCGGACCGTCCCACATTTCGGCATCAGTCGTCGCAACGCAGGCCCGCGAGGCGGCGACACGTAACTCGAGGCGAGAGGCCTTCGACGTGGCAGCACCGCAGAACTACCTCGCAGTCATCAAGGTCATCGGTGTCGGCGGCGGTGGTGTCAATGCCATCAACCGAATGATCGAGGTCGGTCTCAAGGGCGTCGAGTTCATCGCCATCAACACGGACGCCCAGGCGCTGTTGATGAGCGACGCCGACGTCAAGCTCGACGTCGGCCGTGAACTCACCCGGGGCCTCGGCGCCGGCGCCAACCCGGCAGTCGGTCGCAAGGCGGCAGAGGACCACCGCGAGGAGATCGAGGAGGTCCTCAAGGGGGCCGACATGGTCTTCGTCACCGCCGGCGAGGGCGGCGGCACCGGCACCGGCGGCGCACCCGTCGTCGCCAACATCGCACGCTCGCTCGGCGCCCTGACGATCGGTGTGGTCACCCGGCCGTTCACCTTCGAGGGCCGGCGCCGCGCGAACCAGGCGGAGGACGGCATCGCCGAGCTCCGCGAAGAGGTCGACACCCTCATCGTCATCCCCAACGACCGGCTGCTGTCCATCTCGGACCGCCAGGTCTCGGTCCTCGACGCCTTCAAGTCGGCCGACCAGGTCCTGCTCTCGGGCGTCCAGGGCATCACCGACCTGATCACCACCCCGGGTCTGATCAACCTCGACTTCGCGGACGTCAAGTCCGTGATGTCCGAGGCCGGCTCGGCCCTCATGGGCATCGGCTCCGCCCGCGGCGACGACCGCGCCGTCGCCGCCGCCGAGATGGCGATCTCCTCGCCGCTCCTCGAGGCGTCCATCGACGGCGCCCGCGGCGTGCTGCTGTCCATCTCCGGCGGCTCGGACCTCGGTCTCTTCGAGATCAACGAGGCCGCGCAGCTGGTCAGCGAGGCCGCCCACCCCGAGGCGAACATCATCTTCGGCGCCGTCATCGACGACGCGCTCGGCGACGAGGTACGGGTCACCGTCATCGCCGCCGGGTTCGACGGCGGACAGCCCCCGGCCCGCCGGGACAACGTCATCGGCGCCGCGTCCACCAAGCGCGAGGAGCCGGCCCCGGCGCCGGTCCGCGCGGCCGAGCCGGTGCGCCCGGCCTTCGGCGGACTGGGTACGGTCACCCCGCGCGAAGAGCCCCCGGCCCCGGTCGAGGCGGCTCCGATCGAGGCCGCGGCCCCCGCGCCGCAGGTCCCGACGGCCCGGCCGTACCAGGACAGCCCGGCCGAGGAACTGGATGTCCCGGACTTCTTGAAGTGACGCTGGGGCAGCACATCGAGAGCGGCGCCCACTTCGCCTTCACCGACCGGTGGGGCGGGGTGAGCGCCGTTCCGTACGAGGAGCTCAATCTCGGCGGCGCGGTCGGAGACGACCCCACCGCCGTTCTCGCGAACCGGGTGATCGCGGCCGGGGCCCTGGGCATCGAGCCGGACCACGTGGTCTGGATGAACCAGGTGCACGGCAAGGACGTGGCGGTGGTCCCCGGACCCTGGGGCGCAGCCGCCGACGTCCCGGCGGTGGACGCGGTGGTGACCGCCCGCCGGGGGCTCGCCCTCGCCGTGCTCACCGCGGACTGCACCCCCGTCCTGCTGGCCGACCCCGTCGCCGGGGTCGCGGGCGCGGCCCATGCGGGCCGGCCCGGACTGGTCGCCGGAGTGGTGCCCGCCGCCGTGGAGGCGATGGTCTCCCTCGGGGCCGAACCCGGGCGGATCATCGCCCGTACCGGCCCCGCGATCTGCGGGCGCTGCTACGAGGTGCCGGCCGGGATGCGGGACGCGGTCGCCGAAGCGGTACCGGCCGCCTACGGCGAGACGAGTTGGGGTACGCCGTCCGTCGACGTGGTCGCCGGGGTGCATGCGCAGCTCGCGGAGGCGGGGGTGGTGAACCTGCACCGCTCGCCGGTCTGCACACTGGAGTCGCGGGACCACTTCTCGTACCGCCGCGACCGGGTGACCGGGCGGCTTGCCGGATATGTCTGGTTGGACACTGTGTCTTCCCGGGGGGCAACCCCCGGATCCCCGGTAGGAAAAGACTGATGACGGATCGTAAGTCGGAGCTCGCGGAGAACCTGGCGCGGGTGGAGGAACGTATCTCGTCCGCCTGCGCGACCGCGGGGCGGGGACGGGAAGAGGTGACGCTCATCGTGGTCACCAAGACCTACCCCGCGAGCGACGTACGACTGCTGGCGGACCTGGGGGTCCGTCATGTTGCGGAGAATCGTGACCAGGATGCCGCCCCCAAGGCCGCGGCCTGCGCGGATCTGCCGCTCAGCTGGCATTTCGTGGGCCAGTTGCAGACGAACAAAGTCCGTTCTGTGGCGGGATATGCGCATGTGGTGCAGTCGGTCGACCGGCCGAAGCTCGTCACGGCGCTCTCGGCGGCCGCCGAGAGCGCCGGGCGCGAACTCGGCTGCCTCGTACAGATCGCCCTCGACGCCGAGTCGGGGGAGCGCGGCACCCGGGGCGGCGCCGCTCCGGAGCAGCTCGCCGAACTCGCGGACCTCGTGGCCGGGGCGCCCGGACTGCGGATCGACGGACTGATGACCGTGGCTCCGCTGGCCGGGCCCTACGCGGGACGCGAACAGGCCGCTTTCGAGCGGCTGGTGGAATTGTCATCCAGCCTGCGCGCGGACCATCCGGCTGCCACGATGGTGTCGGCCGGGATGAGTGCAGACCTGGAACAGGCCGTTGCGGCCGGTGCGACACATGTACGCGTCGGCACTGCGGTACTCGGCGCGAGACCCCGGCTCGGGTAACGTCGCGAAGAAAGTCGGACCACAGCAGAAAATATGGTCATTGCCGCTGATGGGCGGGCGGACCACGTGGATCGCGGGCAGTTGGTGACTTTGGTGACACAGCGACACACCTGCGACAGGGCGATCCACCACAGAGCGGAGGACTCAGAGAATGGCCGGCGCGATGCGCAAGATGGCGGTCTACCTCGGCCTCGTGGAGGACGACCGGTACGACAACCCGGGGTACGACCCCGACGACGAGTTCGAGCCCGAGCCGGAACCGGAGCGGGATCGCCGGCGCCAGCAGCCCGTGCACCAAGCGCCCGTAACGGACGAACCGGTACGAGTTACCCAGCCTCCGGCACAGCGGGAACCCATCCCATTGCCGCTGGAAAACGGACGTCCTGCGCGAATTGCCCCCGTGGCGTCCATCACACCTGACCGCTCGAACCTGGAGAAGAACGCCCCCGTGATCATGCCCAAGGTCGTCTCCGAGCGGGAGCCGTACCGCATCACGACGCTGCACCCCCGGACCTACAACGAGGCCCGTACCATCGGGGAACACTTCCGTGAGGGCACTCCGGTGATCATGAACCTCACGGAGATGGACGACACGGACGCGAAGCGACTTGTCGACTTCGCCGCCGGCCTGGTCTTCGGTCTGCACGGCAGCATTGAACGCGTGACACAGAAGGTGTTCCTGCTGTCGCCTGCTAACGTCGATGTCACGGCGGAGGACAAGGCCCGCATCGCGGAGGGCGGGTTCTTCAACCAAAGCTAGACCGATCCGTCAGACACGGGGCCGGGAACAGAGCGAGAGCAGGGGAGAGGGAAGCGCGGGATGGGTGTCGCACTGCAGGTGGTCTACATCGCGCTGATGTGCTTCCTCATCGTGCTGATCTTCCGACTGGTGATGGACTACGTCTTCCAGTTCGCACGTTCATGGACACCCGGCAAGGCGATGGTGGTCGTCCTTGAGGCCACCTACACTGTCACCGATCCACCGCTCAAGCTTCTCCGGCGATTTATCCCGCCGTTGCGTCTCGGGGGCGTGGCACTCGACCTGTCCTTCTTCGTTCTGATGATCATCGTTTACATCCTCATCAGTTTCGTGAGCACCGCTGCGAGAAGCGTGTGAACGATGAGCTTCCCCGCAGGCGCGGGGACAGTCCCGATACGGTCTTGCCGACTGCCGACGACTACGTAGAGGTGAAGAAGACATGCCGCTGACTCCCGAGGACGTGCGGAACAAGCAGTTCACGACCGTCCGCCTCCGAGAAGGCTATGACGAGGACGAGGTCGATGCCTTCCTCGACGAGGTCGAGTCCGAACTGACGCGCCTGCTGCGCGAGAACGAGGACCTGCGCGCGAAGCTGGCCGCCGCCACGCGTGCCGCCGCGCAGAACCAGCAGCAGCAGGGCATGCGCAAGCCGGAACCCCAGGACCAGCGAGGCCCCGGAGGCCCCGGCGCACCGGTGCCCGCGGCCATATCCGGCCCGCCGGCGCAGCAGGGCCCGCCGCAGATGGGCCCGCCGCAGCTGCCGGGCGGCCCGCCGCAGCTTCCGGCCGGCCCCGGCGGACACGGACCGCAGGGTCCGGGCGGTCCGGGCCCGATGGGCGGCCCCATGCACACCATGGGCGGCCAGCAGCAGATGGGCCAGCAGCAGATGGGCCAGCAGCCCATGGGCCAGCAGCAGATGGGCCAGCAGTCCATGGGCGGCCAGAACCCGCTCGGCCAGCAGATGCAGCCCATGGGCCAGCAGATGCAGCCGATGGGCCAGCAGATGCAGCCGATGGGGCAGCAGATGCACCAGCAGCAGCCGCAGCTCCCGCAGCAGGGCCCCGGTGGAGACAGCGCCGCCCGCGTCCTGTCGCTGGCGCAGCAGACCGCCGACCAGGCGATCGCGGAGGCCCGCTCCGAGGCCAACAAGATCGTCGGCGAGGCGCGCAGCCGCGCCGAGGGCCTGGAGCGGGACGCCCGTGCCAAGGCCGACGCGCTGGAGCGGGACGCGCAGGAGAAGCACCGCGTCGCGATGGGCTCCCTGGAGTCCGCCCGCGCCACGCTGGAGCGCAAGGTCGAGGACCTGCGGGGCTTCGAGCGTGAGTACCGTACGCGTCTGAAGTCCTACCTGGAGTCGCAGCTGCGCCAGCTCGAGACCCAGGCGGACGACTCCCTGGCCCCGCCGCGCAACCCGGCCGGTCCGGCGCTGCCGCCGTCGCCGACGCCGTCGATGGCTCCGGCCGGAGCGATGGGGCACTCGATGGGCGCTCCGTCGCCCATGGGCGGTCCCTCGCCGATGGGCGGCCCGTCCCCGATGGGCGGCCCCTCGTACGGTGGTCAGCAGCAGATGTCTCCCGCGATGACCCAGCCGATGGCTCCGGTGCGGCCGGCTGCGCCGCAGCCGATGCAGCAGGCGCCTTCGCCGATGCGGGGCTTCCTGATCGACGAGGACGACAACTAGGCGGTACGCCCTCTGGGCGTCGTCAGCAGTCACGGGCCGGGCCCGGTTCCCCTTCGGGGGCACCGGGCCCGGCCCGTTTGCGTACCCGTTCGCGAAGCCCTGGGGGTGCCCCAGGGCTTCGCCCGGACCCCTGCCGCGCCTCACACCCCGGCGGGGCCGTGTTTCAGCCCGGCCGGCGTCGCAGGCGGAAACGGAGAAAGGGCGGGGCGGGGAGAGGGAACGGGTGTGGCCCGGCCACCCCACGGAAGGGGCGGCCGGGCCACAGGAGCGGGAGCGGTTACGCCTTGCGGAGGCGGAACGTCAGGCCGAGGGGCTCGTCCGTGAAGGCCTCGCCGTAGGTGGCGTCGGCCTCGCCGGTGGCGTAGTCGGTCGACAGGACCTCGTCCGCGATCAGCGACGCGTGGTCCGTCAGGGCCGCCACGACCTCCGGGTCCGACGAGGACCACCGCAGGGCGATCCGGTCCGCCACGTCCAGGCCGGAGTTCTTCCGGGCCTCCTGGATCAGGCGGATCGCGTCACGCGCCAGGCCCGCCAGCCGCAGCTCCGGGGTGATCTCCAGGTCCAGGGCCACCGTCGCGCCGGAGTCGGAGGCCACCGACCAGCCCTCGCGCGGGGTCTCCGTGATGATGACCTCCTCCGGGGAGAGGGAGATCTCCTCGCCGTTCAGCGAGATGACCGCCGAGCCGGACCGCAGCGCCAGGGACAGCGCCGCCGCATCGGCCGCGGCCACCGCCTTCGCCACGTCCTGGACGCCCTTGCCGAAGCGCTTGCCGAGCGCCCGGAAGTTCGCCTTCGCCGTCGTGTCCACCAGCGAGCCGCCGACCTCCGACAGGGAGGCCAGGGAGGAGACGTTCAGCTCCTCCGTGATCTGGGACTGGAGCTCCGCCGACAGGGCGTCGAAGCCCACCGCGCCGACCAGGGCCCGGGACAGGGGCTGGCGGGTCTTGACGCCGGACTCGGCCCGCGTCGCGCGGCCCAGCTCCACGAGGCGCCGTACCAGCAGCATCTGCTGGGACAGGGTCGCGTCGATCGCCGAGGTGTCCGCCACCGGCCAGGTCGACAGGTGCACCGACTCCGGCGCCTCCGGGGTGACCGGGACGATCATGTCCTGCCAGACCCGCTCCGTGATGAAGGGGGTCAGCGGGGCCATCAGGCGGGTCACCGTCTCCACGACCTCGTGGAGGGTGCGCAGCGCCGCCTTGTCGCCCTGCCAGAAGCGGCGGCGCGAGCGGCGCACGTACCAGTTCGACAGGTCGTCCACGAAGGCGGACAGCAGCTTGCCCGCGCGCTGGGTGTCGTACGACTCCATCGCGTCCGTGACCTCGCAGGTCAGGGTGTGGAGCTCGGACAGCAGCCAGCGGTCGAGGACCGTGCGGTCCGCCGGCGCCGGGTCGGCCGCCGAGGGCGCCCAGCCCGACGTACGGGCGTACAGCGCCTGGAAGGCGACCGTGTTCCAGTAGGTCAAGAGGGTCTTGCGGACGACCTCCTGGATCGTGCCGTGGCCGACCCGGCGGGCCGCCCACGGGGAGCCGCCGGCCGCCATGAACCAGCGCACCGCGTCCGCGCCGTGCTGGTCCATGAGCGGGATCGGCTGGAGGATGTTGCCCAGGTGCTTGGACATCTTGCGGCCGTCCTCGGCGAGGATGTGGCCCAGGCAGACCACGTTCTCGTACGAGGACTTGTCGAAGACCAGCGTGCCGACCGCCATCAGCGTGTAGAACCACCCGCGCGTCTGGTCGATCGCCTCCGAGATGAACTGCGCCGGGTAGCGCTTCTCGAAGATCTCCTTGTTCTTGTACGGGTAGCCCCACTGCGCGAACGGCATCGAGCCCGAGTCGTACCAGGCGTCGATGACCTCGGGGACGCGCACGGCCTCCAGCGAGCAGCCCTCGGCCGGGCACGTGAAGGTCACGTCGTCGATGTACGGGCGGTGCGGGTCCAGGTTCGCGTGGTCCTGGCCGGAGAGCTCCGACAGCTCCGCGCGCGAGCCGACGCAGGTGAGGTGGTTCTCCTCGCAGCGCCAGATCGGCAGCGGGGTGCCCCAGTAGCGGTTGCGGGAGAGCGCCCAGTCGATGTTGTTGTTCAGCCAGTCGCCGAAGCGGCCCTGCTTGACCGAGTCCGGGAACCAGTTCGTCTTCTCGTTCTCCCGCAGCATCGCGTCCTTGACGGCGGTGGTGCGGATGTACCAGGACGGCTGCGCGTAGTAGAGCAGCGCGGTGTGGCAGCGCCAGCAGTGCGGGTAGCTGTGCTCGTAGGCGATGTGCTTGAAGAGCAGTCCGCGGGCGTCCAGGTCGGCGGTCAGCTTCTCGTCGGCCTTCTTGAAGAAGACGCCGCCGACCAGCGGGACCTCTTCCTCGAAGGTGCCGTCGGGGCGGACCGGGTTCACGACCGGCAGGCCGTACGCGCGGCAGACCGCGAGGTCGTCGGCGCCGAAGGCGGGGGACTGGTGGACCAGACCGGTGCCGTCCTCGGTCGTGACGTAGTCGGCGTTCACGACGTAGTGGGCGGGCGCCGGGAACTCCACGAGGTCGAAGGGGCGCTCGTACGTCCAGCGCTCCATCTCCTTGCCCGTGAAGGTCTGGCCGGTGGCTTCCCAGCCCTCGCCGAGGGACTTCTCCAGCAGCGGCCGGGCGACGACGATCTTCTCGGAGTCCTCGACGCCGGTACGGCGCGCGACGACGTAGGTGACCTCGGGGTGCGCGGCGACCGCGGTGTTGGACACGAGGGTCCAGGGGGTGGTCGTCCAGACCAGGAGCGCGGCCTCGCCGGCCAGCGGGCCGGAGGTCAGCGGGAAGCGGACGTAGACGGAGGGGTCGACGACCGTCTCGTAGCCCTGCGCCAGCTCGTGGTCCGAGAGGCCGGTGCCGCAGCGCGGGCACCAGGGGGCGACGCGGTGGTCCTGGGTGAGCAGGCCCTTGTTGAAGATCTCCTTCAGCGACCACCACACGGACTCGACGTACTCGGGGTCCATGGTCCGGTAGGCGTCGTCCAGGTCGACCCAGTAGCCCATCCGGGTCGTGAGCTCGGTGAACGCGTCGGTGTGGCGGGTCACGGACTCGCGGCACTTGGCGTTGAACTCGGCGATGCCGTACGCCTCGATGTCCTGCTTGCCGTTGAAGCCGAGTTCCTTCTCGACGGCGAGCTCGACGGGCAGGCCGTGGCAGTCCCAGCCGGCCTTGCGGGCCACGTGGTAGCCGCGCATGGTGCGGAACCGGGGGAAGACGTCCTTGAAGACGCGGGCCTCGATGTGGTGCGCGCCGGGCATGCCGTTGGCGGTGGGCGGGCCCTCGTAGAAGACCCACTCGGGGCGGCCTTCGGACTGCTCCAGGGTCTTGGCGAAGGTCTTGCTCTCGCGCCAGAAGTCGAGAACGGCGTGCTCGAGGGCGGGCAGGTCGACCTGGGCGGGTACCGGGCGGTACTGCGGCGGTGTGGTCATGAGGCTGAACTCTTCCTCCGGCGGGGTGTCACTTCCGTCCGGAGGGACGAGAGCCTTGCTGCTCCCGCGGTACCACCCTCCTTGGCCTCCGGACGGGTCCGGGGGCCCCCTCATTGGGGTGCGAAGCCGGTTCTACTCGCCGCGGCCGGATCCGCGGGGACCCGTGAACGGCTTTCTTCCGGCGGCTCAGGGGTGATCCTTCGCATCGCGCTCGCCCCCGGGCTCTCACCGTCCCCGGGTCGCTCATGGCTGCGTCCGACGCTACTCGTCCCCGTCCATGCCTTTCGCTGGGCCCAGTGTACGGGGCGGGGGCACGCTCGGCAGACCGGTTTACGCGGGGTCGGGGCCGGGGTTTCGGCGGGGCTCGGGGCGGGGTGCGGGGCGGCGGTCGGGCGGGGACGCGGCGTGACCCGAATGGGCCGATGCGCCGGTCCGGCTCCGGTGTGACAGGAGTGGCGGATTACCGGGCTCCCTGCTGGGCACAACGGATGCAGGTTGGCATCGATGGACGCGTGCCCCGTTGCCGCGAGGCCGGAGTCGATTTATCGTTCCGGCACGATTCGCGCGCAAGATCACAGTATGTGAAGGGGCCGCGGCCATGGTGGCGAAGAAGACCGCCGGCAGAACTGCCGAGAAGGCTGTCGGGAAGGCCGCCGGGAAGGCGACGGCGGCCGGGAAGGCGGCTCCGGCCCGGAAGGTGAACGCCGCCGGGAAGGTGAACGCCGCCGGGAAGACGGCCGCGAAGCCGGCGGCCGAAGCGGCGGCCAAGACGGTGGTGAAGTCGGCGGCCAAGGCGGCCGGGAAGGCACCCGCCAAGAAGGCGGCGGTCGTGAAGACGGCTGCCGGGAAGACCTCGGCCAAGAAGACCTCGGCCGTGAACACGACGGCCGTGGACAAGGTGGCCGTCAAGAAGGCGACCGGCGTCGGGAAGACGACCGCGAGGAAGGCCACGGCCAAGGCGGCCGGGGCCGAGGGGGCGGCGCAGGCCGCGCAACAGACGGGAGCCCGGAAAGTGGTTGCCAAGAAGAGCACCGGCACGGCCAGGAAGACGGCTGCGGCCGCCACGAGCGGGCTGCCGAAGGCCAGGGCCACGGCGGGCCCGGCGCCGGGCGAGCTGGCCGTACGGCCCGGCGAGGACCCCTGGACCCCGGCGGAGGTCACCGAGGCGCGTACGGAGCTCCAGAGCGAGGTCCTGCGGCTGCGCGCCGAGCTGCACGCCTCCGACGAGGCCATCACGGGCCTGATGCGGGACTCCGGCGACGGCGCGGGCGACGACCAGGCCGACACGGGCACCAAGAACATCACCCGGGAGTCCGAGCTGGCCCTCGCCGCGAACGCCCGCGAGATGCTCGAACAGACCGAGCGGGCCCTGGAACGGCTGGACGCGGGCACGTACGGGCTCTGCGAGAACTGCGGCCGGCCCATCGGCAAGGCCAGGATGCAGGCCTTCCCGCGGGCGACGCTGTGCGTGGACTGCAAGCAGAAGCAGGAGCGCCGGCACTGAGGCGGCGCGGGCCGGGCGGCGCCGCAGGAGGACCCTGACGTACTCTCGTGTCTCGTCAGGGTCCAGGAACCTGGCAGGGCTGTGGTGTCGGCAACCTGGTTCGAGCTAGTCGAGGGACTCACGTGGCAGAGGCGGAGAGCATCATCGGTACGCCGGAGGTCGGGGACGACGCCCAGCCGGAGTCTGTCGAGCCCAAGGGGCGTCGGCGGATCGTCGCGCTGCTCGTCGTCGCGCTGCTCGCCTACCTGCTCGACTTCGGCAGCAAGATGCTGGTCGTCGCGAAGCTGGAGCACCAGCCGCCGATCCGGATCATCGGCGACCTGCTGAAGTTCGAGGCGATCCGCAACCCGGGCGCCGCCTTCGGCTTCGGCGAGGCCTTCACCATCATCTTCACCTGCATCGCGGCCACCGTGATCATCGTGATCGTGCGGCTGTCCCGGAAGCTCTACAGCCTGCCGTGGGCGATCGCGCTGGGCCTGTTGCTGGGCGGTGCGCTGGGCAATCTCACCGACCGGATCTTCCGTTCGCCGGGGGTGTTCCGGGGAGCGGTCGTCGACTTCATCGCGCCCGCCCACTTCGCGGTCTTCAACCTCGCGGACTCGGCGATCGTGTGCGGCGGGATCCTGATCGTGCTGCTGTCGTTCAAGGGTCTGGACCCGGACGGCACGGTCCACAAGGACTGATCGGACACCGGTCGCACACTGATCGCGGGAAAGCTCCGCTGCCGAGTCCTGCATACTCGACGGGTGAGTACGATTCCCGAGATCCGCACCCTGCCCGTTCCCGATGGCCTCGAGGGCGAGCGCGTCGACGCCGCCATCGCCCGTATGTTCGGTTTTTCCCGGACGAAGGCGGCCGAGCTCGCCGCCGCGGGGAAGGTGTCGGTCGACGGCGGCGTCGTCGGGAAGTCCGAGCGCGTGCACGGCGGCGCCTGGCTCGAAGTCGAGATGCCCGCGCCGCCGCGGCCGGTCGAGCTCGTCGCCGAGCCCGTCCCGGGCATGGAGATCGTCCATGACGACGACGACATCGTCGTCATCATGAAGCCGGTGGGCGTCGCCGCCCACCCGAGCCCCGGCTGGACCGGCACCACCGTCATCGGCGGCCTCGCCGCCGCCGGCTACCGCATCTCCACCTCCGGCGCGTCCGAGCGCCAGGGCGTCGTGCACCGCCTCGACGTGGGTACGTCCGGCCTGATGGCCGTCGCCAAGTCCGAGCGCGCGTACACCTCGCTGAAGAACCAGTTCCGCGAGCGGGTCGTGGACAAGCGCTACCACGCGCTCGTACAGGGCCACCCGGACCCGATGAGCGGCACCATCGACGCCCCGATCGGCCGCCACCCCAGCGCGGACTACAAGTGGGCCGTGACCCAGGAGGGCAAGCCCTCCGTCACCCACTACGACCTGATCGAGGCCTTCCGTGCGGCCTCGCTGCTCGACATCAAGCTGGAGACCGGGCGCACGCACCAGATCCGCGTGCACATGTCCGCGCACCGGCACCCGTGCGTCGGCGACCTCACCTACGGCGCCGACCCGACCGTCGCGAAGCGGCTGGGCCTGACCCGGCAGTGGCTGCACGCGGTGCGCCTCGGCTTCGAGCACCCGTCGGACGGCCAGTGGGTGGAGTTCGAGAGCGGCTACCCGGCGGACCTCCAGCACGCGCTGGACGTGATCCGGGCCGAGAGCGAGTGACCGCGGCCGCGGACTTCGAGGTCCGGGTCGTCGCCTCCGAGGCGGACCTCGCGGCGTGCTTCACGCTGCGGACCGAGGTGTTCGTGGTCGAGCAGTCCGTGCCGGAGTCGATCGAGTACGACGCGTACGACGCGGTCGCGGTGCACGTGCTCGCCGTGGGGCCGGACGGGGACCCGCTGGGCACCGGCCGGCTGCTGCACGGGCCGGCGGCGCTGGGCAAGACGGGCGGAGACCTGACGGCCGGCTCGCTCGGGCGGCTGGCCGTCGCCAAGTCCGCGCGCGGGCTGGGTGTGGGCGTGGCCCTGGTCCGGGCGATCGAGGCGGAGGAGGCCCGGCTGGGGCTGTCCGCCGTGGACCTGGGCGCGCAGACGCATGCGCTCGGCTTCTACGAGGGGCTGGGGTACGTGGCCCACGGCCCGGAGTTCGAGGACGCGGGCATCCCGCACCGCGCGATGCGGCGCCACTTGTCGTAGCCGGGGCTTGCCGCGCCCCCGCGGGGCCGGTCCCCTGCGCGCCCTTCCCCCTCCCCGGCCACCGCTGGGAGGCGGCTCCACCCCGGGGCTCGCCCGGCGGTGGCGGGATCGCCGCCAGGCGGGCGAGGCTTCGACGGGGCGAGGGTGCCCGCGGCCTGCGGTGCGGCAGGGTGGGGGAGTGGATCAGCTTGCTCTGCTGTTCGTGCTGCTGCTCGGGGCCGTGGTCACCGTGCCGCTCGGGGATCGGCTCGGGCTGCCCGCGCCCGTTCTGATGACCATCGTCGGGGTCGCGCTCGCGCTGGTGCCGGCCGTGCCGAATGTCGACATCCCGCCCGAGTACATCCTGCCGCTCCTGCTGCCCCCGCTGCTCTACGCCTCGGCACAGCGCACCTCGTGGCGGCAGTTCGCCGCCAACGTCCGGCCGATCTTCCTGCTCGCCGTGGCCCTCGTGTTCGTCACGACCGCCGCCGTCGCCGCCGTCGCGCACGCCGTGGTCCCCGGGCTGCCGCTGGCGGCCGCCGTTGCGCTCGGCGCGCTCGTGGCCCCGCCCGACCCCGTCGCCGCGACCGCCGTCGCCGGATCGCTCGGGCTGCCGCGCCGCATGGTGTCGATCCTGGAGGGCGAGGGCCTGTTCAACGACGTCACCGCGATCGTGCTCTACCACGTGGCCATCGCCGCCGCCGTCAGCGGCAGCTTCTCCTGGCCGGACGCGCTGGGGGAGTTCGTGCTCTCCGCCGTGGTCGCCGTCGGCGTCGGACTCCTGCTGGGCTGGGCCGCCAACGCGCTCATGGGGCGGCTCGAGGACGCCACGCTGCAGATCGGGCTGACGCTGCTCGTGCCGTTCGTGGCGTACGTCCTGGCCGAGGAGTTCAAGGGATCTGGCGTGCTGGCCGTGCTGACGACGGCCCTGTTCCTCGCGGAGTACGCGAGCGACGCGGACGACGTGCTGGGACGCCTCGCCGGGCACACCTTCTGGGAGGTCGTGGACACGCTGGTCACGGGCGTGGCCTTCGGGCTGATCGGGCTGGAGCTGCACAACGTGTTCGGTGTCGCGGGCGGCCGGACGTGGGAGATGGCGGGATGGGCGGCCGCCGTGATCGTGGTGGTGGTCGGCGTACGGCTGATGTGGCTGCTGCCGGCGGGGTGGCTGGCCAAGCGGCTGCACACGCGGCGCGACTACGACGAGGAGATCCCGCTGAGCTGGCGGGAGAGCGTGGTGATGTGGTGGGCCGGGATGCGCGGGGTGGCCTCGGTGGCGCTGGCGCTCGCCATTCCGCTGAAGGTGGAGGGCGGGGCGCCGTTTCCGGCGCGGGACCAGATCATCTTCATCGCCTTCGCCGTGATCATGGTGACCCTGGTGTGCCAGGGGCTGACGCTGCCGTGGCTGGTGCGGATCCTGGGCGTGGAGGCCGACGAGGACGCCGAGCGGGAGACGGAGCGGCACCTGGCGATCCGCGCGGCGAAGGCGGCGAAGCGGCGGCTGAAGGAGATCGAGGAGGCGGAGGACCTCCCGGAGGACCTGGTGGAGGTGCTGTACCGGCGGGCGTACGACGTGGGGGCCAGGATCAGCCCCGACATGGTCGACGAGGAGCGGCGGGAGGCGTACGCGAAGCGGGTGGAGCGGATCCGGGACGTCCAGCGGATCCAGCGGGAGATGATGTCGGCGGCACGGCACGAGGTGCTGGCGGCGCGCAGCGAGCCGGGGGCGGATCCGGAGATCGTGGACCGGGTGCTGAGGCACTTGGACGTCCGCAGCCTGCGCAGCACCTGATCGCAGCACCCGACCGCGGCGCCGCCCCGGGGGACGGCGGCGCCGGCCATCGCCGCCAGCCTGGCCGGATCGGCCAGCAGCGGGCCGAGCAGGAAGGCCAGGTGGTCGGCCGTGGCCGAGGCATCCGGCAGCAGCAGGCCCGCTCCCGCGTCCGACAGGACCCGGGCGCTGTGGGTCTGGTGGTCGCCGGGGGCGTGGGGGTAGGGGACGAGCACGGCCGGGATACCGGTCGCCGCCAGCTCGGCCACCGTCGCGGACCCGGCCCGGCACACCACCAGGTCGGCGGCCGCGTACACGAGGTCCATCCGGTAGCGCTTGGCGCCGAGCGACGGGTCGAACGGGATCATGTCGACGGTGTGCAGGCGGTGGCCGGCGGCCGGGACCAGCTCGGTCTCCAGGCCCCGCTCGGTCCCGATGAACGAGACCACGGCATCCGGGACGGCCGAGCGCAGCGCCTCGGCGAGGGCGAGCCCGGGATGGATGTGGCCCCCGGTGCCGCCCGCGCCGATCACGACGGACAGGGGTGGGAGGGATGTGCCTCGTGTGCCTCGTATGTCTCGTGTGGTCATGGCCGCACCCTTCCGGTGCGCCCTAAGAACGTTCTAGGAGGTTCTCTCAGAACCGTTTGGCAGGCTTTGCCCATGAGCAGCACGAGTGCGCAGCGGATCCTGGTCGTGGACGACGAGCCCGAGGTACGGGCCGCCGTCCAGGACGGGCTGGCCGTCGAGGGGTACGAGGTACGGGGAGCCGGCGACGGGCTGGCCGCGCTGTCGGAGGTGGCCGGCTGGCAGCCCGACGCGGTGGTGCTCGACGTGATGATGCCCGTACTGGACGGGCTCGGGGTCTGCCGGCAGCTGCGCGCGCTGGGCGACCGTACGCCGGTACTCGTCCTGACCGCGCTGGGCTCGGTGAGCGAGCGGGTCGACGGCCTGGAGGCGGGCGCCGACGACTACCTGGTCAAGCCGTTCGCGCTGGACGAGCTGGTGGCCCGGGTCCGGGCCCTGCTCCGGCGGGCCGCGCCCGATCCGGCGGGCGCGGCCGCGCTCGGCTTCGCGGACCTGGTGCTGGACCCCGCGACCCGGATCGGGCGGCGCGGCGGGCGGCCCCTGGAGTTCAGCCGCACCGAGGCCGCACTGCTGGAGCTGCTGCTGCGCCACCCCGGACAGGTCCTGCCGCGGGAGCTGATCCTGGAGCTGGTGTGGGGGCGGGACTTCGGACCGGACTCCAATTCGCTGGCCGTGTACGTCGGCTACCTGCGGCGGAAACTGGAGGCCGGCGGCGAGCCGCGGCTGGTGCACACGGTCCACGGGGTCGGGTACCGGCTGGGCGCGGCGTGAGCGGCGCCGGGCGGCGCAGGCTCGGGGCGCCCTGGCGCAGACGCCGGCCGCTGCGGACCCGGCTGGCGCTGGCGGCCACCGCGGCGGTGGCGCTGGTCGCGGTCGGGGTGTGCACGGCGGCCTTCTTCGTCGTACGCGGCGCACTGTACGAGCAGCTCGACCTGAGCCTGACCCAGTCGGCGCGGCTCGCGGCCCAGCGCAACCCGGGCTCCGGGCCGGGGACCCTGGCCGGGGAGTGCCGGTTCCTGGCGGCGCCCGCCTGCGCGGAGGTGGTGCCGGCCGACCCGGCGAACGATCCGGCCACGCCGTACCCGCTGCCGGTGGCCCCTGCGGCGCGGGCGGTGGCCGCCGGGCGGCACGCGCCGTACTACACGGACATCGTGCACGCGGGGCACCCGACGCGGATGCTCACCACCGACTACGCGAAGGGGCGGGCGCTGCAGGTGGCGCTGCGGGCCGACACCGTGGAGGACGGGATCGAGGAGGCGGCGTGGTGGCTGGCCCTGATCGGCGGGGCCGGGGTGCTGGTGGCGGCCGGGCTCGGGTCCTGGGTGTCGCGGACCGGCCTGGCCCCGGTGACCCGGCTCACGGCCACCGCCGAGCGGATCGCGGCGACGCGGGATCCGCGGCACCGGATCGAACTGCCGCCTCCCGGGAGGGAGGACGAGATCACGCGGCTGGCAGGGAGCTTCAACACCATGCTGGGCGAGCTGGAGCAGTCGGTGACGGCGCAGCGGCGGCTGGTCGCGGACGCCTCGCACGAGCTGCGGACCCCGCTGACCGCCCTGCGGACGAACGCGGAGCTGCTGGCGCGGGGGGAGCGGCTGACGGCGCAGCAGCGCGAGCGGGCGTCGCTCGCGCTGGGGCGGCAGCTGCGGGAGGTGACGGGGCTGGTGAACGACCTGATCGAGCTGGCCCGGGACGAGGAGCCGCAGCCGCTGGTCGAACAGGTCCGGCTGGCTCCGCTGGTGGAGCACTGCGCGCAGGCGGCGCGGGAGCACTGGCCGTCCGTGCCGGTGCACGTCCGCGTCCGCGGGGAGGAGGCGGTGGTGCCGGGCGTACCGGCACGGCTGACCCGGCTGCTGTCGAACCTGCTGGACAACGCGGCGAAGTTCAGCCCGGCCGGGCGGCCGGTGGAGGTGGAGCTGGTGTCGCGGGACGGCCGGGCCGGGCTGACGGTACGGGATCACGGTCCCGGGATCGCGGCCGAGGATCTGCCGTACGTCTTCGACCGCTTCTACCGGGCGGGGGCGGCGCGTGCCCTGCCGGGCTCGGGGCTGGGTCTCGCGATGGCCCGCCAGATCGCCCGTGCGCATGCCGCGGAGCTGGTCGCGGAACCGGCCCCGGGCGGCGGAGCCCTGTTCCGCCTGACGTTCTGACCGCCCGGGCGCCACTGCCGGGGCCGTCAGGATGCTCCCGGACGGGGGTCTTCCGGGGAGGTGGCGATGCGGGGCAGGGCGTACGGGTGGTGGGCCACCAGCCAGTCGATCACACGCTCGCGGACCTGGCAGCGGACCGTCCAGATGTCCGTGGCGTCCTTCGCCGTGACCACCGCCCGGACCTGGATCGTGTGCGGGGCCGTGTCCGTGACCGCCAGGCTGCCGGTCCGGCCGTCCCATTCCGGGATCTCCTCCAGGATCCGCCGGAGCTGCTCCCGCATCAGGGCCAGCGGTGCGCTGTGGTCCAGGTGCCAGAAGACCGTCCCGGTCATCTGGGCGCCGCCGCGCGACCAGTTTTCGTACGGCTTGCCTGTGAAATACGACACAGGCATCGTGATCCGGCGCTCGTCCCAGGTGCGGACCACCAGGAAGGTCAGGGTGATTTCCTCGACCGTTCCCCACTCCTTGTCCACGACCACCGTGTCGCCGATCCGGACCGTGTCGCCGAAGGCGATCTGCAGTCCGGCGAAGAGGTTGCCCAGCGAGGACTGGGCGGCGATGCCCGCCACGATGCCGAGGACGCCCGCCGAGGCCAGCACCGAGGCGCCGACCGCCCGCATCGGCGGGAACATGAGCAGCATCGCGGCCACGGCGACCACGACGACCACCGCCGTGACCGCCCGGTGGATCAGCGTCACCTGGGTGCGGACCCGGCGCACCCGGGCGTCGTCCGGGTTCCGGTCGGCGTAGCGGGCGTACGCGGAGTCGACGACCGCCGTCGCGATGCGCACCAGCAGCCAGGCCGCCGAGGCGATCAGGACGAGGGTCAGGGCGCGCTCCACGGCGAACACGTAGTCCTGGGGAATGCCCACCCGGCGGTGGGCGCCGTACAGCAGCGTCGTGCACAGGACGAGCTGGAACGGCAGGCGGCAGTGGCGCAGCAGCCCCCACAGCGGGGTCTCGCTGTGCCGGGCGTCGGCGCGGCGCAGCAGCAGGTCCAGCAGCCACCCGGAGAGCAGGGTGACGACCAGGGAGCCGCCGAGGACCGCGATCGGGCGCAGAACGGTGTCCGTGTCCATGGACTTCAACGTAACCGGAACGCGCCCGTCGGCCCCTCCCATTCAACGAATGGCACGATGGGGTGCATGAACATCATGCTCTTCCACTCGACGTACGGGCTGCGGCCCGCGGTGCACGCTGCGGCCGACCGGCTGCGCGCGGCCGGTCACCAGGTCCAGGTGCCCGATCTCTTCGAGGGGCGCACCTTCGAGACCGTCGAGGAGGGCATGGCACACCGGGACGAGATCGGCCGCGACGAGCTGCTCAAGCGTGCGGTGCTGGCCTCCGCCCCCTACTCCGATCAGGGTCTGGTCTACGCCGGCTTCTCCTTCGGCGGTTCCGTCGCCCAGCACCTGGCGCTGGCCGACGAGAAGGCGCGCGGGCTGCTGCTCCTGCACGGGACGGCGGACCTGGAGGAGGACACCGCGGTCGACGAGCTGCCGGTGCAGCTGCACATCGCGGATCCGGACCCGTTCGAGACGCACGACTGGTTGACCGCCTGGTACCTGCGGATGCAGCGCGCGGGCGCGGACGTGGAGGTGCACCGCTACCCGGGTGCCGGGCACCTGTTCACGGACCCGGACCTCGACGACTACGACGCGGAGGCCGCGGAGCAGACCTGGAGGGTCGCGCTCGCCTTCCTCGACAGCCTGTAGCGGGGAGAACGAGCAAGCAGGGGCAGGGCACGAACCCGTGCCCCGCCCCTGCTCGTTTCAGGCCCTGATCAGGCGCGGTACGCGCTCCACATGCTCTTCATACGGGCCACCTGACCCGCGGTGAACTGGTACATGCAGGAGTCGTACGTGTAGTCCATGAAGTTGTGGATCGGGTCGACGCCCGGCTTGCTGGTGCAGGAGTCACGGCCGGTCGGGCACTCGAAGGCCGCGCTCTTCTCGGCCGGGGTGTCGGCGACGGAGTCGCCGCTGCCGGTGCAGCCGCCCTGGAAGGTGTGGTAGAGGCCCATCCAGTGGCCGACCTCGTGGGTGGCGGTGTCGCCCTCGTTGTAGTTGGCGGAAGAGCCGCCGGGCAGCGAGGAGTTGAGGATGACCACGCCGTCCATCTTGGGCTGGGAGGCGTAGGAGCTCGGGAAGGTCGCCCAGCCGAGCAGGCCGCCGCCGAGGTTGGCGGTGTAGAGGTTGAGCGCGTTCGCGCCGCCCTTGCGCAGGGCGTTCTTCATGTCCTTCTCGGCCTGGGTGCCGTCCGAGACGTTGTACCAGGCGTCGTTGTCGGTGTAGTCGGTCGAGGCCAGCGAGAACTGGTAGCCCGAGTCGACGTTGCCGGTGCCCTTGCCGCCGTAGGCGGAGTTGAGGACCGCGATCTGGTTGTTGATGTCCGTGGCGGTCAGCTTGCCGGCGGTGCCGGAGGTGATGACGTGGACGTAGACCGGGATGCTCGTCGCCGCGGTGACCTCGGCGGCGCGCATCTGGCGCTGCGGGCCCAGCTCGGCGCTCTTCTTGACCAGGTCGGCGTCCATGGCCTTGACCTGGGCGTCCGTCACCTCGTTGGGGTCGGACGCGTGGTGGTCCTTCGGGCGGGCGACCCGGGCGGCCGCGGAGATGCCGGCGTCGGCGCAGGCCTCGGAGCCGGTCTTGGCCGCCGCGGCCACGGTCGTGGGGGCCGTGAGCGGGGCGAACGCCAGGGTTCCGGCCAGAACGGCCGTACCCATGAGGCGGCGGCGGAGCATGGGGGATATGCGGGCAGAGGCGCGCACGTTGACTCCTCGCGAAGCGTGGTGGGGGGTGAGGGTTTTCCTCACGCTGGCGCGAAGCTTATGTGTCCATGTCATGCACTAAGCAAGCCCTGTAAGTAAAAGATTTGTTGCTTCTGAGGCCGAAGGGGTGCCTGGTCCGCACCAGGCACCCCTTCGCGCAAGAGAATTGACGGACGGTCAGCCGACCGGCTGGTACGCCCGCTCCACCTTCTGCGTGCCGTTCGCCGTGCGGTAGGACCGGGTCCACGCGACCGTCGCGGCCGGATTCCGCTTGTCGGACACCGCGTAGTAGTCCATCTGCGAACGCTCGGCGGTCACGTCCAGCACTCCGTAGCCGTGTGAGTCCATGTCCAGCCACTTCACGTGCCAGTTGGCGGCCTTGATCGCCGATTCCGCTACGAGCGAGGCGGTCTTCGCCGGCACGTGCAGGAGGTCGTCGATGTTGTCGGAGGTCACCGACGTCACCACGAACTCGGTGGCCGCCGTTCCCGACCCCGGGTACGTCGCCATGTTCATCGGGACCTCGTTCGCCCACGCCATGTGGATGTCGCCGGTCAGGAACACCGTGTTCTTTATCTTCCGGTCCTTGAGGTGGTTCAGGAGCTCCTTGCGGTCGTCCGTGTACCCGTCCCACTGGTCCACGTTGATCGCGAGGCCGCCCTCGGGCAGGCCCAGCAGCTTCGTCAGCGGCGCCAGCAGGTGCGCGGGCAGCGAGGCGAAGGCCACCGGCGAGATCATCACCGAGGTCCCGACCAGCTGCCAGGTCGCGTTCGAGTTCGCGAGGCCCGACTTGAGCCAGTCCAGCTGGGCGCGCCCGGTGATGGTGCGCTCCGGGTCGTCCACCGCGCCGCTGCCGATCTTGGCCTGCTGGGAGCGGAAGGTGCGCAGGTCCAGCAGGTGCAGGTCGGCGAGGGTGCCGAAGCGCAGCCGCCGGTAGACGGTGCCGGCGGTGGAGGTGCGCACCGGCATCCACTCGAAGTACGCCTGCTTGGCGGCGGCCGCGCGGTCCGCCCAGTCGCCCTCGGTGCCCGGCGTGTGGTTCTCCGCCCCGCCCGACCAGGAGTCGTTGGCGAACTCGTGGTCGTCCCAGATCGCGACGATCGGGTGCGCGGCGTGCAGGGCCTGCAGGTCGGCGTCGGTCTTGTACTTGCCGTGCCGGGTCCGGTAGTCGGCGAGGTTCAGGATCTCGTGCAGCGGCTCGTGCGGGCGTACGACGTACTTCGCCTCGGGGTAGGCCCCGTTCGCGTACTCGTAGATGTAGTCGCCCAGGTGCAGGATCGCGTGCAGGTCGGTGCGGGCGGCCAGGTGGCGGTACGCCGAGAAGTAGCCGGACTCCCAGTTGGCGCAGGAGACCACGCCGAAGCGGACCCCGGGCGTCGTCGCGTCGTGGCCCGGGGCGGTCAGGGTGCGCCCGACCGGGGAGACGGCGCCGCCGGCGGTGAACCGGTAGAAGTACGCCGTCTGCGGCCGCAGTCCGCGCACGTCCGCCTTGACCGTGTGGTCGGAGGCGGCGGTCGCGGTGACGGTGCCGCTCAGGACGATCCGGGAGAAGGCCTTGTCCTCGGCCACCTCCCAGGCCACCTCGGTGGCGGGGCCGACGCCGGAGCCGGGCACGGAGGCGGGGGTCGGGGTGACGCGGGTCCAGAGCAGGATCCCGTCGGGCAGCGGGTCACCGGAGGCGACGCCGTGCAGGAAGGCGGGCCCGTTCGAGGCCGCCGACGCGGGGGAGATGCCCAGCGCGGCCGTGGCGAAGGGGGCGAGGGCGGCCGTGGCCGCAGCGGCCTTGACGACCGTACGGCGGCGCGGGGTTGCCGCAGTGGGGGAGGGGAGATGACTGGTCACGGGCGGTCATATTACTGATGGGTATAACCGTCGGTACACCCCTTACAAAGCAACGGGCAGGCGAACTCTGGGAGTTCGCCTGCCCGTCCTCGGGTCCGGTGGGACCGGTCAGCCCGCGATGGCCTTGTCGATCGCGGCCGTGAAGTCCTCCGGCGTCATCTTCTGGATCTCGACCTTCTTGCCGTCCATCTTCAGCGTGGGGGTGCCCGTGACCCCGCTCTTGTCGAAGACCTTCGACATCTCGATCGCCCAGCGGTTGTACGTGCCGTCCTCGACGGCCTTCTTGAACTCGGCGTTGCCCTTGAGGGCCGGCACCTCGTCCGCGATCTTCAGCAGGTTGTCGTCCTTGCTGAACTTGTCGTCCTTCTCGTCCGGGTGGTTCTCCTTGGAGTACAGCGCCGACTTGTAGTCCAGGAACGCCTCGGGGCTGACGTTCAGGGCCGCACCCAGCGCGCTCAGGGCGTTCTTCGAACCGCTCCCGCTGAAGGCCTTGTCGAGGAAGGTGGCACCGACGTACTGGATCTTGTACTTGCCCGCGTCGACGTCCTTCTTGATCTGCGGGCCGACCCCCTGCTCGAACGTCGAGCAGATCGGGCAGCGCGCGTCCTCGTAGAGCTCGAGGGTCTTCTTGGCGTCGGCCTTGCCTATGACGACGGTGGTGCCGTTGTCGCCCGTGGTGTTCTTCGGGGCGACCAGCGTCGCGTCGGCGGCCTTGTCCCACTCGCCCGGCTGGTTGGCCTGCACGACCGCGTAGCCGATGCCGCCCGCCAGTGCGAGGACGGCGACGACGGCGCCGGCCACCAGCACCTGGCGGCGCACCTTGTCCTTCTTGGCCTGCTTCTCGCGCTCGGCACGCAGCCGCTCGCGGGCCGCCGCCTTGTTCGACTGGCTGTTGCGTGAACTCATGGTGATCTCCGTGGGGTGTGACACAAGGGAAGGGGGGACTGTCCCCCAGCTACCGCTGGGAGGTGTCTCCAGTACGGGGGTCAGGCGCAGACGAGCGCGCCGCGTACGGGAGGTCCCCGGCGTCCCACGGAGTGGGCGGGGAAGCGGGTACGGGCCCCCGCGCCCGGAAGGGCCCGGCGCAGCGTCCGCCGCACCGGGCCGGCGGCCACCGCAGCCGAGGCCGCCGCGAGCCGCAGCGGCCGGAACGCGAAGGCGGCCACCGCGCGCAGCAGCTGGCCCAGCGCCCGCTCCCCGTACCGCAGCCAGGCCGCGGCGAACAGCCCGACCGAGACGTGCGCGGCGAGCAGCAGCCACGGGGTCCAGGGTCCGGGCGAGGCCAGCAGGGCCACCGCGTCGGGGACGGCCCCGGGTGCCTCGGCCAGCGGCCCGCCCAGCGGCGGGCCGCCGCACAGCTCGTCCAGGCCCAGCGCCCGCAGCGGCCCGGCGACGGGCCCGCCGGCCGGGCCGTAGCAGGCGTGCTGCCCGGCGGTGAAGACCGTGTCGGCGGCCAGCTCCAGCGGAACCAGCAGGCCGGCGATGGCGCCGAAACCGCGCTCGCGGCCCGCCAGCGCGTACGTGATCAGGAACACGCCGGCGAAGGCCCCGGCCGCCGGCGCGGGCGGCAGCGGGACCCGGGACATCAGGACGTGCGAGCCGGCCGAGAGCAGCACGACCAGTGCGCTGAACAGCGCGGCCCGCAGCCCCCGGAGTCCTGCCCTCGATATGCCCATCGCCGCGAGTCTGCCACGACTCCCTGTGAAAACGGGTCCCCGGTCCCGTGCGGCCCGGGACCTACGGCCTGATCCGACCGTTGCGGAACAGGTCCACGAAGATCTGGTGATCGGCGCGCGCCCGGGCTCCGTACGCGTGCGCGAAGTCGACCAGCAGCTCGGCGAAGCCCTCCTCGTCGGCGGCGATCGCCGCGTCGATGGCCCGCTCGGTGGAGAAGGGGACCAGCGAGTGCCCGCTCTCGGCCTCGTCGGCCGCCGCGTGCATGGTCGCCGTCGCCCGGCCCAGGTCCGCGACCACGGCCGCGATCTCCTCCGGGTCGTCCAGGTCCGACCAGTCCAGGTCCACCGCGTACGGGGAGACCTCGGCCACCAGCTGCCCCGACCCGTCCAGCTCGGTCCAGCCCAGCCACGGATCGGCGTGGGCCTGGAGGGCGCGCTGGGAGATCACCGTGCGGTGCCCCTCGTGCTGGAAGTAGTCCCGCACCGCCCGGTCGGTGATGTGCCGGGACACCGCGGGGGTCTGCGCCTGCTTGAGGTAGATCACGACGTCGTTCTCCAGGGCGTCGCTGTGCCCCTCCAGCAGGATGTTGTACGAGGGCAGGCCGGCCGAGCCGATCCCGACGCCCCGGCGGCCCACCACGTCCTTGACCCGGTAGGAGTCCGGCCGGACCAGGGACGCGTCGGGCAGGGTCTCCAGATACCCGTCGAAGGCGGCGAGCACCTTGTAGCGGGTGGCCGCGTCCAGCTCGATCGATCCCCCGCCGGAGGTGAAGCGGCGCTCGTAGTCCCGGATCTCGGTCATCGAGTCCAGCAGGGAGAAGCGGGTGCGGGAGCGGGCCGAGCGCAGGGCCGTCAGCAGCGGGCCCTCGGCGGTGTCCAGGGTGAAGGAGGCCACCGCGTCCTCGCAGCGGTCTTTCACCCCGGCCGCCAAGTGGTGGATCCGCTCCTGGTAGGCGCCCGCGTAGGTGCGCACCAGCTCGCTGATCTGCTCGTCGCTGAGCGCCTTGGTGTAGCCGATCAGGGCGACGGAGGCCGCGAACCGCTTCAGGTCCCAGGTGAAGGGGCCGACGTACGCCTCGTCGAAGTCGTTGACGTTGAAGACCAGCCGGCCGTTGGAGTCCATGTACGTGCCGAAGTTCTCGGCGTGCAGATCGCCGTGGATCCACACCCGGCCGGTCCGCTCGTCCAGGTAGGGCCCGCCGTGCCGGTCCCGCTCCAGGTCGGCGTAGAAGAGGCAGGCCGTGCCCCGGTAGAAGGCGAAGGCCGAGGCCGCCATCTTCCGGAATTTGACCTGGAAGGCGGCGGGGTCGGCGGCGAGGAGCTCACCGAAAGCAGTGTCGAACACATCGAGTATCTGCTCGGCGCGCTGCTCGTTCGTCGTCTCGGGAACCGCCATGGCGGGTGCCTCCTGGTGGCGCGGTGGTTCGTGCTTTTGATCATGAGGGTTCGGACAGGTGTCCTTGGGTCTGCAACGGATGAAGGTACCGGTCGGTGCCCCGGTTGTGTCACTCGGCAGACGTAGACTTCGAGGCTGCCCCCCTCATTGCCTCCGGAGGTCTGCCACCGTGACCAAGCAGCCGTTCACGCACCTGCACGTCCACACCCAGTACTCGCTGCTGGACGGTGCCGCGCGGCTCAAGGACATGTTCAACGCGTGCAACGAGATGGGCATGACGCACATCGCCATGTCCGACCACGGCAACCTGCACGGGGCGTACGACTTCTTCCACACCGCCCGGAAGGCCGGGATCACCCCGATCATCGGCATCGAGGCGTATGTCGCACCCGAGTCCCGGCGCAACAAGCGCCGCATCCAGTGGGGCCAGCCCCACCAGAAGCGGGACGACGTGTCCGGTTCCGGTGGCTACACCCACAAGACGATCTGGGCGGCGAACGCCACCGGCCTGCACAACCTCTTCCGGCTGTCCTCCGACGCGTACGCCGAGGGCTGGCTCACCAAGTGGCCGCGCATGGACAAGGAGACCATCAGCAAGTGGTCGGAGGGGCTGATCGCCTCCACCGGCTGCCCCTCGGGCGAGCTCCAGACCCGGCTGCGCCTCGGCCAGTTCGACGAGGCCCTGAAGTCGGCCTCCGAGTACCAGGACATCTTCGGCAAGGACCGGTACTTCCTGGAGCTGATGGACCACGGCATCGAGATCGAGCGCCGGGTGCGCGACGGCCTGCTGGAGATCGGCAAGAAGCTCGGCATCCCGCCGCTGGTGACGAACGACTCGCACTACACGTACGCGAGCGAGGCGGGCGCCCACGACGCCCTGCTCTGCATCCAGACCGGCAAGAACCTCTCGGACCCCGACCGCTTCCGCTTCGACGGCACCGGCTACTACCTGAAGTCGACCGACGAGATGTACGCCATCGACTCCTCGGACGCCTGGCAGGAGGGCTGCGCCAACACGAAGCTGGTCGCGGACCAGATCGACACCGAGGGCATGTTCGGCTTCCGGAACCTGATGCCGAAGTTCGACATCCCGGACGGCTACACCGAGGTCACCTGGTTCCGCGAGGAGACCATGCGCGGCATGCACCGCCGCTACCCCGGGGGCATCCCGGACGACCGCATGAAGCAGGCCGAGTACGAGATGGACACGATCATCTCGATGGGCTTCCCGGGCTACTTCCTCGTGGTCGCCGACTTCATCATGTGGGCCAAGAACCAGGGCATCGCGGTGGGCCCCGGCCGTGGTTCCGCGGCCGGCTCGATCGTCGCGTACGCCATGGGCATCACCGACCTCGACCCGCTCACGCACGGCCTGATCTTCGAGCGGTTCCTGAACCCCGAGCGCGTCTCCATGCCCGACGTCGACATCGACTTCGACGAGCGCAGGCGCGTCGAGGTGATCCGGTACGTGACCGAGAAGTACGGCGCGGACAAGGTCGCCATGATCGGTACGTACGGCACGATCAAGGCCAAGAACGCGATCAAGGACTCCGCCCGCGTCCTGGGCTACCCCTACGCCATGGGCGACCGGCTCACCAAGGCCATGCCCGCCGACGTCCTCGGCAAGGGCATCCCGCTCTCCGGCATCCTCGACCCCAGCCACCCCCGCTACGGCGAGGCCGGGGAGATCCGCGGGATGTACGAGAACGAGCCGGACGTGAAGAAGGTCATCGACACCGCCCGCGGTGTGGAGGGCCTGGTCCGCCAGATGGGCGTGCACGCCGCGGGCGTCATCATGTCCAGCGAGACGATCACCGACCACGTACCGGTCTGGGTGCGGCACACCGACGGCGTCACCATCACCCAGTGGGACTACCCGAGCTGCGAGTCGCTCGGCCTGCTGAAGATGGACTTCCTCGGTCTGCGCAACCTCACGATCATGGACGACGCCGTCAAGATGGTGAAGGCCAACAAGGGGATCGACATCGATCTCCTGGCCCTCCCGCTCGACGACCCCAAGACCTTCGAGCTGCTCGGCCGCGGTGACACCCTCGGCGTCTTCCAGTTCGACGGCGGGCCCATGCGCTCCCTGCTGCGCCTGATGAAGCCCGACAACTTCGAGGACATCTCCGCCGTCTCGGCCCTGTACCGGCCGGGCCCGATGGGCATGAACTCGCACACGAACTACGCGCTGCGCAAGAACAAGCAGCAGGAGATCACCCCGATCCACCCGGAGCTGGAGAAGCCGCTCGAAGAGGTGCTCGCGGTCACCTACGGCCTGATCGTGTACCAGGAGCAGGTGCAGAAGGCCGCCCAGATCATCGCCGGGTACTCGCTCGGCGAGGCCGACATCCTGCGCCGCGTGATGGGCAAGAAGAAGCCCGAGGAGCTGGCGAAGAACTTCACCATCTTCCAGGAGGGCGCCCGCAAGAACGGCTACACCGACCAGGCGATCCAGGCCCTGTGGGACGTCCTGGTCCCCTTCGCCGGCTACGCCTTCAACAAGGCGCACTCGGCCGCGTACGGCCTGGTCTCGTACTGGACGGCGTACCTCAAGGCGAACTTCCCGGCCGAGTACATGGCCGGCCTGCTCACCTCGGTCAAGGACGACAAGGACAAGTCCGCGATCTACCTGAACGAGTGCCGGCGCATGGGCATCAAGGTGCTCCCGCCGAACGTCAACGAGTCCGAGCCGAACTTCGCCGCCCAGGGCGACGACGTGATCCTGTTCGGCCTCACCGCCGTGCGCAACGTCGGCCAGAACGTCGTCGAGTCGATCATCAAGACCAGGAAGGCAAAGGGGAAGTACTCCACCTTCCCCGACTTCCTGGACAAGGTCGAGGCCGTCGTCTGCAACAAGCGCACCGTCGAGTCGCTGATCAAGGCCGGCGCCTTCGACGAGATGGGCCACACCCGCAAGGGCCTGGTCGCCCACCACGAGCCGATGATCGACAACGTGGTCGCGGTCAAGCGCAAGGAGGCCGAGGGACAGTTCGACCTCTTCGGCGGAATGGGTGACGAGGGCGCGAGCGACGAGCCCGGCTTCGGGCTCGACGTCGAGTTCTCGGACGTGGAGTGGGAGAAGTCCTACCTGCTCGCCCAGGAGCGCGAGATGCTCGGCCTGTACGTCTCCGACCACCCGCTCTTCGGCCTGGAGCACGTGCTCTCCGACAAGACGGACGCCGGCATCTCCCAGCTGACCGGCGGCGAGCACTCCGACGGCGCCGTCGTCACCATCGGCGGCATCATCTCGGGCCTCCAGCGCAAGATGACCAAGCAGGGCAACGCCTGGGCCATCGCCACCGTCGAGGACCTCGCCGGATCCATCGAGTGCATGTTCTTCCCCGCGACGTACCAGCTCGTCTCCACCCAGCTGGTCGAGGACACCGTCGTCTTCGTCAAGGGCCGCCTCGACAAGCGCGAGGACGTCCCCCGGCTGGTCGCCATGGAGATGATGGTCCCCGACCTCTCCTCGGCCGGGACGAACGCCCCCGTCGTCCTCACCATCCCGACCGTCAAGGTCACTCCTCCGATGGTCACCCGGTTGGGCGAGATCCTGCGGCACCACAAGGGCAACACCGAGGTCCGGATCAAGCTCCAGGGGCCGCGGACCACCACCGTGCTGCGTCTCGACAAGCACCGGGTCCAGCCCGACCCCGCGCTCTTCGGCGACCTCAAGGTGCTCCTGGGCCCGTCCTGCCTGGCCGGATAACGCCGGTCGCACGCGCCTTCCCCCGCAGTCGAAATCCCCCGGCCACCGCTGGGAGGTGCCACCGGAAGGGCGCGCCCAGAGCTCTGGGCGCGCCCTCGTGCGCGGTGCTCGCGGAGGCGTCAGTTGTGGCCGAACTTCTTCTGCTTGCCCTTGCGGGCCATGTCCATCGGACTCGGGCTGCCGCCCGAGGGCTCTGACACGGATTGCGTCGAGCTCTTCGACGGATCCTGCGACGACGAGCGGGGCTGCTGCTTCTGCTCATGCTGGCGGTTCTTGTTCTTGGCCATGGTGGAGCCTCCGTGAGGGTCTAGGGGCCAGGACCGCCTTCACCCTCACATGCCGTCACAAACCGCGCATTTTGGATCTTTACTGCGTGTAGCCGGGAATCCCTCTTCCGGAAGCGGCCGCGGGATCCGCCACGCCGATGATCGAGTTCCGGCCGTCAACCCCCTTGCGGTCGGGCAGACTCGGGGAACCCGCGACACACACAGAGGATCCCCGGGAAGAGGGTGGTACGCGTGGACCGCTGCGTCGTCCTGGTGGACGCCGGCTATCTGCTGGGCGCCGCCGCCAGTCTTCTCGCCGGGGAGCCCTCCCGCTCCCGCATCACCGTGGACCATGCCGCCCTCATCCAGGGCCTGCGCGAGCGGGCCGAGGCCGATACCGAGCAGCCTCTGCTGCGCATCTACTGGTTCGACGGGGCACCCGACCGGGTGCCCCAGCCCGAGCACCGGCGGCTGCGCGTCATGCCCCGCGTCACCGTCCGCCTCGGCGCCCTGACCCGCAGCGACGGCCGCTGGGCGCAGAAGGGCGTGGACGCCGCCATGCACGCCGAGCTCACCGAGCTGGCCCGCAACCGCGCCTGCTCCGACGTCGTGCTCGTCACGGGGGACGGGGACCTGCTGCCCGGCCTGATGTCCGCCAAGGAGCACGGGGTCGCCGTCCACCTGTGGGCCGTCCAGGCCGCCGACGGCGACTACAACCAGTCCGAGGACCTCGTCGCCGAGGCCGACGAACGCCGCGTCCTGGACCGGACCTGGATCACCCGCGCCGTCCGCGCCAGGGACCTCGCCGGGCTGTGCGCACCGCCGCCCGCGCCACGCCCCGAGATCGCCGCGATCCTCTCCGCCCCGCTGCCCGAGGCGGCCCTCGCCGAGGCCGCCCGCAGCGCCGGCGGCAACGGCGCCGGAGCCCCCGCCCCCGCCGAGCCCGAGGGGAGCGGCGCCCCCGTGCCCGCGCCCGCCGCCGGCGGCAAGACCGTACCCACCCCCAAGGACCTCGCCGGCTCGCTGCGCGCCCCCGGCCAGCAGCCCGGCCCCCCGGGAGCCCCGGGCGCCCCCCAGCCCCCGGCCGGCAGCGCCCTGCGCTGGTCCTCCGACAAGGGCTGGATCGACCGGGCCGGACCGCTGGGGGAACCCGCCGAGACCGCCTCGCTGCCCACCCTCGCCCAGCTCACCAGCGCCGAGCAGCGCTGGGCCGACCGGGAGGAGGACATCACCACCGTCGGCGGCGACCCCTTCGAGGTCGGCCAGGTGTTCGCCCGGCGCTGGATGGAACGCCTCCCGGAGACCGTCCACCTGCAGAAGCTCGCCACGATGTACCCGCGGATCCCCCACCGCATCGACGGGGAGCTGCTCCGCTACGCGGCCCGGTTCGGGCTGCTCGCCCACAAGGACGACCAGATCGACGAGCACGACCGCTACGCCATCCGGGCCGGGTTCTGGCGGGAGATCGACGTCCGCGCGGCCGCCGAGCACGTGGCCGGGACACCCGCCGCCGTGACCGCGGGGCCGCCGACCCCGGCGGCCGAGTAGGGGCGAAAGCCGCGTAGGCTGCTCCCTCGTGAGTACGGGCACAGCATCAGCACAACCGAGCACGGCAGTGGCCGCGGACGCGGCCTGCGACGTGGTCTGCGCGGTGCGTGACCTGGTCAAGACGTATCCCGCGGTACGGGGCCGGCGCGGGGCTCCCGCCCTGCCCGAGACCCGGGCCACCGACGGGATCTCCCTGGACGTCCGGCGCGGTGAGATCTTCGGCCTGCTCGGCCCCAACGGCGCCGGCAAGTCCACGCTGGTCCGGCAGCTCACCGGCCTGATGCGGCCCGACTCGGGCGCCGTGACCCTGCTCGGCCACGACCTCGTACGCCACCCCGAGCGGGCGGCCCGGCTGCTCGCCTACCTGGGGCAGGAGTCCACGGCCCTCGACGAGCTCACGGTGGCGCTGGCCGCCGAGACCACGGGACGGCTGCGCGGGCTCGACGCACGGGCGGCGCGGACCGAGCGGGACGCCGTACTCGAGGAACTCGGGCTGACCCCGATCGCCGGGCGGCCCCTGAAGAAGCTTTCCGGCGGGCAGCGGCGGCTGGCCTGCTTCGCCGCCGCGCTCGTGGGGGAGCGGCCGGTGCTGGTCCTCGACGAGCCCACCACCGGCATGGACCCCGTGGCCCGGCGGGCCGTGTGGGCGGCCGTGGACCGGCGGCGCGCACAGCGCGGGGCCACCGTCCTGCTCGTCACGCACAACGTCATCGAGGCCGAGACCGTCCTGGACCGGGTCGCCGTCATCGACCAGGGCCGCGTCATCGCCTGCGACACCCCGGCCGGGCTGAAGGCCCGGGTCTCCGGCGAGGTCCGGCTGGAGCTGGTCTGGCGCACCGCGCCGCCGCTGGAGGTACGGGAGGTCGCGGCGCTCGCGCCGGCGGCCGCCGAAGCCGGGCGCCGGTGGGTGCTGCGGCTGGCCCCCGACGAGGCGCGCGCCGCGGTGGCCGCGGTGACCGGCGGGCCGGCCTTCGCCGCCCTCGACGATTTCACGCTGGCGACCCCGAGCCTGGAGGACGTCTACCTCGCGCTGGGCGGGCGTACGTCGAAGGGTCTGGTGAAGTCGTGACCGCTGCCGCCGTGGGTGTGCTGGCCCCCCGGGCCCGGCTCTTCCCGTCGCTGGCCGCCGTGTACCGGGCGCAGCTGTCCCGGGCCCGCGTGTCCCGGATCCCGCTGCTCTTCGTGGCCACCTTCCAGTCCGTCGGGATCATGATCCTGATGCGGGGCGTGGTGGACGGGGGCTCCGAGGCCCGGGCCGTGGTCGCGGGTTCCTCCGTACTGGTCGTCGCCTTCGTCGCGCTGAACCTGCTCGCGCAGTACTTCGGGCAGCTGCGGGCCAGCGGCGGGCTGGACCACTACGCCACGCTGCCCGTGCCCCCCGCCTCGGTGGTGCTGGGCTCGGCCGCCGCGTACGCCTCCTTCACGCTGCCGGGCACGCTGGTGACGGCGGTGTTCGGATGCCTGCTGTTCGGGCTGCCGATGGGCGGGCTGTGGATCCTGGCCGCGGTGGTGCCGCTGGCCGGGGCCGCGCTGGCGGGGCTGGGCGCGGCGCTGGGGCTGCTGGCGCCGCGGCAGGAGCTGGCCACGCTGGCCGGGCAGCTCGGCATGTCGGCGGCGCTGCTGCTGGGGGTGCTGCCGCCCGAGCGGATGCCGGACGTGATCGTGTGGGCGCGGGACCTGCTGCCGTCGACCTACGGGGTGGAGGCGTTCGCACGGACCTTCGCGCCGCATCCGGACTGGGCGGCGGTCGGCCTGGACCTCGGGGTGTGCGGGGCGGTGGGGGTGCTCTCGCTGGCCGCGGCGACCTGGGCGTACCGGCGGGCAGCGGTCCGCTGACGCCGCCGCGCCGGGCACCTGGCACGATGTGGGGGTGACCGAAGCCGTGACCACGCCGTCCCCGTTCGAACCGCCGCTGCCGCCCGGGAAGCCGGGCGGCTCCGCCGCGGGCATCACCCCGGCGGACATCCGCGACGGGGCCGCCGTGGCCCTGGCCACCGGGGTGGCCGGGGTGCTGCTCGGAGTGCTGTGGGCATGGCTGGCGCCGAAGGCGCAGTACGTGTCGAACGGCGAGGCCGTCTTCCTGCGGGACACCGAGAGCGAGGCCCGGATAGGGGCCGACGCGATGTTCTTCCTGCTGTCGGTCGGGCTCGGCGTGCTGAGCGCGGTCCTCGTCTTCCTGTGGCGGCGCCGGGGCGGTGTCCCGCTGGTCGTCGGCCTGGTGGTCGGGTCCGGCTTCGCCGCGCTGGTGGGCTGGCGGCTGGGGCTGTGGCTGGGGCCGTCGTCGGACGTGGCCGCGGCCGCGCTGAAGGCGGGCAAGGGCGTGCCGTTCGATGCGCCGCTGCAGTTGCTGGCGCAGGGGGCGCTGCTGGTCTGGCCGATGGTCGCCGTGGCCGTCCACCTCGGCCTGACGGCCCTGTGGTCCCCGCAGGACCCGGACCCGGCGGGCGAGTCGGCCCGGCAGGGCGTGTACCCACCGCCCCACGTCCACGCCGACCCGTCGGACCGGCCGGACCCGTCGGAGTCCGAGCCCCCGAAGGCCTGACCGTACGGCGGGCGGGGGCCGGGGCCATTGCGCCGGGCCTTCCCGAAACCGGGGCTCCGCCCCGGACCCCGCGCCTCGAACGCCGGCGGGGCTGCATGTGCAGCCCCGACTCGGCTACGGGCGGGCGATGGGGGCCAGGGTGGCCGACGTCAGGGTCGTCAGGGTGGCGGGCGGGAGCTCGACCTCCAGGCCGCGGCGGCCGGCCGAGATGCAGATCGTGGCGTGGGCCTGCGCCGACACGTCCAGCACCGTCCGCAGCCGCTTGCGCTGCCCCAGCGGGGAGATGCCGCCCCGTACGTATCCCGTGGTGCGCTCCGCCAGCGCCGGATCCGCCATCACCGCCCGCTTCGCACCCAGCGCAGCGGCGAGTGCCTTGAGGTCCAGGCTGCCCGACACCGGGACCACCGCCACCGCCAGGACACCGTCCACGTCCGCGACCAGCGTCTTGAAGACCCGGTCCGGGGAGACCCCCATGGCCTGGGCCGCCTCCTCGCCGTACGAGGGGTGCGCCGGGTCGTGCTCGTACGCGTGCACCGTGAACGCGGCCTGCGCGGACGTGAGCGCCGCGATCGCCGGAGTGCCGGCCGGAGCCTTCTTCTTCGCCATCGGTCCTTCGCCGTCAGTACTTCGCCGTGCGTTCTTCGCCGTCAGTTCGGGCTCGTCGGCGCGCGCGTCAGGTCCACCGCCGGGAGCGACGGGAGGTGGCGGATGACCGCCGTCTCCGCCCGCAGCAGTTTCAGTTCCTCCGCGAGGCGGGTCGCGGTGTCCGGCGCCTGGAGCAGCCGCTGCTTCGCCGGGATGTCCAGCACGGCCGCCGCCGCCACCAGGTACGAGACCACCGACGGCTCGTCCGGCAGGTCCGCACCCGAGGTCAGGGACCGCTCGCGGGCTCCGGCCAGCCGCTTCTGGTAGTTCCGGAAGGCCCGCAGGACCCCCTCCGCCAGCGCGCCCGCGCCGTCGCCCGTGTCCTCCGGGAGCTCCTCCAGCTCCGCGACCAGGTACGGGCCCGAGCTGTCCACCGACAGCAGGCGGACCCGCGCCGTACCGGTGGCGAGGACCTCGAAGCTGCCGTCCTCCCGCTCCCGGATCGTCGCCGCGTCCGCGATGCAGCCCACCCGGTGGAAGGCCTGGATCGGATCCGGGCCGAAGCCCGCCGTCGGGCCCCGCTCGGGCAGGGCCGTCTGGTCCGGCAGGCCGGGAGCGGTCGGCGCGACCTCCCGGCCGTCGCGGATCGCGACGACCGCGAAGCGGCGCGGCTCGTCCTCGCCCGTCTTCAGCAGCTCCCGCATCATGGCGCGATAACGCTCCTCGAAGACGTTCAGCGGGAGGACGAGTCCCGGGAACAGCACCGAGTTCAGCGGGAAGAGGGGCAGGCGAACGGAGGTCACGAGGCACAGGGTAGTGGCCGCGGGCCAGGGCCTGTCACCTCAGTTGTTCCCGGCCTCCGCTCATCCCCGTCTCAGCAGACGCGAGGCTCCCGCCGCCACCGTCGTCGCCAGGATCCAGCCCAGCAGGACCAGCGCCGCCGAGCCCCACTGCCAGCCGCCCTCCACCTTCCACTGGCCTTCCTGGCCGAGATCGATGACGGGGAGCAGGAGGTCCAGCGCGTAGAGCGCCGCCTCCCACTTCGGGTGTTCGTCCGCCTTGATCGGCGGCGGCTCGTGCCGGGAGAAGAGCAGCGCGCCCGCCGCCCACAGCACCGCCATCCACAGTGCGGCCCGGCCCGGGCGGTACCCGTACGCCACCGTCCAGTCCTGGAGGTACCCCCACGCCTTGAGCGCCGGCGGCAGGGTGGCCCGGCGCCGCCGCTGCTTGGCGAGCAGCACCTCGCGGGCGTCCGCGTCCTCGCCGCTGGTGCGCAGTACGGCGGCCAGCCGCTCGTACGGCTCCGGCGAGTACTCCGGAGTGGCCGCCTCCACCCAGGCCAGCCGGCGCGCCAGCGGGAAGTGGCCGCGGGGCGCGAGGTTCTCGTACGCGAACCCCTCGATCGACACACCGCCCTGGCCGGGCCAGCTGGTGGAGGTGTCGACCAGCTTGACCACCTTCGCCCCCGACAGCACCACCCGCCCCCGCTCCGGCCGCTCGCCGACGAACCGCAGCTCCGGCGTCTGGATCCGGCGCAGCGAGACCTCCTGCTCCTCGGTCAGCGTGAACCGGGCGCCGTAGAAGTCGACCGCGTCGCCGAAGCGGCCGTCGTCCAGGCGCAGCCCGCCCCGGCACTCGAAGCGCTGGGCCCGCTGCCCGCGCGTGGGCGTCTGGCCGAGCCCGTACGGGGGAGTGGAGGAGCCGGAGTCGCCGGGGACGTAGTCCAGGGCGATCGACGTCAGGTACAGGGTCCGCTCGACGGTCAGCTGCGGGGCGTTCAGCGCGCGCCGCCCGTACGGGTTGCGCAGCCGGGCCCCGCGCAGGTTCATCGACACGCCGACCTTCGCGCCGCGCAGGCTCACCTCCCCGTACGTCTCCAGCAGTTCGCCCTGGAAGTCCTGCGCGACCGACATCCCGTCCGCGGCGATGGCCCGGCCCTTGTTGTCCCGCTGCACCACGGCCTGGCTGATCAGCAGGTCGGTGCCGATCTGCGCGTCGGTCAGCCGGATCCCGCGGGCCACCCGGCAGCGCGGCAGGTGCAGATCGCCCTCGGTGTGCAGACGGGAGGCGTCCAACCGGGGTATCGCGCAGTTGACCAGGCGCAGGGTGCCGAACCGGGTCTCGGACAGCTGGATCTCGCTGTCGAAGCGGCAGGACTGGAGTTCGACGTACGGCTGCACGATCCCGCCGGACAGGTCGAGGCGCCCGGTGATCCGTACGCCGCGCAGTTTC
The DNA here is from genome assembly GCF_040655295.1 of Streptomyces sp. NPDC050448. NCBI lineage: Bacteria > Bacillati > Actinomycetota > Actinomycetes > Kitasatosporales > Streptomycetaceae > Streptomyces > Streptomyces sp. NPDC050448. The sequence goes on along the minus strand of NZ_JBFAJR010000001.1, from coordinate 267,955 downwards.
AGCGAGGCGACCCGGCCCGGCACCGGCGGCGGGCCGTGGAGCAGCAGCAGCGCCACCATCTGGGCGCGGACGCTGCGCCCGCCGCCCCAGATCCGGTCGCCGTGCGGATTGTCCTCGTCGGCGGCCCGGGCGCTGAGATCACAGATGCTGCCCGTCCGGTACGCCTGCCACATGCGGCGTTCCGGATCCGTGAGATCCGCGGGCTCCTCGCCCGCCCGTGCCTCCGCCATGGCGGCCCCCCTCCGCTGCGCATACGTGTACGAGGAACGCTAGTGGGCGGCAGTGACATCCGGGGCGTGTATCAGCCAGTGATACAGGCGGACGGTGGCGGGAGGCGGTCTGAGAGAATTGGGAGGTGATCTCTCGTATCGACCTGCGCGGTGACACCCTCCCCGAGGGTGGCGCCCTGCGCGATCTGCTGCCCCGTGCCGAGTTCGACGTGGAAGCCGCCCTGGAGAAGGTGCGGCCCATCTGCGAGGACGTCCATCATCGTGGCACCGCGGCGCTGATCGAGTATGCGCAGAAGTTCGACGGTGTGACGCTCGAGCAGGTCAGGGTGCCTGCCGAGGCGCTCAAGACCGCGCTCGACGAGCTCGACCCGGCCGTCCGCGCCGCCCTCGAGGAGTCGATCCGGCGCGCCCGGATCGTGCACCGGAGCCAGCGCCGCACCGAGCACACCACCCAGGTGGTCCCCGGCGGAACCGTGACCGAGAAGTGGGTTCCGGTCGAGCGCGTGGGCCTGTACGCCCCGGGCGGCCGCTCCGTGTACCCGTCCTCCGTCGTCATGAACGTCGTACCGGCCCAGGAGGCGGGCGTCGAGTCGATCGCGCTCGCGTCCCCGCCGCAGAAGGAGTTCGCAGGGCTGCCGCACCCGACGATCCTCGCCGCGTGCGCGCTGCTCGGCGTGGACGAGGTGTACGCGGCCGGCGGGGCGGTGGCCGTCGCGATGTTCGCGTACGGCACCGAGGACTGCCTGCCGGTGAACATGGTGACCGGCCCCGGCAACATCTGGGTCGCCGCCGCCAAGCGCTACTTCACCGGCCGGATCGGCATCGACACCGAGGCCGGCCCGACCGAGATCGCGGTCCTCGCGGACTCCACGGCCGACCCGGTGCACGTCGCCGCCGACCTGATCAGCCAGGCCGAGCACGACCCGCTGGCCGCCGCCGTGCTCGTCACGGACTCCGAGGAGCTCGCGGCCGCCGTCGAGCGGGAGCTGGAGCCCCAGGTCGCGGCCACCAAGCACGTCGAGGACCGGATCAGGCCGGCACTCGCGGGCAAGCAGTCCGCGATCGTGCTGGTCGACAGCCTGGAGGACGGCCTCAAGGTCGTCGACGCGTACGGCGCCGAGCACCTGGAGATCCAGACCGCCGACGCCGCGGCCTGGGCCGCCCGGGTGCGCAACGCCGGTGCGGTCTTCGTCGGCCCGTGGGCCCCGGTCTCGCTCGGCGACTACTGCGCGGGGTCGAACCACGTGCTGCCCACCGGCGGCTGCGCCTGCCACTCCTCCGGCCTGTCCGTACAGTCCTTCCTGCGCGGCATCCACATCGTCGACTACACGCGGGACGCCCTCGCCGAGGTCACCCACCACGTGGTGACGCTGGCCGAGGCCGAGGACCTGCCCGCGCACGGCGCCGCCCTCAAGGCGCGCTTCGGATGGAAGGTCCCCACCCAGTGAGCTTCGGAATCGACGACCTCCCCATCCGGGACGAGCTGCGCGGCAAGACCCCGTACGGCGCCCCGCAGCTCGACGTGCCCGTCCAGCTGAACACCAACGAGAACCCGTACGAGCTCCCCGAGGAGCTGGTCCGGCGCATCGCCGAGCGCGTCTCCGAGGCGGCCCGCACCCTCAACCGCTACCCCGACCGGGACGCGATCGAGCTGCGGACCGCCCTGGCCGCCTACCTCACCCGTACGGGCAAGCACCCGGTCGCGCGGGAGAACGTATGGGCCGCCAACGGCTCCAACGAGGTCATCCAGCAGCTGCTGCAGACCTTCGGCGGGCCCGGCCGCACCGCGATGGGCTTCGAGCCCTCGTACTCGATGCACGCGCTGATCGCCCGGGGCACCGGGACGGGCTGGGTCTCCGGCCCGCGCCGGGACGACTTCACGATCGACGTGGCGGCGGCCGAGCAGGCCATCGCCGAGAACGCGCCCGACGTCGTCTTCATCACCTCGCCCAACAACCCCACCGGCACCGCGGTCGAGGCGGAGACGGTCCTCGCCCTCTACGAGGCCGCGCAGGCGGCGCGTGCCGATCGGGGTTTGGCATCCCTGGTCATCGTGGACGAGGCGTACGTCGAGTTCAGCCACCGGGACTCCCTCCTCCCGCTGATCGAGGGTCGCCCGTGCCTGGTGGTCTCCCGGACCATGTCCAAGGCCTTCGGCGCCGCCGGGCTGCGCCTGGGCTACCTGGCCGCGCACCCGGCCGTGGTCGACGCCGTGCAGCTCGTACGCCTGCCGTACCACCTGTCGGCCGTCACCCAGGCGACCGCGCTGGCCGCCCTGGAGCACACCGACACCCTGCTCGGCTACGTCGAGCAGCTCAAGGCCGAGCGGGACCGGCTCGTCACCGAGCTGCGGGGCATCGGCTGCGAGGTCACCGAGTCCGACGCGAACTTCATCCAGTTCGGGAAGTTCGAGGACGCGCACACCGCCTGGCAGAAGATCCTCGACCGGGGCGTCCTGGTCCGGGACAACGGCGTACCGGGCTGGCTGCGGGTCACCGCCGGCACCCCGGCCGAGAACGACGCGTTCCTGGAAGCGGTTCGCGCACTGAAGAAGGAGCAGCACGCATGAGCCGCATCGGACGGGTCGAACGGACGACGAAGGAGACCTCGGTCCTCGTCGAGATAAACCTCGACGGCACCGGCAAGGTCGACGTCTCGACGGGCGTGGGCTTCTACGACCACATGCTCGACCAGCTCGGCCGCCACGGCCTCTTCGACCTCACGGTCAAGACGGACGGCGACCTGCACATCGACAGCCACCACACGATCGAGGACACCGCCCTCGCGCTCGGCGCCGCCTTCAAGCAGGCCCTCGGCGACAAGGTCGGCATCTACCGCTTCGGCAACTGCACCGTGCCGCTCGACGAGTCCCTCGCCCAGGTGACCGTCGACCTGTCCGGCCGCCCGTACCTCGTGCACACCGAGCCCGAGAACATGGCGCCGATGATCGGCGCGTACGACACGACGATGACCCGGCACATCTTCGAGTCCTTCGTCGCGCAGGCCCAGATCGCCCTGCACATCCACGTCCCGTACGGCCGCAACGCTCACCACATCGTGGAGTGCCAGTTCAAGGCCCTCGCCCGCGCCCTGCGCTACGCCGCCGAGTTCGACCCGCGCGCCGCCGGAATCCTGCCCTCGACGAAGGGCGCCCTCTAGCCGTGAACGGCCTGAACACCATCCTGATCGTCCTCGGCCTCTTCCTGGCCGGCGGCGTCTACTCCTTCCAGAAGCAGCAGATGCCCAAATCGGTCATCATCCTGCTCGCCATCGGCTCCGCGATGTGCCTCGCCGCCGGAGTCCTGCGGATTCAGGGAATGTGGGAATGAGCGCAGTCCGCCCCACCAAGACGGTCGTGGTCTTCGACTACGGCTTCGGAAACGTCCGCTCCGCCGAACGCGCCCTCGCGCGCGTCGGCGCGGACGTCGAGATCACCCGCGACTACGACAAGGCGATGGACGCCGACGGCCTCCTCGTTCCCGGCGTCGGCGCCTTCTCCGCCTGCATGCAGGGCCTCAAGGACGCACGCGGCGACTGGATCATCGGCCGCCGGCTCTCCGGCGGGCGCCCGGTCATGGGCATCTGCGTCGGCATGCAGATCCTCTTCGAGCGCGGCATCGAGCACGGCGTGGAGACGGAGGGCCTCGACGAGTGGCCCGGCACCGTCGAGCCGCTGCGCGCCCCGATCGTGCCCCACATGGGCTGGAACACCGTGGACGCCCCGGCCGACAGCCAGGCCTTCAAGGGCCTGGACGACGACGCCCGCTTCTACTTCGTGCACTCGTACGCGGTACGCGACTGGAGCCTGGAGGTCACCAACCCGGTGATCCGCGCCCCCAAGGTCACCTGGGCCACCCACGGCGAGCCGTTCGTCGCGGCGGTGGAGAACGGGGCCCTGTGGGCCACCCAGTTCCACCCCGAGAAGTCCGGCGACGCCGGCGCCCAGCTCCTCACCAACTGGATCGAGACCCTCTGATGCCCGTCAGCAAGCTGGAACTCCTCCCCGCGGTCGACGTCCGCGACGGGCAGGCCGTCCGCCTCGTGCACGGGGTGTCCGGCAGTGAGACCTCCTACGGTTCCCCGCTGGAGGCCGCCCTCGCCTGGCAGCGCGCCGGTGCGCAGTGGCTGCACCTCGTCGACCTGGACGCCGCCTTCGGCACCGGCGACAACCGCGCCCTGGTCGCCGAGATCACCGGCGCCATGGACATCAAGGTCGAGCTGTCCGGCGGCATCCGCGACGACGCCACGCTCGCCGCGGCCCTCGCCACCGGCTGCACCCGCGTCAACCTCGGCACCGCCGCCCTGGAGACCCCCGAGTGGGCCGCCAAGGCGATCGCCGAGCACGGTGACAAGATCGCCATCGGCCTCGACGTACGCGGCACCACCCTCAAGGGCCGCGGCTGGACCAGCGAGGGCGGGGACCTCTACGAGACCCTCGCGCGCCTGGACTCCGAGGGCTGCGCCCGGTACGTCGTCACCGACATCGGCAAGGACGGCACGCTGACCGGCCCCAACCTGGAGCTGCTGAAGAACGTCTGCGCCGCCACCGACCGGCCCGTCGTGGCCTCCGGCGGGATCTCCTCGCTGGACGACCTGCGGGCGCTGTCCGAGCTGGTGCCGCTGGGCGTCGAGGGCGCGATCGTCGGCAAGGCCCTGTACGCCAAGGCCTTCACGCTGGAAGAGGCCCTGCGGGTGGTGTCCGGCTCATGAGCAGCGCTGGCGAGGTCCGCCGCATCTCCTCCGGCGGCCCGTGGGAGGACGCCGTGGGGTACTCCCGCGCCGTCGAGCTGCCGAACGGGCTCGTGCTCGTCTCCGGCTGCACCTCCGTCATCGACGGCAAGATCGTGGCCGGCGGCCCGTACGACCAGACGGTCAACTCCTTCCGCGTCGCGATCGACGCGCTGAAGCAGGCCGGCCTGGGCGCGGAGCACGTCGTCCGCACCCGGATGTACATCACCCATGCGAGGGATGTGGACGAGGTGGGCCGCGCCCACAAGGAGCTCTTCGACGCCGTCCGCCCCGCCGCCTCCATGATCATCGTCTCCGGCTTCATCGACCCCAGCCTGGTCGTCGAGGTCGAGGTCGAAGCCTTCCGAGGGGAGTCCTGATGTCGCTCGCCGTACGAGTGATCCCCTGCCTGGACGTGGACAACGGCCGCGTCGTCAAGGGTGTCAACTTCCAGAACCTGCGCGACGCCGGTGACCCGGTGGAGATGGCCAAGCTGTACGACGCCGAGGGCGCCGACGAGCTGACCTTCCTCGACATCACCGCGTCGTCCGGGAACCGCGAGACCACGTACGACGTGGTGCGGCGGACCGCCGAGCAGGTCTTCATCCCGCTGACCGTGGGCGGCGGTGTCCGCACCGCGCAGGACGTGGACAAGCTGCTGCGGGCCGGCGCGGACAAGGTCGGCGTGAACACCGCCGCCATCGCGCGGCCCGAGCTGATCCAGGAGATCGCGGAGCGCTTCGGGCGGCAGGTCCTCGTCCTGTCCGTCGACGCCCGCCGCACTCCCACCGGTTCCTTCGAGGTGACCACGCACGGCGGCCGCCAGGGCACCGGCATGGACGCCGTCGAGTGGGCGCACCGGGCGGCCGAACTGGGCGCCGGCGAGATCCTGCTCAACTCGATGGACGCGGACGGCACCAAGGACGGCTACGACACCGAGATGATCGCGGCCGTGCGGGGGCACGTCACGGTCCCGGTGATCGCCTCGGGCGGTGCGGGCCGGCTGGAGCACTTCCCGCCGGCGATCGCGGCCGGCGCCGACGCGGTGCTGGCGGCGTCCGTGTTCCACTTCGGCGACCTGCGGATCGCCCAGGTCAAGGAAGCCCTCCGCGAGGCGGGCCACCCGGTCCGCTGACGCCCTGGCCGGGCGGCGGTCGTGTCCGGGGCGCTGCCCCGGGCTCCCCGCGGGTTTCCGCCCGCCGGGGAGCCGTGGCCGGCCGGCCGCGGCCGGGGACATCCCCGCCCCCGGCCTGCCGACCGGGGTGACCCGGCCGGCGGACGGAGTCCGGCGCAGGCGCCCGAAGCCCGGGAGGCCCGCCGGGGCCGAGCGGTGCGAGGGCGCCGTCGAGGATCAGATGCCGAGCCTGGCCGCCGTCAGCTTGGCGATGGCCTCCTCCGGGCCGTCCAGTTCCACCGCCGCCGCGTCCTGGCGGCCGAAGCAGAACAGGGTCAGCTCGCCCGGCTCGCCGGTCACCGTCACCACCGGTGTGCCCTTGTGCGCGACCGCCGTCTGGCCGTTCGGGCGGCGCAGCACCAGACCCACCGGGGAGCGGCGGCCCGTCAGGCGGGCCAGCTTCTCCAGGCGGGACCACAGGGCATCCGAGAACACCGGGTCCAGCCGGCGCGGCGACCAGCCCGGCTGGGCGCGCCGTACGTCCTCCGCGTGGACGTAGAACTCCACCGCGTTCGCGGCCTCGTCGATCTGCTTCAGCGCGTAGAGGGACATCTTCGGCGGGCCGGTCCGGATCAGCTGGATCAGTTCCTCGTACGGCTTGGCCGCGTACTCGGCCATCACCTTGTCCAGCCGGTCCCTGAGGACGTTCAGCAGCAGACCGCCCGCCGCGTCCGGGCGGCGCTCCCGGACCACCACGTGCGCCGCCAGCTCCCGGGCCCGCCAGCCGTCGCACAGCGTCGGCGCCTCCGGCCCGGCCGCCTCCAACAGGTCCGCCAGCAGCAGGCGTTCACGCTTCGCATGGGTAGACATGGGGGCCAGCCTACGGCCGGAACCCGCCCCGTGCCCGCCCATCAGGCGGACGGTGATCCGTCACAGCGGCCCGGTCGCGGCACAATGGCCCCCATGAGAACGTCCTCCCTCGATCCCGCCATCGCCGCCCGGCTCAAGCGCTCCGCCGACGGCCTGGTTCCGGCCATCGCCCAGCAGTACGACACCGGTGAGGTGCTCATGCTGGGCTGGATGGACGACGAGGCCTTGCACCGCACCCTGACCACCGGCCGCTGCACGTACTGGTCCCGCAGCCGCCGGGAGTACTGGGTGAAGGGGGACACGTCCGGCCACTTCCAGCACGTGAAGTCCGTCGCCCTCGACTGCGACGCCGACACCCTCCTCGTCAAGGTCGACCAGGTCGGCGCCGCCTGCCACACGGGCGCCCGCACGTGCTTCGACGCCGATGTCCTTCCGCTGGCCGAATAGGTAGGTAGGGTCCCAAGCCATGGATCTTGAGACGTTCCGCAAGCTCGCGGCGGACCGCCGCGTCATCCCCGTGAGCCGCAAGCTGCTGGCCGACGGGGACACCCCCGTCGGGCTCTACCGGAAGCTGGCCGCCGAACGCCCGGGCACCTTCCTCCTGGAGTCCGCGGAAAACGGCCGCTCCTGGTCCCGCTACTCCTTCGTCGGCGTACGCAGCGACTCCACGCTGACCGTCCAGGACGGCCAGGCGCACTGGATCGGGACCCCGCCCGTCGGCGTCCCCACCGACGGCGACCCGCTCGAGGCCCTGCGCGCCACCGTCCAGGCCCTGCACACTCCCCGCGACCTCGCGGGCGGGATGCCGCCCTTCACCGGCGGCATGGTCGGCTACCTCGGCTACGACATCGTCCGCCGCCTGGAGCGCATCGGCGAGCACACCGCCGACGACCTGGAGCTGCCCGAGCTCACCATGCTGCTCACCTCCGACCTGGCGGTCATGGACCACTGGCACGGCACGGTCCAGCTCATCGCCAACGCCATCAACCACAACGACCTCGACACCGGTGTGGACGAGGCGTACGCGGACGCGGTGGCGCGGCTCGACGCGATGGAGGCCGACCTCGCGCGGCCCGCCCCGTACACCCCCACCCCGCTGCCCGCCTCCGAGCTGCCCGCGTTCTCGGCCCTGTGGGGCGGCGAGAAGTACCAGGACGCCGTCGAGGACATCAAGGAGCGGATCCGGGCCGGCGAGGCCTTCCAGGTGGTGCCCTCGCAGCGGTTCGAGACCCCCTGCGAGGCCTCCGCGCTGGACGTCTACCGGGTGCTGCGGGCCACGAACCCGTCCCCGTACATGTACCTCTTCCGCTTCGAGAACGGCTTCGACGTCGTCGGCTCCAGCCCCGAGGCCCTGGTCAAGGTCGAGGACGGGCGGGCCATGGTCCACCCGATCGCCGGCACCCGCCACCGCGGGGCCACCCCGCAGGAGGACCACGAGCTCGCCGAGGAGCTGCTGGCCGACCCCAAGGAGCGCGCCGAGCACCTGATGCTCGTCGACCTGGGCCGCAACGACCTGGGCCGGGTCTGCGAGCCGGGATCGGTCGAGGTCGTCGACTTCATGTCGATCGAGCGGTACTCGCACGTCATGCACATCGTCTCCACCGTCACCGGCCGGGTCACCGAGGGCAGGACCGCCTTCGACGTGCTCACCGCCTGCTTCCCGGCCGGGACCCTCTCGGGGGCGCCCAAGCCGCGCGCCATGCAGATCATCGAGGAGCTGGAACCCACCCGCCGCGGTCTGTACGGCGGCTGCGTCGGCTACCTCGACTTCGCCGGGGACTCCGACACGGCCATCGCCATCCGCACCGCGCTGCTGCGCGACGGCACGGCGTACGTCCAGGCCGGCGCGGGAGTCGTCGCGGACTCGGTGCCCGAGCTGGAGGACGACGAGTGCCGCAACAAGGCGGCCGCCGTACTGCGCGCGGTGGGAGCGGCGAACCGGCTCCACGGCTCCTGAGCGGGTAGGGGATAGTGGGGTACGTGAGTGCCGTACCCCCACCCCGAAACGACATCGACGCCCCCGCCTCCGGCGCCGCAGACACTGCGGACGGTGGCGCCGGCCGCGGCGGCCGCCGCAGCGTGGCCGTCGCGCTGCTGCTCGGCGCGCTCGGTGCCACCGTCGTCCTGCTCGCCTCCGGCCGCGTCTGGGCCCGGGGCACCGCCGCCGTGGGCGGTGGCTCGCTGCCGCTGACCGCGGACGGGCGGGCCGTCACCGGGCTCCCGGCGGCCCTGGCCATCGTGGGCCTCGCCGCCCTGGTGGCCGTGTTCGCCGTACGCGGCAGGAGCCGGCTGCTGGTCTCCGGGCTGCTCGCGCTGAGCGGCCTGGGCGCGGCGCTCTCCGCGGTCCTGGCCGCCGACGACCGGCAGGCGCTGGACGCGCAGGCCGCCCGTACGACCGCGGACACCGCGGCGCAGGTGGGGGCGCTGACGCACACGGCCTGGCCGTACATCACGGCCGCCGGTGCGGCCCTGATCCTGGTCGCCGGACTGCTGGCCCTGCGGTTCGGCCGCAGCTGGCCCGCGATGGGCGGCCGCTACGAGCGGGACGGCAGCCCCCGGGCCCGCAAGGCGGCGGCGGTGGACCCCGACCGGCCCGAGGACCTGTGGAAGGCCCTGGACCGCGGCGAGGACCCGACCCGCTGACCAGGCACCGCCACCGGTGCGGGACAATGGGCACCGAGCATTCGACACAGACCGCGATTTCTGAACTGCACTGCGACAGAGCAAACGAGGAGCAACTCATGGCGGGCACTAACCACGGACACACCCCGGCCGCCTGGACCGGTGTCATCATCGCCTTCATCGGTTTCTGCATCTCCGGCGCCTTCATGGTGCTCGCGAACCCGCTCGGGTTCTGGGCGGGTCTCGTCGTCGTCGTGCTGGGCGGTGTGGTCGGCATGGCGATGAAGGCCGCGGGCATGGGCATGCCGAAGGCCGCCCACGAGGACCTGGCCGTGGTCATCGCCGCCAACAAGGCCGCCGCGAAGGTCTGACCGGGCCGAGTGCCACTGCACACCTTCGAAAGGCGCGGCCCCGTCGGGCTGCGCCTTTTGTCATGACCGGAGAGAATCAGCGGGTGGACGCCTCTAGCAGCCCCTTCGCCGTGCCCGCGCCGCCTACGGCACCCGCGGGTCCCGGCCGCGCCCGGCGGCTGGCCTCGCCGGCGCTCACGCTGGCCTCGGCGGGCCTGGCCTTTGCGTACGTGGGCGCCGTGGATCCCAATGAACCCGGCCACTATCCGGTCTGCCCGCTATTCCGAGTGACCGGAATCCTGTGTCCCGGATGTGGTGGCCTGCGCAGTGCGCACGCGTTCGCCCACGGCGATCTGATCACGGCTTTCGGGGCAAATGCCCTGGCTGTCGTCGGCTACTTCGTCTTCGCCGGCTTCATGATCCTGTGGCTGGTTCGTGCCTACCGCGGCGGCCCGACCCCGCGCTTTGCCCTGCGGCGGCCGTACTGGTGGGCCATCGGGGTGCTGGCCCTGGTGTTCGTGGTCGTCCGGAACCTTCCCTTCGGGTCCGCACTGGCCCCGTGAGGCCTATATGAATCCCGGATTCCGAATGTCCAGTCATTGGGACGCCGTCAACCGCGTGCGGAGGGCAAGGCCTCCTGCGGATACCATTTGAATTGCTGACCTTGCAGTTGTACGTGTCTGCAAGGCGGCCGACCGTCATCGACCCGGAAGGGGGCCGCTCGCGTGAGTGTGCTCGACGAGATCATCGAAGGGGTCCGCGAAGACCTTGCCGAACGGCAGGCCCGCGTGAGCCTCGACGAGCTCAAGGAGCGTGCCGCCAAGGCGCCCCAGGCCAAGGACGGCGTCGCGGCCCTGCGCGGCGACGGCGTCAAGGTGATCTGCGAGGTCAAGCGCTCCAGCCCCTCCAAGGGCGCGCTGGCCGCGATCGCGGATCCGGCCGGACTCGCGGCCGACTACGAGGCGGGCGGTGCGGCGGTCATCTCCGTCCTCACCGAACAGCGTCGTTTCGGCGGCTCGCTGGCCGACCTGGAGGCCGTCCGCGCCCGCGTGGACATCCCGATCCTGCGCAAGGACTTCATCGTCACGGCGTACCAGCTGTGGGAGGCCCGCGCCTACGGCGCCGACCTCGCGCTGCTGATCGTCGCGGCCCTGGAACAGGAGGCCCTCGTCTCCCTCATCGAGCGGGCCGAGTCCATCGGCCTCACCCCGCTCGTCGAGGTCCACGACGAGGAAGAGGTCGAGCGCGCGGTTGAGGCCGGCGCCAAGATCATCGGCGTCAATGCCCGCAACCTGAAGGACCTCAAGGTCGACCGCTCCACCTTCGAGCGGGTCGTCGGCGAGATCCCGGCCCACATCGTCAAGGTTGCCGAGTCCGGCATCCGCGGGCCGCACGACCTGATCGCCTACGCCAACGAGGGCGCCGACGCCGTCCTCGTCGGGGAGTCCCTGGTCACCGGACGCGACCCGAAGTCGGCCGTGGCCGACCTCGTCGCCGCCGGCGCCCACCCCGCCCTGCGCCACGGACGGAGCTGACCCGTCCCATGGCCCCCAACCGCCCCTCCGTCCGCACCCGACGGGGCCACGGCCCGGCCGGCGTGCCGACGGCGCACGCGCCCCTGGCGCGCGGCTGCCGCCCCCGCGGCTGCCGCGCCCCGGCCCGGCGGGTGCACGGGCGGCGGGTCAGGTACGTGATCGGCTCCGAGCCCGGCCAGGTCAACGGCATGCGATGGCGCCCCACAGGCGCGCTGTAACGAGGGCCGTCCCGGTCCGGTACGCCTGACGTCGTCGCCCGACGCCGCCCGGCGTACCGCCCCGCGCGGTGCTCGGTTACGGCCCGTCGCCCCGAGCCGCCGGCTCCGGGCGCGGGCCGCCGCGTCCGTACGCGTCGCCACCCCGCAGCGGGGTGCGCGTGCGGCGGGCCGGCAGCGCAATACGGTGCATCCATCCCATCGCACCCGTAGGAGTACTGGGCATGTCCAGCAGCTCGTTCTTCATTCCGGACCCGGAGGGTCACGTCCCGAACGCCGAGGGCTACTTCGGCGACTTCGGCGGCAAGTTCATCCCGGAGGCGCTCGTCGCCGCCGTGGACGAGGTCGCCGTCGAGTACGAGAAGGCCAAGGGCGACCCGGCCTTCGCGGCCGAGCTCAACGACCTGATGGTCAACTACACCGGCCGGCCCAGCGCCCTCACCGAGGTGCCGCGGTTCGCCGAGCACGCCGGCGGCGCCCGGATCTTCCTCAAGCGCGAGGACCTCAACCACACCGGCTCGCACAAGATCAACAACGTGCTGGGCCAGGCGCTGCTCACCAAGCGCATGGGCAAGACCCGCGTCATCGCCGAGACCGGAGCCGGCCAGCACGGCGTGGCCACCGCCACCGCCTGCGCGCTCTTCGGCCTCGAGTGCACCGTCTACATGGGCGAGATCGACACCCAGCGCCAGGCCCTGAACGTGGCCCGGATGCGGATGCTGGGCGCCGAGGTCATCGCGGTGAAGTCCGGCTCCCGGACCCTGAAGGACGCCATCAACGAGGCGTTCCGCGACTGGGTCGCCAATGTGGACCGCACCCACTACCTCTTCGGCACGGTCGCCGGCCCCCACCCCTTCCCGGCCATGGTCCGCGACTTCCACCGGGTCATCGGGGTCGAGGCCCGCCGCCAGATCCTGGAGCGCGCCGGCCGGCTGCCCGACGCCGTCGCGGCCTGCGTCGGCGGCGGCTCCAACGCCATCGGCCTCTTCCACGCCTTCATCCCGGACGCCGACGTCCGCCTGGTCGGCTTCGAGCCCGCCGGGCACGGGGTCGAGACCGGCGAGCACGCGGCCACGCTGACCGCCGGCGAGCCCGGGATCCTGCACGGCTCCCGCAGCTACGTCCTCCAGGACGAGGAGGGCCAGATCACCGAGCCGTACTCGATCTCGGCCGGTCTGGACTACCCGGGCATCGGCCCGGAGCACTCCTTCCTCAAGGACTCGGGCCGCGGCGAATACCGCGCGGTCACCGACGACGCCGCGATGCAGGCCCTGCGCCTGCTCTCCCGCACGGAGGGCATCATCCCGGCGATCGAGTCGGCGCACGCCCTCGCGGGCGCCCTCGACCTGGGCAAGGAGCTGGGCAAGGACGGGCTGATCGTGGTCAACCTGTCCGGCCGCGGCGACAAGGACATGGACACGGCGGCCCGCTACTTCGGCCTGTACGACGGCACGGAGAACACCGAGGGGGAGAACAAGTGAGCAAGGCCAGCGAGAAGACCGGGCGTATCCAGCTGCTGAGCGACACCCTCGCCAAGGCCAAGTCCGAGGACCGCGCGGCCCTCGTCGCCTACCTCCCCGCCGGCTTCCCGACCGTCGACGGCGGCATCGAGGCCGTCAAGGCCGTCGTCGCGGGCGGCGCGGACGTGGTCGAGGTCGGCCTCCCGCACAGCGACCCGGTCCTGGACGGCGCCATCATCCAGACCGCCGACGACATCGCCCTGCGCGGCGGCGTCAAGATCGCCGACGTGCTGCGCACGGTGCGCGAGGCCCACGCGGCGACCGGGGCCCCGGTGCTGGTGATGACGTACTGGAACCCGATCGACCGCTACGGCGCGGAGCGGTTCGCCACCGAGCTGGCCGAGGCGGGCGGCGCGGGCTGCATCCTGCCCGACCTGCCGGTCCAGGAGTCCGCGCTGTGGCGTGAGCACGCCGACAAGCACGGTCTGGCGACCGTCTTCGTCGTCGCTCCGAGCAGCAAGGACGCGCGTCTGGCGACCATCACGGCCGCCGGTTCCGGCTTCGTCTACGCCGCTTCGCTGATGGGTGTCACCGGCACCCGCGAGTCGGTCGGCCACGAGGCCCAGGAGCTGGTCCGCCGTACCCGCGCCACCGAAGGGGCCCGCCGTGGGCTCCCCGTCTGCGTGGGCCTCGGCGTCTCCAACGCCGTCCAGGCCAAGGAGGTCGCGGGCTTCGCCGACGGGGTGATCGTCGGCTCGGCCTTCGTGAAGCTGCTGCTGGACGCGCCGGACCTGCCGGCCGGGCTGGCCGCCGTACGGGCGCTGGCGGGCGAGCTCGCGGAAGGCGTACGCAGGAGCTGACCCACGCGTTCGATTCGGGGCGCGAACCCCCGATCGGGTTCTGTAGTCCGTTCGGGTGGAAGTGGGAGCGGGGAGGCACGCGAGTGCCTCCCCGCTTCGTTTGGCCGAACGTGAGCGAGAAGAACGACGGTGCGAACCGCGAAGCGAAACGATCGGCCCGCGAGCGGCTCCAGGTGGAGCGCGAGCGCGAGAAGAAGAGGGAAAAGCGGCGGCGGACCCTCATCGTGGCGTCGGCCGTGGTCGGCGTCCTCGGCCTGGCAGCCGTCATCGGGCTGATCGCGGCCAACACCGACACGGGCGACAAGTCCGCCAATGCGGGCCCGGTGAGCGCCCCCTCCGGGGCCACCGGCAAGGACGCGCTCGTCATCCAGACGGGCAAACCCGAGGCCAAGTCCACGCTGACGGTGTGGGAGGACTTCCGCTGCCCGGCGTGCAAGGCCTTCGAGACCAACTACCGGGACACGATCCACGAGCTGGAGGCCAAGGGGCTGCTCAAGGTCGACTACCACCTGGCCACCCTGATCGACGGGAACATGGGCGGCAGCGGCTCGCTGAAGGGCGGGAACGCGGCCGCCTGCGCGCAGGACGCCGGGAAGTTCGCGGCGTACCACGACATCCTGTTCGAGAACCAGCCGCAGGAGACCGACGACGGGTACGGGAAGAACGCCAAGCTGCTGGAGCTGGCCGGCAAGGTGGACGGGCTGGACACCCCGGAGTTCCGCAAGTGCGTCGAGGGCGGGACGCACAACAGCTGGGTGAACAAGTCGAACGAGGCCTTCCGTGCCGGGAAGTTCCGGGGCACCCCGAGCGTGCTGCTGGACGGCAAGGACATCTTCGCCGACCAGGCCCACCCGATCACCCCGCAGAAGCTCAAGGAGCAGGTGGAGGGCACCGCGAAGGGCACCGGGGGTGCGAGCGCCTCGCCGTCCGCCTCGCCGTCCGCCTCGCCGAGCGGGTCCTCGAAGGGGGCGAAGGGATCGGCGTCCGCATCGCCGTCGGCCTCTTCGTCGGCCGCGGTGAAGTCCTCGTCCACCTCGTCGGGCACCTCCGGGTCCGCCTCGACGGGGGTGAGGTCCGGTTCGGCCGGGGTCGCGAAGGGGGCCGCGGAGGGCTGATCGTCCCGTCTCGATTTGGCGCCAGGTTGCCGGGCGGGTTGCGGTTCGTACCGCCCGGCAGGGTAGCGTCGGCACTGCCATGAACCTTGCCTATATCCCCAGCCCGTCGACCGGCGTGATCCATCTCGGACCGATCCCGCTGCGCGGCTACGCGTTCTGCATCATCATCGGCGTCTTCGTCGCCGTCTGGCTCGGCAACAAGCGGTGGATCGCGCGCGGCGGAAAGCCGGGCACGGTCGCGGACATCGCGGTGTGGGCGGTGCCGTTCGGCCTGATCGGCGGTCGCCTCTACCACGTGATCACCGACTACCAGCTGTACTTCGTCGAGGGCCGCAACTGGGTCGACGCCTTCAAGATCTGGGAAGGCGGCCTCGGCATCTGGGGCGCGATCGCGCTGGGCGCGGTGGGCGCCTGGATCGGCTGCCGTCTGCGCGGCATCCCGCTGCCGGCCTGGGCCGACGCCCTGGCCCCCGGTATCGCGCTGGCCCAGGCCTTCGGGCGCTGGGGCAACTGGTTCAACCAGGAGCTGTACGGCCGCGCCACCGACCTGCCGTGGGCGCTGAAGATCAGCGAGGGGCCCAACCGGGTCGCCGGTACCTACCACCCGACCTTCCTCTACGAGTCGCTGTGGTGCCTCGGCGTCGCCGCACTCGTGATCTGGGCCGACCGCCGCTTCAAGCTCGGACACGGCCGGGCGTTCGCCCTGTACGTCGCCGCGTACTGCGTCGGCCGCGGCTGGATCGAGTACATGCGGGTCGACGAGGCCCACCACATCTTCGGCGTGCGGCTGAACGTGTGGACCGCGATCGTGGTCTTCATCCTGGCCGTGGTCTACCTCGTGCTGTCGGCGAAGCTGCGGCCGGGCCGCGAGGAGGTCGTGGAGCCGGACCGCGGACCCGCGGCATCCGACCCCGAGGCCAAGGACAAGGACGCAGACGAGGACAAGGCGAAGGACGCGGGAACCGACGCCCCGGCCACCGCCGAGGACTCCGAGCCGAAGACCGAGGCCAAGACCGAGGCCAAGACCGAGGCCGACGACGAGCCCAAGGACGCCGTGACGGCGGACGCCGAGGCTCCGAAGGCCACCAAGAAGCTCTGACCGGGTCATCCGGACCACACGGGAGGGGCGCCGCGCCACCACGCGGCGCCCCTCCCGTCGCGTGACCGGCGTCTGCTGCCGTGCCGCAGAACGCGGTCATCGCCGACCGGGGCAAGCCCATGTCAACGCGGGCGTGGCCCTGTACTCCGGGTCCGCGTGGGCGGCAGGTGGCCCTGGTCGCCGCTCGGCGCACGGCCCCCGGGGCCCGGCCGTCACTCCCGGCGGGCGAGCGCGACGACCCGTTCCGCGCCCGCCAGGACCGCCGGGTCGACGAACCGGCCGTCCGGCAGGGCCAGCGCGCCCGGGGTACGGCGCGCGGCCGCGACGATCTCCTGGGCGGCGGTGACCTCATCCGGGCCGGGCAGGTACGCCCGCTCGATCACTGGCAGCTGGCGCGGGTGGATCGCCGCCCGGCCCAGGAAGCCCAGCGCCCGGCCGCGGGCACAGGAGACGGCCAGCGCCTCCAGGTCCCGGATGTCGGGGAAGACCGACTGCGCGGGCGGGGCCAGCCCCGCCGCCCGGGCCGCGATCACCACCCGCGAGCGCGGCCAGTCCAGGCCCGCCTCGGCGCTGATGCCCAGATCGGCGCGGAGGTCGGACTCGCCGAGGGAGAGTCCGCGCAGGGCCGGGTGCGCGCGGGCGATCTCGTACGCGCGCTCCACGCCCAGCGCCGACTCCAGCATGGCGTACAGGGCCACCCCGCCGGTGCGGTCGGCGACCGCGGCGATCTGCTCCGGGGCCGAGATCTTCGGCAGCCGCAGCCCCGCAAGGCCCCGCAGCCCGGTCAGGGCGGTGAGGTCGGCGCCGGCCCAGGGGGATTCCAGGGCGTTGACGCGGACGACCACGGGGACCGGGGGGCGCTCGGCGAGCCGTTCCGCGGTGGCGGCGCGGGCGTACTCCTTGCGGGAGGCCGACACCGCGTCCTCCAGGTCGACGATGACGGCGTCGGCCCCGGAGTGCAGGGCCTTGGCTACCACCTCGGGGCGGTCGCCGGGTACGTAGAGCCAGGTCAGGATCACAGGGCCCCCTCCATCCGGAGTGCGCTGATCTCGGCTTCGGACAGGCCGAGTTCGGTGAGTACGGCGTCGGTGTCCGCGCCGTGCGGGCGGCCCGCCCAGCGGATCCCGCCGGGGGTCCCGGACAGCCGGAACAGGACGTTCTGCATCCGGAGCGGGCCGAGTTCGGGGTCCTCGACCTCGGTGACGGTGTCCAGGGCCGCGAACTGCGGATCGGCCATGACGTCCCGTACGTCGTAGACCCGGGCGACGGCGGCCTGGGCCTCTTCGAAGGCGGCGACCACGTCGTCGGCCTTGTGGCGCCCGATCCAGCCGCCGACCGCCTCGTCGAGGACGGGCGCGTGGGCGGCCCGGCCGGAGCCGGTCGCGAACCACGGCTCGCCGATCAGCTCGGGCCGGCCGACCAGCCGCATGACGCGCTCCGCGATGGACTGGGCGGAGGTGGAGACCGCCAGCCAGCGGCCGTCGGCACTGCGGTAGGTGTTGCGGGGGGCGTTGTTGGTGGAGCGGTTGCCGGTGCGCGGCTGGACGTAGCCGAGCTGGTCGTACCAGAGCGGGTGCGGGCCCAGCACCGTGAGGATCGGCTCGATGATGGCCAGGTCCACCACCTGCCCGTGGCCGGTGCGGTCGCGGCCGGCGAGCGCGGTCATCACGGCGTACGCGGTGGTCAGCGCGGCGATCGAATCGGCGAGGCCGAAGGGCGGCAGGGTCGGGGGCCCGTCGGGCTCCCCGGTGATGGCGGCGAAGCCGCTCATCGCCTCGGCGAGGGTGCCGAAGCCGGGGCGGTGCGCGTACGGGCCCTGCTGGCCGAAGGCCGTGACGCGGGTCAGGACCAGCCGCGGGTTGGCAGCGGACAGCTCGGGCCAGCCCAGGCCCCACTTCTCCAGCGTGCCGGGGCGGAAGTTCTCGATGACCACGTCGGCGGTGGCGGCCAGCCGCAGCAGGGTGTCGCGCCCGCCGGGGGTGGACAGGTCGAGGGTCATCGTCCGCTTGTTCCGGCCGAGCAGCTTCCACCACAGGCCGACGCCGTCCTTGGCGGGGCCGTGGCCGCGCGAGGGGTCGGGGCGTTCGGGGTGCTCGACCTTGACGACCTCGGCGCCGAAGTCGCCGAGCAGGGTGGCGGCGAGCGGCCCGGCGAAGAGGGTGGCGAGATCAAGCACCCGCAGCCCGCGCAGCGGCCCGGCGTCGGCCCCGGTCCCGGCCCCGGTCCCCGTCCCGGCCCCGGTTCGGGTCTCGGGCTCGGGGCTGGGTGCGGGGCCTGGGCTGGACGGGGGGCCGGGCCTGGCCGCGATGGCGGCTCTGGGCGGTGTGCCGGGCGCGGGCCCGGCGTGGGCCCTGGTTCCGGACGCGGGTTCGGCCGGGGCGGGCGGTGTCGCGCCCGCGGGGGTCATGAGGTTGCCCCGGAGGCGGGGCCGGTCCCGGGCAGGGGCTCGGATGCGGCGAAGGCGTCCGTTTCGGTGCGGGTCGGCATCGAGTCCTGGGCGCCGGGGCGCTGGACGGAGAGCGCGGCCGCCGCCGAGGCCCAGCGCAGCGCCTCCGGCACGGGCCGGTGCTCCCCGAGCGCCACGGCGAGCGCGCCGACGAACGTGTCACCGGCGGCGGTGGTGTCCACCGCCCGGACCCGGGGCGCGGGCACCGTCAGCGGCTCCCGCCCGCGGGCGGCGTACAGGGACCCGGCCGCGCCGAGGGTGATGACGACCTCCGGGACCTCGTGGAGCAGCACCTCGGCGGCCTGGTGCGGGTCGGTGAGGCCGGTCAGGGCGGCGGCCTCGTGCTCATTGGGGACCAGCAGGTCGACCGCGGCCAGGAGTTCCGCGGGCAGAGGCCGGGCGGGGGCCGGGGTGAGGACCGTGCGGACGCCGTGGGCGCGGGCGGCGAGCGCGCCGGCCAGGACGGCGGAGAGCGGGAGTTCGAGCTGGAGGAGGAGGGAGTCGGCGGCGCCGATGCGGGAGTCGTCGCCCGCTTCCAGACCGGTGACGTGGGCGTTGGCGCCGGGGATGACGAT
The DNA here is from genome assembly GCF_040655295.1 of Streptomyces sp. NPDC050448. NCBI lineage: Bacteria > Bacillati > Actinomycetota > Actinomycetes > Kitasatosporales > Streptomycetaceae > Streptomyces > Streptomyces sp. NPDC050448. The sequence continues at coordinate 248,736 of NZ_JBFAJR010000001.1, read as the reverse complement.
GATGCTGTTCCCGCCCTCGTCGTCCACGGTGATGTGGGCGGTACCGCTGGCGCCATCGACGGTGCGCAGGGCGGCCGTCTCGACCCCGGCCGCGGCGAGCGCGGAGCGCAGCCGTACGCCGAACTCGTCGGCCCCGACCGCGCCGATCATCACCACCTCCCCGCCGCAGCGGGCGGCGGCGACGGCCTGGTTGGCGCCCTTGCCGCCGGGGACGGTGCGAAATGCGCGGCCGGTGACGGTCTCCCCGAGCCGGGGGGCCTTGGGGACGTAGGCGACGAGGTCCATGTTGGTACTGCCGAGCACGGCGATGGCCGTCATGGGCGTGCTGCCTCCTGTGCGGTGAGCTGGGCGAGGGTGTCGAAGCCGATGCCGTCGAAGCCGGGGACGGTGGTGGCGAGGCGGTTCCCCAGGGGGGCGGCCCAGCGGTGCGGGACGCCGTTCCCGTCGACGAGTGCGGCGAGCGAACCGGCGGTGGCCCCGTTCGAGTCGGTGTCCCAACCACCGGACACGGCACGGCAGACGGAGTGGGTGAAGTCCCCGTCGGCGTGGGTGAGGGCGGCGGCGATCAGGGCGGTGTTGGGGATGGCGTGGACCCAGTGGTAGTGGCCGTACCGGGCATGCAGGCGGTCGACGACACGGTCGAAGTCGGCGTGCCGCCGGGCTGTGTCGATGGCGTGGCGGACGGCCTCGGCGAGCCGTGAGCGGGGCGGTACGACGGCCAGTCCGGCCCGGAGCGCGGTGTGGATGTCGGCCCGGCCGGTCGCGGCCTCGGCGATGGCGGCGGCGGTGAACAGGGCGGCGTAGACGCCGTTGCCGGTGTGGGTGAGGGCGGCGTCCCGGTACGCCTGGGCCGCGGCGGCGGCGGGGTCGCCGGGGTTGGTCCAGCCGTGGACGTCGGCCCGGATGAGGGCGCCGATCCACTCGCGGAAGGGGTTGTGGTGGGTGGCGGTGGTCGGGGGCTCGAGCCCGAGCAGCAGGTTCCGGTACGCGAGGCGCTCGGCGGTGAAGGTCCGGCCGGCGGGGAGCTCGTCGAGCCAGAGCCGGGCGACGTCGGCGGTGGTGAACCGCTTGCCGTGGCGCTGGAGGAGCAGCAGGTTCAGGAGCGGGTAGGCGAGGTCGTCGTCCTCGGGGGTGCCGTCGATGTTCTCGGCGAGGGAGGTGGCGGCGGAGCGACGGTTCCACGGGTGGGCGGCCAGCAGCTCCGCGGGGACGCCCTGTTCGGTGAACCAGTCGTCCAGCGGCCAGTTCCCGGCGGCCCGGGCCAGCGCCCGGATCCCCTCGAGGGGGAGCTTCTCCACGGGCTTCCCGAGCACGCACCCCACGGCCCGCCCCACCCAGGCCCGCTCCAGCCGAGCCCGCAGCCCGGGGTCGGGTCCGGGGCCGGGTCCGGGCCCCCGGCCCGGCGTCGCGGTCCACGTGGCGGTGATGGCGGGCCAGGGGGTCGGCTCGTCGGGTGCCGACGGGGAGGGCAGGCCGGCGAGTTCCGTCAGGAGGCGGGAGGCCAGGGCGCGGAGCTCCGGCGGGGCGGGGGCGGGGGAGGCGCCGGCCCGGCCGGGCGCCGGGGCACCGCCAGCCGCGATCCAGGCGCGGAGCAGGGGCTCCGCGTCCCGCCCGTCCTCGGCGGCCTGCCGCAGCTCGTGCCCGACCAGGTCCTCCGGCTGGACCCAGGTGAGCCGTACGCCGCCCGCGGTCGAGGCCGCCCGCACCGCCGACCCGGGTGCGGGCGGCTCCCCGCGGACCGCCGGGCGCGGCGGAGTGCCGCCGGTGGCCGTCGGCGCGCCTGCGCCGGTCCCCGGCCCCACCCCCGCCCGGCCCGGACCGGCCGCTGCTGCGCACCCTGCCGGGTCGGTGTCGGCTGGCGTCGCATGCTCTGCCGGGTCCGGGTCGGGCGCTGCTGCGTACCTTGCCGGGTCCGGGTCGGGCGCTGCTGCGTGCCTTGCCGGGTGGGTGTCGGCTGGCGTCGCATGCCTTGCCGGGTCCGGGTCGGCTGGTGCCGCATGCTCTGCCGGGTCCGGGTCGGGCGCTGCTGCGTGCCTTGCCGGGTGGGTGTCGGCTGGCGTCGCATGCTCTGCCGGGTCCGGGTCGGGCGCTGCTGCGTACCTTGCCGGGTCCGGGTCGGGCGGTGCCGGGTACCTCGCCCGGTCGGCGTTGGCCGGCGGGGCGGGTGCGGGCGGGTGTCCGCCGACCGGGAGCGGTGCGGGGCCGGCCGCAGGGGCATCGCAGGGCGGGGTGCCGGTCACTGCGGGGTGGCGATCGAGGTGAAGGCCGACTCGTGGGCGCGGCGTCGGGCGCGGTCCAGGGCGAAGACCTCACGGGTCACCGCGGCCAGTGCCGATGGCGGGGCGTGCAGGTCGAGGCGGCTGGCCTCGGAAACCTGCTTGGCCCAGGCGGGCGGGACCGCCGAGACGCCCGACAGGGCTCCGGCGATCGCCCCCGCCATCGTGGCGATGGAGTCGCAGTCACGCCCGTAGTTGACGGCTCCGAGCACGGAACCCTCGTACACCCCGTCGGAGACGATCAGCATCCCGAGCGCGATCGGGAGCTCCTCGATCGCGTGCAGCCGGGACGGCCGCCGCGCCCCGAGGGACGGCTTGCGGTAGTCCGGGCCGACGGAGTCGTACGGGGCGACCGCCGCGCGCAGCGGGGCCAGCGCCGACTCGAAGTCCCGGTGGCGGCCCGCCACTTCGCACACCGCGGCGATCGCCTCCTGGGTGCCGTCCTTGGCCAGGGCGAGGGCCGTGTCCACCACCGAGGACGCCGTCGCCCCCGGTACGCACGCCGCGGCCACCGCCGCCGCGAAGACGCCCGCCGCCTCGCGCCCGTACGAGGACTGGTGCGCGCCGGCGATGTCCAGCGCCTCCGCGTACGCGCCCGCCGGATTGCCCGCGTTGACGATGCCGACCGGCGCCATGTACATCGCCGCACCGCAGTTGACGATGTTGCCGCTGCCCGCCTCGCGCGGGTCCGCGTGCGCGTAGTGCAGCCGGGTCACGATCCACTTCTCCGCGAGGAAGATCCGCTGGAGGGGGAGGGCCTCCGCTTCGAGTTCGGGGATCCAGCGCGGGCTGGTCATCAGGTCCGGGACCAGGTGGTCGGCGATCGCGTACGCGTCGAGGTGGTCCCGTACGGCCTCGTAGACCCGTACCAGCGCATGGGTCATGAGGGTGTCGTCGGTGACGTGGCCGTCGCCCTTGTGGTACGGCGCGATGGGGCGGGCCGTGCGCCAGTCCTCGTGCCACGGGCCGACGATGCCGTGCACGCGGCCGCCGTGCCGTTCCACGATCTGGTCGGGGGACCAGCCCTCCACCGGACCGCCGAGCGCGTCGCCGACGGCGGCTCCGACGAGGCATCCGGCCGCCCGGTCTTCCAGAGTGAGCGTCATGTCCGAATCATCCCTTGGGTGAGGTGAGTTCCGTGCGAGCGAGCAGCGCGGCGAGTTCGACGAGATCGGTCCCGGCGAGGCGGGGGAGGGCGCAGCCGGAGAGGGTGCGGCAGGCCTCGCGCCAGGCGGTGGGGATCGAGTCGCCGCCGCCGAGGGCGCCGGTGAGCGCGCCGGCGAGGGCGGGGGCGGAGTCCGCGACGCGGGACAGGCAGGCGGCGGCCGGGACGGCCTCCTCGACCCGGCCGCGGGCGGCGGTGGCGAGGGCGAGGGCCACGGGGACGGTCTCGGCGGCGGCGATGCCGTAGCTGTAGACGTGGTCCACGATCTCGTGCTCGAGGGTGGGGACGATGGCGAAGGCGCCGCCTCCGCCGGTGTGGGCACGGGCGAGCTTGACGGCGTGGCGGGCGTTGCGGCCGATCTCGGTGGCCTCGGGGAGCCGGCCGAGGGCGGCGTCGACCGCGGTGTCGGTGTCGGCGCCGGCGAGGGCGGACGCGATGGCGGCGGCCATGGCGCGGGCGCCGTGGACTCCGTCGCCGTCCTGGGTGTAGCGGGCGTCGAACTCGGCGAGGTCCGCGGCCGCGGCCGGGTCGCCGGGGTGGACGACGGCGAGGACGCAGGCGCGGATGCAGGCGGCGTCGTCGAAGTAGTGCGGGTTGTCGTGGCCGGTGGCGGGCGGGCGCAGGCCGGCGGCGAGGTTGCCGAGGCCGGCGCGGACGGAGATGCGGGCGCGGAGCGGGAGGACGGCCGACTCCACCTCGGGGGCGCGCTCGGCCGCCGCGGCGATCTCGCTGGCCAGGGCGTTCCAGGCGAGGTCGATGGCGGCCCGCATCCGGCGGGACCGGCTGAGGTCGCTGAGCAGCACACCTGCCGCGGTGAGTACGGATTCGGCGGCGAAGGCGGCCCACTCGGCGTCGTCGGAGGGGCCGAGCCGCAGGGGTTCCGGGGGCTGGTTGAGGGCGATGGGCACGGGGAGGGTCGTCGTCTGGTTCTGCTCGGCGAAGGTGTCGAGCTCGCGGGTGAGGCGGCGGGTCCACTCGGGCATGCGGCTGGCCCGGTGCCGGGCGGCGGGCCAGCCGGCGGCGTCGCCTGCGGCGAGCCCGAGCAACAACCCCTCGATCCGCCGCTCCGCTGCCGGCGCCGGGCGGGCCGCACCACCGCGTGTCGAGCCCTCCGCCCGTGCCGCGCGAGCGGCGGCAGCCGGATCCGGGCCGGGGGCCGGGCAGGGGGCCAGGGCTTGGGCCGTGACCGGAGCCGGGGCCGAGCCCCGGGAGTGGGCCCCGCACGGGGGCTGCGCGAGAGCCGCGCCCCGACCCGGGGTCAAGGGCTGGGCCGCGCCGGGTGTCGACGCGGGGGCC